>NZ_JASGDD010000074.1:0-5183 GCF_047607365.1 Nocardioides sp. | reverse complement strand
CCTACCACCGACGCCGACGACAGATTGCTCTCGGACGATTGACCCCTGTCGAATACGAGCTGATCATGAAGCCAGCCGCCACCCAAGCGGCCTAACCGAAACTGTCACCAGTTCGTGCAGCAGTCCCAACCTTCGATCCGCGAGTTGAGACCGTTGATCCGGACGAACTCGGCTTCGGCCGCTCGTGTGAACACCGCATAGCGGATTCGGATGGTGGCCTCCGAAAGCGTGGTGGGGCCGCCAGCCAGGGGGTCGACGCTGCGCCCGCGCACTCCAACCAGTGAGACGAACCCGTGGGCGTCGCAGAACCAGAAATGCTCTGGAAGCTCGTAGTCATACTTGGTCAGATCAGGATCGTCGCCCCAGTTGATGTCCGGGCCGACGTACCTCCGCTGTAGCACCGCGTGTTCGGACTCGAATGGAACGACCAACTCGACGCCCGAATCGCTGTGACGCAGCATCGCTGGGTACGGCTCGGCGATCTTCGGGTCCCAGGCATAGCCGACACGACTTTCGCCGAGTTTGAGGTCGTTCTTAGCCATCGACCCTCGACGTGGGGTGAGCTTGGACGGGTGCGATTCGGTGGGCCATGCTCAAAAGGTACGAGAGCCCGCCGACAATGCTCAGAGCGACGGGCAGGGTCTACGCCTTGCTCACCACACACGCTGGAAGCGTGATGGAATTCGAGGCGTGCGCAGGCACTTCTATCGGCTACCAGGAGTTCAGTTCGCGAGACCGTTTGTGCTCGGACCCGTTCGCTTCATCCCGTTCGACGTAGTCAGATCCGAACTGCACGAGGCTCTTGAGCGAGAACCAACCACGCCATCCATGGGAGCGGCGCAAGCTGACGCACGATGTCGGCTCGAAGAGTGGGGTTCGGATGCGGCGGTTGAGGTCCACTGCGATGAGGTCGATGACCCTGAGCGAACGGCGCTCGATGCGCTGGCCATCTTGCGGTTCTCCGCTCGGCCGCACATACGGGTGAACGTGGATGCCCACAGATTCGGCCTGCCCGGTGACTTCCCCGATGGGACCCGCGACTACATCGTGCTGTTGGACGGCGACAGGCTCCCCATCGCTGTCCCTGCTTGGACACGAGCCGGGGGCACGGTTCCCTTCACGTTCAGCCCAGTCGTGATCGATGCCCTTGAGAGATCGGACGGCCTGCGCTTTCTCGGAGCGCAGCTGGGCCCAGAACCGTCAGCCGCCGGGCGAAGGGCGATGCGCGCGCTTCGAATGTGGGACTCTGGCGTGCGTTCAGTCGACGCGATACTCGGGCTGCTGTGCGCCGCCATCGCTGTCGAGTTAATGCTGTCTCGGGACGACGTCGGAACATCTCCGCAAACGTTGGCCATCGCTCGGCGAGTCGCCTACCTGACTTGCAGAGCCGGCTGTGGGCGCGCGACAGAACACTGCGTTTACACCGAGAGCGTGAAGGGATCCAAACAACTGCTCGGCGAGCTCGAAGCACTCGCGGACGGAGGTAGTCCTTGGGAATGCAGCGTGTTCTTGGAGGTTGCGGCGCCGAAGGACCTTGAGGAGCATCTCCGACACCCCACGCTCTTCCAGGTGCGAAATGGAATCGCCCACGGCAGCCCCTCTGATATTCCTGAGAAGGAAGCCAAGCGCCACCTCTGGGTAGCCGAGGAGGCCTTGCGGGCATCGCTGGACTGGTTCGGTTCCGGGCCAGGCAACGACGTGGCGACATTGGATGCTGCAATCGGTGGTGCGGTTCCCCTCGAGCAATAGAGGTCGTTGCAGGCGAACGCTCGGCTAGGAGGGCACGCCGGGCGACGCCGCGTCTTTCTGGGCGAAGTGGGGCACCGTTCCTCGGCTCAGAGGCGAGCGGCGTGGAAGGCTCAGCGGACGAGGCGCAAGCACCTATCCAAGAGGTCAGCGAGGCTGTCCTGGTTCGAATACCGTCGCATGACGGGTACGTTCGGCTCAAGGGCGGGCTGCGGACCGTCATCGGGCGGGAGGCGGGGCGATGGTTGATGAGGGTGGCGGGCGGCTGACGGCCGGCCTGACCGCGTCTCTCGTCTTCGAGGTGACGCCGTCGGACACGGCGTCGGCTCAGGGGTCAGGCTCGCTGGACGTGCTCGCCACGCCGCGGCTCCTCGCCTTCCTCGAGGCGGCGACCTGTGCGGCCGTGGCACCGGAGCTCGAGCCTGGGCGGACGACCGTGGGCGTCAGGGTGGAGGTCGAGCACCTGGCGCCGTCGCCCGTCGGAGCGCGGGTGGTCGCGCAGGCGGTCGTCGAGCAGGTCGAGGGGAGACGCATCACCTTCGCGGTGACCGCGACCGACGCGGCCGATGGTGGCGAGCTGGGACGGGGGCGGGTGGTGCGCGCGGTGGTGGACCCGGACCGCTTCCCGGGCCGATAGACGAGGGGCTCAGGCCTCGCGCGGCTCGTCGCGGATGGCGAGTGCCACTACGATCCCGACGGCCACGCCGAGCAGCGTCCCCGCGCCGCGGTCGACGACGAGCGTCCGGGTGTCGGTCGGGGCCGCGAGGTCGGTCATCAGCATGATCATCGGGGTGAAGAAGCCCAGCGCCAGCGCGTAGTTGCGGTGCATGAAGAGCTCGGTGGGGAAGAGGAACGCGATCACCAGCGCCGCGAGCACCGTCGGATCCGGGTGCCCGAGGAGCAGGAGCACGGTGACGGCCAGACCCGCCACGGTGCCGATGACGCGATGCACGCCACGGCGTACCCTCATCCGCGAGTCCTCCGCTGCGAGCGTGACCGCGGCGCCCGCGAGCACCCAGTTGACGTGCTCCAGGTGCAGGGCCGATCCGACCAGTCCGGCGCCGGTGATCGCGACCGCGTAGCGCAGGGCGTGCACGATCCCGGCCGAGCGGGGCCGGATCGGCTCCCAGGGCACCCGGATCCAGCCGTGCCGCAGCACGAGGGACTCGGCGACGCCGAGTCCCATCGCGAAGAGGGCCGTGGCGGCGCAGAGCCCCAGCGCCTGCCAGGGCTCGGCGCTCCCGGCGGGCACCGCTGCCGTCGCGCCGAGGGCGAAGAGGCCGTAGAAGGGGCCCTCCGGCCGCAGCCCGAGCCGGTCGGCCAGGAGGGAGACGGCCACCGCGAACGGCGCGGCGGCGGCGACCAGCGTGAGGTCGGAGGCTCCGTGCTGGACGAGGGCGACCCCGATGCCGACCCCGCAGAGCAGCACCACCGCACCGATCGCCTGCTGCCGGAGCCGGGCGAGGAGGTGCCGGTTCCGGCCGTACATCCCGGCGAAGGAGCCGAAGGCGGCGTACACGATGAGGTCCGGGCGGTCCACGACGAGCAGGATCGCGCCCGGGACCAGCAGGCCGAACGCCACCCGCAAGGCCTGCGCGAGGTCCGCGCGGGCCTGGTCGGACCAGGCCATCAGGCGTAGGACTCAGGCTGCTCGAGCAGGTCGGCGGGCGGCACGAAGAACAGGCAGCCGGTGTGGGCGGTGGAGAAGTCGAGCAGGCGGTCGTGGCTGCCCGGCGGCTCGCCGATGAACATCCGGCGGAGCATCCGCTCGGTGATGCCGGGGTCGGCGGCGTACCCGATGAAGTAGGTGCCGAACTCGCCGGAGCCGGGGGATCCGAAGGGCATGTTCTCGCGGACGATCCGGAGCTCGGTGCCGTCGGGGGCGTCGATCGAGGCGCGCACGATGTGGGCGTCGGGAGCCTTCTCGTCGTCGGGGATCTCGATGTTCTCGATCTTCGAGCGGCCCACGGCTCGCTCCTGGTCCTCGACGGTCAGCGACCGCCAGCCGGGGATGTCGTGGAGGTACTTCTGTACGACGACGTAGCTGCCGCCCGGGTAGTCGCCGCCGGAGCCGATCAGGGCGACGGCGTCGGCCTCGGGGAGGCCGGGGTTCTCCGAGCCGTCGACGAAGCCCAGGAGGTCGCGCTCGTCCCAGTTGCGGAACGCCTGCACCTCGTCGACGCACTCGGCCACCCCGTCGAACCGGCGCATCAGCTGGTGGGCGAGCTCGAAGCAGATGTCGCGGGAGTCGGCGCGCAGGTGGAACAGCAGGTCGCCGGCCGTCGCCGGGGCGTGGTGCTTCGCTCCGGTCAGGGGTGCGAACGGGTGCAGGTGGGCGGGGCGGGGAAGGCCGGCGTACGCGCGGTCCCAGAGGTCGGATCCGATCCCCGTCACGCAGGTCAGGCCGGCCTCGGGCGCTCGGAAGGCGACCGAGCGGGTGAGTGCGGGGACATCCGCGAGCGCGTCCTTCGCGGCGGACTCCCGGCCCGGTGGGACGATCAGGGTCAGGAAGATCGCCGCGCGCGCCGGCGGGGCGAGGATCTCCTGCGCTTGTGCCTGTGGATTCACGGCGTCCGACTCAGGCATCCGTGGTCGACTCGACGGCCTTCGCCGCCCGCGTCGCCTTGGCCCGCTCGGCTGCCGTGCTGGCGGTGGCAGCCGTGGTCCGGGTCGACTGGCTGACCTTGTCGACCTCGGCGCGCCGGACCCGCGCGGCGCGGGTCGAGGGAGCGGTCGCCTTGGTGCCCACCACGGCGAAGACCGGAGCCGTGAGGTTCTCCAGCGCCGTCACCGTCTCGGCGTGCCGGGCGGCGAGCGAGGCGACGATCGCGGCCAGGTCGGCCTGCGCCTCGGCCAGGGTGGCGATGGTGTCGGCGAGCTCGCGCTGGCGGACGATGAAGTCCTGCAGCGGCTGCGCGGTGGACGCCGCGATGCCGGTGATGGCGTTGGTCATGCCCGTCACGGAGGCGGAGAGCTCGGCGATCTTGGTCAGGAGCTCGGGCGGCGCGGCGCTGCCCGCCACACCCGCGACCCCACCCACGCCCGTGGCCGCGACGTCGCGGACCAGCCGGAGGGTGTCGGCGGCGAGGCCGAGGGCGGCCTGTTGCGACTTGATCAGCAGTTCGAAGGGGCTGTCCACCACGTTGACAGCGTGCCAGAGGCGGGGCCGTCAGGCGAGGATCTCGAGACACCCCTCGAGGGCGAGCCTGTTCCAGGCGTCGGCGCGGCGCAGGAGGTAGTGCCCGGTCGGCCCCATGTCGGCGTACGACGCCTGCGCGATCTCCCACGCGCGCTCGACGTAGCGCCGCGTGGCGTCCGGCGACGTGATCCGGTCGCGGCTGCCGTGGGCGGCGAGCAGCCGCTTGCCCCGCAACGGCTCGACCGGCTCGCCCTCGGGGAACCACGGCGCGAGCGCGACGACGCCGCGCACCGACGGG
>NZ_JASGDD010000073.1:0-10840 GCF_047607365.1 Nocardioides sp. | reverse complement strand
CTCTCGAGGGACCGGTGCCGGCCGCGGCGCCGGGCAGCCGTCCGGGCGGGGTGCGCCCGGCGGAGATCGCGATCTGGGTGGGGGCGCTCGTCGTCGGCCTGGCCGCGCTCGTGCTCGGCAACGGCCGCCACCTCGGCCCCGACTGGCTCGGCGGCGCCGGCAGCCTCGTCATCACGGTCGCCTACGTCTGGGCGCTCGCCGCCCGCACCGGTGGCCGTCCGGTCGTCTTCAGCGCGCTCGTGGCCGTCACGGGGGTGGTCACGCTCGCCCTCGACCGCCCCGAGCTCAACACCGGCGCCGCGGCCGCGGTCGCCGCGGTGGCCGCCGTGCTCGGGATGGTGATCACCGTGCCGGCGATCCGGGTCCGCGCCGCGGCGCGCGAGACCTGCATCGCCGTCGTGGTCGCCGCCGGGGGTGCCGTCGCGGCGCTCGGCTGGCGGCCCGAGGTGGACGTGAGCCGCTTCGAGTACGCCGTCCTCGTCCTCGCCCTCGTGTGCGCCTTCACCCTCGTCTACCGCCTCGGCGCGGGCCTGCACGGGCTCGGCCGCCGCGGCGTCTTCATCGTCGTCTTCGGTGCGCTCGTCCTCGTCGTGACGCTCCTCTACGCCGAGGCCCTGCGTCGCTACGCCGACTCCGGCCTCGTCGCGCAGGCCCTCGACACCGTTCACTGGAGCCGCGACCATCTCGGGGCCTTCCCCCGGCCGATCGAGACGGTCCTCGGCGTCCCGGCGCTCGCCTGGGGCACGCACATGCGCGCCCGCCGCCGTCAGGGCTGGTGGGTCTGCGCGTTCGGCGTCGCCGGCACCGCCGCGGTCTCGGTCTCCCTCATGAATCCCCACATCGGCGTGCTCGAGGTGGTCCTCTCGGTGACCTACGGCCTCGTCATCGGCCTCGCGATCGGGTACGTCGTCATCCGGGTCGACCTCGCCCTGACCGGGTCCGGTGGCGGCCGTCGGGCGGTCGGGCGTCGCGGCCGCCGCGCGGAGGAGCGCGAGAAGGCCGTGCGACCGGAGCCCAAGCGGACGGGCGCTTTGTTGTAGGAATCGTGCACGCCCGCCTTGGCGCCGACGCCCTAGCGTCGAGGCATGTCTCGTCAGCAACGCCGGCTCGTCGCGGCCGAGCTGGTCGCCGTCGTACTCGCCGTGGAGGTCGCCGAGGGTCAGCGGGTCGCCGCGGGCGACACCCTGGTGCTGCTGGAGTCGATGAAGATGGAGATCCCCGTCCTCGCCGAGACGCCCGGTGTCGTCGAGGCGATCAAGGTCGCCCCCGGCGACCAGGTGCAGGACGGCGACGTCCTCGTCGTCCTGGCCGCCTGGTGAGTCCAAGACGTGCCCAGGAGCCGACCTGACACTCACACGGCGCTGAGGAGCCATGCCCTAGTCGAGATGGCCCAGGGGTGCGACCAGGTCGCCGACCTCGTCGCAGACCCAGACCGGCTCGGGGCCGCCGATGTCCGGCTCGATGTGGAGGCCGTGGATCGGCAGCTCGTCGTGGCCGTCCTCGACCAGCATGCAGATCGGCCACCGGGTCAGCGTGCTGAGGTGGTCCTGCACGTCCTGGGCGACCAGGCCGGCGACGAAGTCGGCGCCCCGCGGCCACTGCTCGACCCACCAGCGGCGCTGGCTGCACGCCTCCTCGAGGAGGCTGACCGCCCGGGCGTCGTCGACCCCCCGTGCGGAGAGGTCGGCGAGCACGATCGAGCGGGCCGTGAGGATCAGGGCGTCGAGGGCAGCGTCGTCCACGCCGCCAGTGTTACGCGCCGGGGGTCACGCTCCGTGCGACCAGCCCAAGACCAGGCCCCAAGACCAGGCGAAGACCAGCCGGCGGTCAGCGCCGCAGCTGGCCACGCTGCAGGCGCTGCTGCAGGTCGCGGACGAACTGCTCCCGGTCGACCTCGAGCAGCCCGACCGGGATGGTCGTCGTGGCGCCGTCCTTGAGGCGCAGCACGACGCAGTCGATGCCGTGGGGCGAGGTGGTGACGGCGTCCTCGACCGCCGACCAGCGGCCGGCCCTCGTCCCGGCCGAGCGGACCAGCCGGACCTCGTAGCCGTCGGCGGTCGTGCGCATCACCCACGCCCGCCTGCTCAGCCACCAGCCCAGCACCCCCAGCCCGATCAGCCCGAGGATCGCGACCACGAGCATGAGGTCCGGCGTCAGGTCGACGGCGACGAGCACGATGGTGAGGACGAAGACGACGACGGCCAGGGCGACGAGGTAGAGCCCGACGAACCGCACCCGCACCTGCGGTGCGAGGCGGTAGGTCGTGGTGTCGCGGGATGAGGCGGTGGAGCCGGTGGATGCCATGCGGGTGGTGAGGGATTCGAACCCCCGGTTGCTCTCGCAACTTCGGTTTTCAAGACCGACGCAATCGACCACTCTGCCAACCACCCCGTAGCGCGAAGGCTATCCGGCGTGGATGTGCGGACGCCGCCGCGGGTCGGGCTCCGCCCGGCGCAGCACCTCCCGCGTCACCGGCGCCATCTCACCGGTGCCCAGCAGCAGGAAGCGCAGCAGATGGGACACCGGGCTGCCCTCCGTCCACGCGAAGTAGAGGTGCGGCCGCACGCCCGTCCGGTCGCGCAGGTCCAGGGCGAGGGCCGCGAGGGCGTTGGAGACCGACGGCGCCGTCATCGTCAGCACCCGGAACCGTCCGTCCCGCACCACCCCGTGGACCTGCAGCGCGCCCTCGAAGTCGCTGTAGTCGGTGACCG
The DNA here is from genome assembly GCF_047607365.1 of Nocardioides sp. GTDB lineage: Bacteria > Actinomycetota > Actinomycetes > Propionibacteriales > Nocardioidaceae > Nocardioides. Next base: position 8,129 of record NZ_JASGDD010000073.1, on the reverse strand, counting down.
TCACCTCGACGAAGATCAGATCGGCGTCGGAGGTCAGGTCGTGGTCGTCGCGGATCTCGCGGATCTTGTCGAGGTAGTCCGCCGCGCTGTCGGAGCCCTCCAGCCAGGGCTCGTTGGCGACGAGCCGGATCGCCCGGCGGGAGCAGTCGCGGATGAAGGTCTCCGCCCGCTCGTCGTACGAGATCGAGGTGACGCGCAGCTCGAAGACCCGCGCGATCCGGGAGAGCAGCGACACCACGACGATGGCGAGGATGAAGCAGCCGCCGATCTTCACGCCGTCGGGGCGCTCCCGCACGTTGTCCAGGGTCGTGTACGTCAGCACGGCGGTGATCAGCCAGAACGCGATCTCCCACCGGCGCTGGCCGGCGCGTCTCGCGGCGATCGCCACGGCCACGCCGGCGGAGGTCATCAGCACCAGCACTCCGGTCGCGTACGCGCCGCCCTGCGCGTCGACGTCGGCGTCGAAGATCCACGTGATGAGGAACGCCACCGCGGTCAGCACGCACACCAGCGGACGCGTCGCTCCCGCCCACTCCGGCGCCATGCCGTAGCGCGGCAGGTAGCGCGGGATCAGGTTGAGCATCCCCGCCATCGCCGAGGCGCCGGCGAACCACAGGATCGCGATCGTCGCGACGTCGTACGCCGTCCCGAACCCGTTCCCGAGATACAGGTGCGCCAGGTAGGCGAGTGCCCGGCCGTTCGCCTCGCCGCCGTCCTCGAACTGCTCGGCGGGGATGAGCCAGGTCGTGACCAGCGACGACGCGATGAGGTAGACCGACATCACGATCGCCGCGGTGGTGAGCAGCCGCTTGGTGTTGCGCACCCGGCCGGCCGTCTCCTCGGGCGCGACGTGCGGCATCACCGCCACCCCGGTCTCGAAGCCGGACATGCCCAGCGCGAGCTTGGGGAAGAGCGTGAGGGACACCGCGATCATCGCGAAGACCGAGCCGTGCTCGGCCTGCAGCGCGTTGCCCCAGTCACCGACGACGTGGCCGTTGCGCAGCACCTCGACGATGCCCGCGCCGATGACGACCGCGTTGAGCCCGAGGTAGGCGATCACGAGCACCACCGCGACCCCGATCGCCTCCTGGAAGCCCTTGAGGAAGACCGCGCCGAGCAGCGCGATCAGGAAGAGCGTGATCCCCATGGGGTGCGACAGAGCAGACGGCAGGTGCGGGTTCTCGACCGCGTGAGCGGCGGCGTCGGCGGCCGAGAGCGTGATGGTGATGATGAAGTCGGTGAGCGCGAAGCCGAGCAGCACCAGCACGAAGAGCTTGCCCCGCCAGAACGGCAGCAGCCGCTCGAGCATGGCGATCGAGCCCTGCCCGTGCGGGCTCTCCGCCGCCACCCGCCGGTAGACCGGCAGCGCGCCGAGCAGGGTGAGCAGGACGAGGACGACCGTGGCCAGCGGCGAGAGCAGGCCGGCCGCGAGGAAGGCGATGCCGGGCTGGTAGCCGAGGGTGGAGAAGTAGTCGACCCCGGTGAGGCACATGACCTTCCACCACGCGCTGGGCTTCTCCGTGGAGACCTTCTCGGACGACTCGCTCACGTGACCATCGTCGGGACCCGGCATCCCCCGGCGCGGCGTACTAACAACTTCCTAACAGCCGTTAGGGCTTCGTTAGGCGCCGTTAGCGGCCCGTTAGGAGCGCCCCGGAGGCCGTACGCCGGGTCTGGACTGAACCCATGTCCCCATCGACAACACCTGCTCCGCAGGCCCGCCGCCTCGTGGACGATGCCGGCGTCCGGCTCGGTCTCGGCGCCGTCGCGGTCATCGCCGTGACCATGGCGACGATGCTCGCCGGCGTTCCCGAGGGCTACGTCTTCGGTGCGCTGCTCGTCGTCACCGTGACGGCCTCGATCCTCCTGCCCCGGCGCCTGGCCTGCCTTCTCGGTGTGACCAGCTGGGCCGTCTGCGACGGCTTCGTCCTCAACCGGCTCGGCCGGCTGACCTTCACGGGGGAGTCGCTGCAGATGCTCGTCACCCTCGTCGGGGTCGCCCTGCTGATCAGCCAGGTCTCCGCCGGCTGCGCCCGGGAGGTGCGCCGGCCATGAGTGCCGAGTCCGCGATCGCCCTGATCGTCAGCGTCCTGCTCCTGGGCTACCTCGTCGTCGCCCTCGTCCTCCCGGAGCGCTTCTAGATGAACGACAACGTCGCCGGCCTGCTCCAGGTCGGCCTGGTCATCGCCGCCCTCGCCCTCGCGTGGCGTCCGCTGGGCGACTACATGGCGTGGGTCTTCACCACCGATCGCGACCTCCGCGTCGAGCGGGCGGTCTACCGCCTCGTCGGGGTCGACTCGAAGGCCGATCAGCGCTGGCGGACGTACGCCGGCTCGCTGCTGGCCCTCTCCGCCGTCGGTGTCGCGCTGCTCTTCGTCCTCCAGAGGATCCAAGGTCGTCTGCCCGGCTCGCTCGGCTTCGAGGGCGTCCCCAGCTGGCTCGCCTTCAACACCGCCGCCTCGTTCGTGACCAACACGAACTGGCAGGCCTACTCGGGCGAGTCGACGATGGGCAACCTCGTCCAGATGTCCGGCCTCGCCGTCCAGAACTTCGTCTCCGCTGCCGTCGGCCTCGCGGTCGCCGTCGCGCTGATCCGCGGCTTCCTGCGCTCGCGCACCGACCGGCTCGGCAACTTCTGGGTCGACCTGACCCGCGGCATCGTGCGCATCCTGCTGCCGATCTCGTTCGTCGCGGCCGTCGTGCTCGTCGCGATGGGCGCGGTCCAGAACCTCACCGGCGGTGTCGACGCCACCACCCTGACGGGCGCGACCCAGCACATCGTCGGCGGGCCGGTCGCCAGCCAGGAGGCGATCAAGGAGCTCGGCACCAACGGCGGCGGCTTCTTCAACGCCAACTCGGCGCACCCGTTCGAGAACCCGAACGGGTGGTCGAACCTGTTCGAGATCTTCCTGCTCCTGCTGATCCCGGTCGCCCTGACCCGCACCTTCGGCACCATGGTCGGCGACCGCCGTCAGGGGGTGGCGATCCTCGGCGCGATGACGACCCTCTTCGCGATCGTCGCCACGTCGGTGACGCTGCTCGAGCTGCACCACGACACGCTGTTCAACCTGGAGGGCAAGGAGCAGCGCTTCGGGGTGATCACGTCGTCGCTCTTCGCCACCGCCACGACGGGGACGTCGACCGGCGCGGTCAACAGCTTCCACTCCAGCTTCGACCCGATCGGTGGTGGCCTGCTGATCCTCAACATGGGGCTGGGCGAGGTCGCCCCCGGGGGTGTCGGCACCGGCCTCTACGGCATCCTCGTGATGGCGATCGTCGCGGTCTTCGTGGCCGGGCTGATGGTCGGCCGCACGCCGGAGTACCTCGGCAAGAAGCTCCGGGCGAGCGAGATCAAGCTCGTCAGCCTCACCATCCTGACCATGCCGCTCCTGGTCCTCTTCGGCACCGGCATCGCCCTGGCCCTCCCCGGTCCGCGGGCGTCGATCCTCAACGCCGGGCCGCACGGTCTGTCGGAGGTTCTCTACGCCTTCATGTCGGCCTCGAACAACAACGGCTCGGCCTTCGCCGGCCTGAGCGCCAACACCGACTTCTACAACATCGCGCTGGCGATCTGCATGCTGCTCGGTCGGTTCGTGCCGATCGTCCTGACGCTCGCCCTGGCCGGCTCGCTCGCCGGCCAGACGCCGACGCCCAGGAACGCCGGAACGATGCCCACCCACGGGGCGCTCTTCGTCGGGATGCTCACCGGCGTGATCGTCATCGTCGCCGCCCTCACGTTCTTCCCCGCCCTTGCTCTGGGCCCGCTTGCGGAAGGTCTCTGATCCGTCATGAGCACAGCAACTCCTGCTGCCAACGCCACCAACCCCGCGCGAGTCTCCGCCGGCGTCCTCGACCCGGCGATCCTCGCCGCCTCGCTGCCGGGCGCGCTGCGCAAGCTCGACCCTCGCCGGCTGGTGCGCACACCGGTCATGTTCGTCGTCTGGGTCGGCGCGCTCTACTGCACCGTCGAGGCGGTCGGGGACCCGTCCCTCTTCGCGTTCGCGATCACGGCCTGGCTCTGGCTGACGGTCGTCTTCGCCAACCTCGCCGAGGCCGTCGCCGAGGGTCGCGGCCGGGCCCAGGCGGAGACCCTGCGCCGGGCCAAGACCGAGACCACGGCGAGGCTGCTCCAGGCCGACGGGACCGAGCGCGAGGTGCCCGCCGTGGCGCTGACGCTCGGCGACCGCGTCGTGATCGAGGCGGGCCAGGTCATTCCCGGTGACGGCGACGTCGTGGAGGGCGTCGCCGCCGTCGACGAGAGCGCCATCACCGGTGAGTCCGCACCGGTGATCCGGGAGTCGGGCGGGGACCGGAGCTCGGTCACCGGCGGCACCAAGGTGCTCTCGGACCGGATCGTCGTGGAGATCACGACCAGGCCCGGCGAGAGCTTCATCGACAGGATGATCGCGCTCGTCGAGGGTGCCAGCCGACAGAAGACGCCCAACGAGATCGCGCTCAACATCCTGCTCGCGTCGCTCACGATCGTCTTCCTCGCGGTCACGATGACGCTCAAGCCGCTGGCCGTCTACTCCCACGCCGACCAGGGCATCCTCGTCCTGATCGCCCTCCTGGTCTGCCTGATCCCGACCACGATCGGCGCCCTGCTCAGCGCCATCGGCATCGCCGGCATGGACCGGCTCGTGCAGCACAACGTGCTGGCGATGTCCGGCCGGGCCGTCGAGGCGGCCGGCGACGTCACCACGCTGCTGCTGGACAAGACCGGCACGATCACGCTCGGCAACCGCCAGGCGAGCGAGCTCCTTCCCGTGGGTGACCAGCCCGTCGCCGTACTGGCCGATGCGGCGCAGCTCTCCTCGCTCGCGGACGAGACCCCGGAGGGCCGCTCGATCGTCGTTCTCGCGAAGAGTGCCTACGGCCTGCGCGAGCGGGAGGCGGGCGAGCTGGCGAGCGCCGAGTTCGTCCCCTTCACCGCCCAGACCCGCATGTCCGGCGTGAACCTCCCGGGTCGCCAGATCCGGAAGGGCGCGGCGGCGGCCGTGACGGCCTGGGTCCGGGAGAACAGCATGGGCCACCCCGCCCCCGATCTGAGCGAGGTCGGCGAGATCGTCGACGGCATCTCGACGGCCGGCGGCACGCCTCTGGTGGTCGCCGAGCGCCTCGACGGTCGGCCGGCGCGCGCCCTGGGCGTCATCCACCTCAAGGACGTGGTCAAGGAGGGCATGCGCGAGCGCTTCGACGAGATGCGCCGGATGGGCATCCGCACCGTGATGATCACCGGGGACAACCCGCTCACCGCAGCCGCCATCGCGAGGGAGGCGGGAGTCGACGACTTCCTCGCCGAGGCGACGCCGGAGGACAAGATGGCCCTGATCAAGAAGGAGCAGGAGGGCGGGCGCCTCGTCGCGATGACGGGCGACGGCACCAACGACGCCCCGGCCCTGGCCCAGGCGGACGTCGGCGTCGCGATGAACTCCGGCACGTCGTCGGCCAAGGAGGCCGGCAACATGGTCGACCTGGACTCCAACCCGACGAAGCTCATCGAGATCGTCGAGATCGGCAAGCAGCTCCTCATCACCCGGGGTGCGCTCACGACCTTCTCGATCGCCAACGACGTCGCGAAGTACTTCGCGATCATCCCGGCGATGTTCGCGGGCTCCTTCGCCGGTCTCGACAAGCTCAACGTCATGCGGCTCGCCTCTCCGGAGAGCGCCATCCTCTCGGCGGTCGTCTTCAACGCGCTGATCATCGTCGCGCTGATCCCCCTCGCGCTCCGCGGTGTTCGCTACAGGCCGTCCTCGGCCGGCGTGCTGCTCCGCCGCAACCTGCTGATCTACGGCCTCGGCGGTCTCGTCGCGCCGTTCCTCGGCATCAAGCTCATCGACCTGCTCGTGTCCCGGCTTCCGGGCCTGAGCTGAAAGGGACCGTGACATGCCCGCACTTCCCGCACCGATCGCCCAGTCCTGGGCGGCGCTCCGCTTCCTGATCGTCGCGACGGTCCTCTGTGGCCTCGCCTATCCGCTCGTCGTCACCGGAGTCGGTCAGCTGGCCTTCCGCCCGGCCGCCAACGGGTCGCTGATCGAGGACGACGGCAGGATCGTCGGCTCCTCGCTGATCGGCCAGTCCTTCACCGACGCCGACGGGAACGCGCTGCCGGAGTACTTCCAGAGCCGTCCGTCCGCCGCCGGTGACGGCTACGACCCGCTGGCGTCGTCGGCCTCCAACCTCTCGGTCGCCAACCCCGACTTCCTGAAGGCCGTCTCCGACCGCCGCGCGGCCGTGGCCGAGCTCGATGGTGTCGCGCCGGCCGACGTGCCGAAGGACGCGGTGCTGGCCTCAGGCTCCGGTCTCGACCCGCACATCTCTCCGGAGTACGCCGACGAGCAGATCGCCCGCGTCGCCCGGGCTCGCGGCCTCTCCGTGGCGACGGTGACGAAGCTGGTCGAGGAGCACACCCAGGGTCGGTCGCTCGGCTTCGTGGGAGAGCCGCGGGTCAACGTGCTCGAGCTCAACGACGCGCTCGACGCGCTGACGTGATCGCACCGCCGGTGCGACACGGGATGATGGTGGCATGACACGGGGGCGGCTGAGGGTCTACCTCGGCTCGGCACCCGGCGTGGGCAAGACCTACGCGATGCTGGGCGAGGCGAGGCGCCGCTGCGATCGGGGAGCCGACGTGGTGGTGGGCTTCGTCGAGACCCACCACCGTCCGCACACCGCTGAGATGCTCGAGGGCCTCGAGCTGCTGCCGAGGCTCTCGGTGCCCTATCGGGGCACGCGCGTCGAGGAGCTCGACCTCGGAGCGGTGCTGGCTCGGCATCCCAAGGTCGTCCTCGTCGACGAGCTCGCGCACACCAACGTCCCCGGCATGAAGCACGGCAAGCGGTGGGAGGACGTCGACGAGATCCTCGCCGCCGGGATCGATGTCATCACGACGGTGAACGTCCAGCATCTCGAGTCGCTCAACGACGTCGTCGAGAAGATCACGGGAGTCCCCCAGCGGGAGACGGTGCCCGACGCCTTCGTCCGCAGCGCCGATCAGGTCGAGCTGGTCGACATGTCGGCCGAGGCGCTGCGCCGCAGGCTCGCCCACGGGAACGTCTACGCGCCGGAGAAGGTCGACGCCGCCCTGGCCAACTACTTCCGGGTCGGCAACCTGACCGCGCTGCGCGAGCTCGCTCTGCTCTGGGTGGCCGACCGGGTGGACGCCGCCCTCCAGGACTACCGAGAGCGACATGACATCGACTCCACCTGGGAGGCCCGCGAGCGCGTCGTCGTGGCGCTCTCCGGCGGCCCGGAGGGCGACGTGCTCATCCGTCGGGCAGCCCGGATAGCGGCCCGCTCCGGGGCGGGCGACCTGATGGCTCTCCACGTCTCCCACTCCGACGGGCTGATGGGCGCGGACCCTGTCCATCTCGTCGCCCAGCGGCAGCTGGTCGAGTCACTGGGCGGCTCCTTCCACCAGGTGCTCGGTGGGGACGTGCACGAGGCCCTGCTCGCGTTCGCCCGCGCCGAGAACGCGACCCAGCTGGTGCTGGGCGACTCGCGCCGGCCGCGCTGGAGGCGGCTCCTCGGTCCCGGCATCGGGTCCCAGACCATCCACGAGTCGGGCGACATCGACGTCCACATCGTCACCCACGCGCAGGCGGGTCGGGGGAGGCTGCTCCCCGAGCGCCAGCGTGCCGCGCTGAGCACGGCCCGGCGCCACCGCGGCTACGTCCTCTCGGTGCTGCTCCCCGCCCTGCTCACGGTCGCGCTCATCGTCTTCGACGACACCATCCAGCTGAGCCTCGCGAGCGACATGCTCACCTTCCTCCTGCTGGTCGTGGGCGTCGCCCTCGTCGGCGGGTTCGGGCCCGCGCTGGTGGCCGCGCTGCTCGGCTCCGGGCTGATCAACTTCTTCTTCACCCCGCCGTTCCACAACTTCACCATCGCCAGCCCCAACAACGCCTTCGCCCTCGGGGTCTTCGTCCTCGTGGCGGCGATGGTCAGCTGGGTCGTCGACCTCGCGGCCCGGCGTACGCGGGAGGCGGCGAGGGCGGTCGCCGAGTCGCATGCCCTGGCCAACATCGCGAGTACGCCCGTCACCGACCGCGCCTCGCTGGACGAGATGCTCGACCGCTTCCGCGAGACGTTCGGCCAGCGTTCGGTCTCCCTGCTCACGCAGGGAG
>NZ_JASGDD010000072.1:0-4866 GCF_047607365.1 Nocardioides sp. | reverse complement strand
CGCGGCGGTCGCCGCCGCGGCAGCGGCGGTGGGGTCGCGCCTGGTCCCCGGCTTCGCGGCCGCGGTGCTGGGGGCGGAGCGCCGGCCGGACGGCGTACGCATCGTGCGGGGGTGGGCCACCGTCGCGACGGCGGTCGCGGGAGTGGTCACGGTGGCCGCGGTCACGGCGGCGAGCGCCGAGCGGTGGTGCCTCGCGGTCGCGCTCACCGCGGGCGTGGCGGTCGTCCTCCAGCACCGCCCGGCGTCGCCGCGACCGACCGTCGCGGTGGGCGCCGAGTGGCTGGAGTGCCTCGCCCTGATGGGGCTCCCGCCCCTGCTCGCCGTCGCGACGAGGGCCTGGTGGCAGTGAGGTGGCCGTGGGACCGATGACTCCTCGCGAGCAGCTCGTCGTCGCCGCGTGGGAGCTGCGCCGGATGACGGCGGCCCTCCTGGCGGGCGATCCGGACGGCGCACTGCCGCCGCTGGTCCGTCCCCTCGGCGGCGGCCTCGGCGCGGCGGCGGTCGTCGTCGCCGTCGTGCTCCTGCGGTAGCCCCGATGCGCCGCCCGGATTGGGTGGTGGCGGACGGCAGCGAGGAGGATCGCCGACGTGAGCGCCGGCGTCCTCCTCGCAGTGCTCGCCTCGGCGGTCCTGCACGCCACCTGGAACGCGGTCGCTCACGGCTCGCGGGACCGACTCGTCAACGTCGCGCTCATGCAGTCCGTCTTCACCGTCGTCCCGCTGGCGGTGATCCTCGTCGTCGGGCTTCCTCCGGCCGGGGCGTGGCCGTTCATCCTGGCCAGTGGGCTGCTCCACCTCTGCTATCTCGCATGCCTGCTGGCCAGCTATCGGCTCGGGGAGTTCTCGCAGGTGTACCCCCTCGCGCGCGGCACCTCGCCCTGGGTCGTCGCGGTGGTGGCCGTCGTCCTGCTCGGCCAGCCGCTGCCGGGGATCCAGGCGGCCGGCATCGTCGTCATCTCCACCGGACTGCTCCTCCTGGTCGTCCTCGGCGGCCTCCCGCGGCGGCACCAGGCCCCGGCGCTCGGCGCGGCGGTGCTCACCGGGCTGCTCATCGCCACCTACACCGTCGTCGACGGCGAAGGCGTGCATCACGCCGAGCCGCTGACCTACATGGCGTGGTCGTTCCTCGCTCAGGGCCCGTGGCCCCTGGTCGTCCTGGTCGCCACGCGCGGACGGGCGGCGGTGGGGCAGCTGCGAGCCCAGGCGTGGACGGGCATCTTCGGCGGAGTGGTGTCGATGGTCGCCTACGGCACGGTGATCTGGGCGCAGTCGAGGGGCGACCACCTCGCGCCGATCGCCGCGCTGCGCGAGACCAGCATCGTCTTCGGCGCGCTCATCGGGGCGCTCTTCTTCGGCGAGCGCCTCGGCTGGGGCCGAGCGCTCGCGGCCGCCGTGGTCTGCGGCGGGATCGTCCTGCTCGCCGTCTGACCTGGACCCGGCCCTCGGTTGTTGTGCGATCCGCACCAAGGCGAACAATGGGAGCGTGACGGGTCTGGAGAGCTGGGTCGACGGGTTCATCGCGGCCGAGCGCGACCCCGAGCGGATCGACGCCTGGGTGCGCCGCACCTGGGCGGCGATCGAGACCGACGTCCCCCAGCTGGCGACGATCCCGGGCCGCGAGGAGCTCGGCGAGCTCATCCGCGTCGCGATCGGCGAGCACTGGCGGGCCTTCCTGGACCATCTCTCGGGTGAGGGCGACTTCCGGCTGGTGCCGACGGCCGCCGAGCTGGCCCGCGAGCTGCCGCGGCGCCATCTCGACCTCACCCTGCTGCTGGCGATCTATCGCGCGGCCCAGCGCTCGTCGTGGACCTATGCCACCGAGGTGGTCCGGGAGGCACCGGCCGGCGTCGACCACGAGGAGGTCCTCGTCCTCTTCTGGACGGAGGCCGCCGCCTGGCTCGACGCGAGCGTCGAGGAGTCGCTGGTGCTCCACCAGCGCGAGGCGGCGCAGATCCAGCAGCGCGGCGACGCCCAGCGCTTCGAGGCGGTGCGCGGCGTCCTGGAGGGCCGCGACGGCGCGGAGCTCGATCCGCGCGAGCTGTCGGCGGCGCTCGGCGGCTACCCGGCGACCGGCTCGCACGTCGCGCTCGTGCTCACCGCGCTGACCCCGGACGCCCTGGCCACGCTGGAGCCCGCCGCTCGTCGCATCGCCGCTCGGTTCGGGGCGCGGGCGCCGCTGATCGTGCGGCCCAGCGGTCGCGAGGCGTGGTGCTGGGTGCCCTCGGAGCGAGCTCGGCCCACGGAGCCCAGGTCCGCCGAGGCGGTCGAGCTCGATCCGGCGCAGCTCCGGGTGACGATCGCCGGGCCACACGCCGGCCTGGACGGATTCGTGCTGGCGCACAACGAGGCACGCGCCGCGCAGGTCGTCGCGCTCGCCGGACGGACCGGCCTGACGGCGTACGACGACGTGGCGGCGCTCTGCCTCCTCGCCCTCGATCCCGCGGCGGCCACCCGCTTCGCCCGCCGCGTGCTCGGCCCGCTGGCCGACGCGCGACACGGCAAGCTGCGCGAGACCGTCCGCGTCGTCCTCACCACGCCCGGCGGCTCGGAGGCGGTCGGAGGAGTGCTCGGGGTGCACAAGAACACCGTGCGCTATCGCATCGGCCAGGCCGAGCGCCTCCTCGGCGGTCCGATCCAGGAGCGCGCCCGCGACCTGCTGCTGGCGCTGGACTACGCCGAGACGTTCCTGCTCGACGTCCGGGCGGAGTCACCGGTTAACCGGTGAAAGGGGAACTTCTCGGCCGGCACGCCACCCCAGAAGTTCCCCACTCGGCCGGGTGGTGTGACAGCTGGGACACGACCGATCCCGCAGGTCCCCTCAGCGTGGCGTCGCGGGGAGGTGGGTGCGCGGTGGCATCCGGGGACCGCGGCGCGGGCGGCGCAGGCCGGCGCGGGCGACGAGCGCCTGCACCCGCCCGCGGTGGGGGCGGTAGGGCTCCAGGAACTCCTCGAGCCGCTCGTCGTCGAACGGCTCGCCGGTCAGGGCCCAGCCGATGTCCTTCGCCACGTGATAGTCGCCGAAGGAGACCGCGTCGGGATCGCCGTGCGCGCGCTGCAGCGTCTCCGCGGCCGTCCATCGCCCGACTCCGGGCAGGGACGTGAGCCGGGCCGCGGCCTCGTCGAACTCGACGGCCAGGGTGCGCTCCAGGGCGGGAGCGACGCGGGCGGCGGTGACGACCGTCCGGCCGCGGGCCGGGTCGACGGACATCCGCAGCCACTCCCACGACGGGACCCGGCGCACCGTCTCGGCGTCGGGCTGGATCCAGAGCCGCCGATCGGCTCCGGGCCCGGGAGCCCGCTCGCCGAAGCGGTGCACCAGTGCCCGGAACCCCGCGAACGCCTCGCGGCCGGTCACCTTCTGCTCGATGACCACCGGCACGAGCGCCTCCATCACCCGCTCGGTGCGCCCGACCCGCGGCACGCCGTGGCGTCGTACGAGCTCGATCAGCAGCGGGTGCCGGGGCTCGAAGCCGGCGGGGTCGTCGTCAGCGCCCAGGAGCCCGGGCACCGATCCCAGCGCCCACGCCGCTCCCGGCCCCCACGCCTCCGCGTGCACCTCGCCGAGCGCCGCCCGCGACCAGACGACGAGCGTCGCGGGGCCATGCGGCGTGCGGATCCCGCGCCAGTGCCGGCCGTCCTCGATCCGGTACGCCGGATCGCCGCCGCCCCGCTGGTGCAGCCGCATCACGCCCGGCTCGCACCCGTCGGGGAGGCGCCACACGCGACCGAGCGGCGGCACGCCGCTCAGCCGACCGGCGCGCTCGGCGCGCGATCGCCCGCCCGCACTCGCGAGGGATGGCTGTAGACCGACAGCGAGTCGCCCCGCACGAAGCCGGCCAGCGTCAGGCCGAGCTCGTCGGCCAGCTCCACGGCCAGGGACGAGGGCGCCGAGACGGCGGCGAGCACCGGGATCCCGGCCATCGACGCCTTCTGCACCAGCTCGAAGCTCGCTCGGCCCGACACCATGAGCACCGTGCCGCGCAGCGGCAGCCGGCCGGCCTCCAGCGCCCAGCCGACGACCTTGTCGACGGCGTTGTGGCGTCCGACGTCCTCCCGCAGCGCGAGCAGCTCCCCGGTCGCGGCGTCGAAGAGGCCGGCGGCGTGCAGCCCGCCGGTGCGCTCGAAGATCTCCTGGCCCTCGCGCAGCCGATCCGGCAGTGCGAGCAGCGTCGCGGCGTCCACCGAGAGGGAGTCCCCCGCGACGTCGTACGCCGAACGCGTCCGCACCGCGTCGATGCTCGCCTTGCCGCAGACACCGCACGAGGAGGACGTGTAGACGCTGCGCTCCAGTCCGAAGTCCGGCAGCGTCACCCCGGGCGCGAGCACCACGTCGAGCACGTTGTAGGTGTTGACGTCGTCGACCACCGCCCCGGCGCAGTAGCGCGCCGTCGCCACCTCGTCCCGCCGGTGCACCACGCCCTCGGAGACGAGGAAGCCGGCCGCGAGCTCGATGTCGTGGCCGGGCGTGCGCATCGTCACCGCGAGCGGGCGACCGCCGACGCGGATCTCCAGCGGCTCCTCGGCGGCGAGGTGGTCCTCGCGCACCCGCGCGGCCCCGCCCGCCCCCGCCTCGCCCAGCGTGATCCGGGTGACCCGGCGCCGCACCACCCTCCTGCTCATAGCTGCTGAGAGTACGCTCCCCTTCGTGCGCCCGACCGTCGCCGACGCGATGCTCACCGCCCCCAAGGTGTCTCCCGCGGAGGCCACCGTGGCCGATCTGCACGCCCTCTTCGCCGACGACCACGTGCACTGCGCGATCCTGGTCGCCGGGCCCGCGGAGGGCGAGCGCGTGATCGCGGTGGTGACGCCGGCGGACCTCCTCGGCGCCCCCGGCCAGGCGCCGGCCGCGCCCCTGGGCCGCCTCGCG
>NZ_JASGDD010000071.1:0-6217 GCF_047607365.1 Nocardioides sp. | reverse complement strand
GCCGGCCGCCCGGAAGGAGGCCGGCGCGCGCGTCGGCCAGGCCCGCGGCGCCGTCGCCAAGGCGCTCGCCGCCCGGACCGAGGTGCTGGAGGCCGAGCACGAGGCCCGGATGCTCGTGGAGGAGACCGTCGACATGACGCTCCCCACCGACCGCCTCCCGGCCGGCGCGCGTCACCCGCTCACCACCGGCGCCGAGCTGATCGCCGACATCTTCGTGGCGATGGGCTGGGAGGTCGCCGAGGGCCCGGTCATCGAGGCCGAGTGGCTCAACTTCGACGCGCTCAACCTCGGTCCGGACCACCCCGCCCGCACGATGCAGGACACGTTCTGGACCGAGCCGGCGGAGAACCACGTCGTCCTCCGCACGCACACCAGTCCCGTCCAGGCGCGGACGATGCTCACCCGTGAGCCCCCGATCTACGTCGTGTGCCCCGGTCGCGTCTTCCGCACCGACGAGTACGACGCCACCCACTCGCCGATGTTCCACCAGGTGGAGGGTCTGGCGATCGACGAGGGCATCTCGATGGCCCATCTCAAGGGCACGCTCGACCACTTCGCCACGCAGATGTTCGGCGAGGGCATCGTGACGCGGTTCCGGCCGTCGTACTTCCCCTTCACCGAGCCCAGCGCCGAGGTCGACCTGACCTGCTTCGTCTGCCGCGGCTCGCAGCTGAGCGCCGACGGTGACGGTCCCTGCCGCACCTGCAAGGGCGAGGGCTGGATCGAGTGGGGCGGCTGCGGCATCGTCAACCCGCGCGTGCTCCAGGCCTGCGGCGTCGACGCGAGCCGCTACTCCGGCTTCGCGTTCGGCATGGGCATCGACCGCACGCTGATGTTCCGCACCGGCCTGTCCGACCTGCGCACCCTCTTCGAGGGCGACGTCCGCTTCACCACTGCTTTCGGATCGGAGCTCTAGCGATGCGCCTTCCTGCTCCGGCCTGCTGCGCGCCGCCGCGCGGGCGCCTGGACTTCGTTGTCGTCAGTCGCCGTGGCTCCGCCACGGCTCCTTCCTCCGCCTTGCCAGGCACTCCGCGCGACGCCGCTCGCGACGGCCGCGAAGAAAGGCGCATCGCATGAAGGCCCCCGTCTCCTGGATCAAGGAGCTCGTCGACCTCCCCGACTCGATCACCACCGAGGCGCTCACGGCGCGCCTCACCGCACTCGGGCTCAAGCTCGAGGCGATCGAGTCCGCCGGCGCCGGCATCGAGGGGCCGCTCGTCATCGGCCAGGTGCTCACGATGGAGCCCGAGCCGCAGAAGAACGGCAAGACGATCAACTGGTGCACCGTCGATGTCGGTGCCGCCAATGGCACCGGCGAGCCGCAGGGCATCGTCTGCGGCGCCCATAACTTCAAGCCGGGCGACAAGGTCGTCGTGGTGCTGCCCGGCGGCGTGCTGCCCGGCAACTTCCAGATCAGCGAGCGCAAGACCTACGGCCACCTCTCGGCCGGGATGATCTGCTCCGCCCGCGAGCTGGGCCTCGGCGAGGACCACGACGGGATCATCGTGCTGCCCGCCGACGCGGGCGAGCCCGGCGACGACGTACGCGCGGTGCTGGGCCTCGGCGAGGAGGTCATCGAGTTCGAGATCAACCCCGACCGCGCCTACGCCCTCTCGCTTCGCGGTGTGGCGCGCGAGGCGGCGCTCGGCTTCGAGATCCCGTTCACCGACCCCGCGGCGCGCGACGGCGTTCCGATCGCCGACGGCGGCGGCCACCCCGTGGAGATCGAGGACGCCGAGGGCTGCCCGGTCTTCGTCACCCGCGTCGTGACGGGAGTTGACCCCCTGGCACCGACACCCGACTGGATGCGCACGCGCCTCGAGCAGTGCGGCATGCGCTCGATCTCGATCGCCGTCGACATCTCCAACTACGTCATGCTCGAGCTCGGGCAGCCCAACCACTGCTACGACCGCGCCACGCTCGCCGGCCCGATCCGCGTCCGTCGCGCCGCCGCCGGCGAGACCATCACGACGCTCGACGACGTCGAGCGCGTGCTGGACCCGGCCGACCTCGTCATCGCCGACGGCGACGGTCCGATCGGCATCGCCGGCGTCATGGGTGGTGCCCGCACCGAGATCTCCGACGCCACCACGGAGATCGTCGTCGAGGCCGCGCACTTCGACCCGACCTCGATCTTCCGCAGTCAGAAGCGGCACAAGCTCGGCTCGGAGGCGTCCAAGCGCTTCGAGCGTGGCGTCGACCCGCTGCTGCCCCCGATCGCGGCCGATCGCGTCGTCGAGCTCCTCGTGGCGTACGCCGGAGGCACGGCCGCTCCGGGCGCGACCCAGGCCGGCACCACCCCGACCCCGGGCGTCATCAGCGCGCCCGTCGACCTCCCGGCACGGATCAGCGGCATCGACGTCAGCGCCGACGACACCGTGCGTCACCTCACCGCGATCGGCGCCCGGGTCACCGTCGAGGGCGACACGCTCACTGCGACCGTCCCGACCTGGCGTCCGGACCTGACCGACCCCTACGACCTCGTCGAGGAGGTCGTGCGGATCGTCGGCTACGACCAGGTGCCCAGCGTGCTGCCGCGCCCGGTCGACGGCCGTGGGCTGACCCGCGAGCAGCGGCTGCGTCGCCGCGTCGGGCGCACCCTGGCCGGCGCGGGTCTGACTGAGGTGGTCAGCTTCCCGTTCGTCGGCGAGGCGACCTTCGACCAGATGGGCCTGCCCTCCGACGACAGGCTCCGCGAGACCGTGAAGCTCGCCAACCCGCTCTCCGCGGAGGAGCCCGCCTACACGACCACCGCGCTGCCCGGCCTGCTCAAGGCCGCCGCGCGCAACCTCGGCCGCGGCGCGCCCGGCGTCGCGCTCTTCGAGACGATGACCGTCGCCTTCCCGGCCGAGGGCGCCGCGCCCATCTACGGGGTGGAGAGCCGGCCGACCGCAGCCGAGATGGAGACGCTCCTCGCCGCCGTGCCGCGCCAGCCGATGCACCTCGCGATCGTCCTCGCGGGGGAGCGGGAGCGGGCCGGCTGGTGGGGGAGCGGAACGGTCGCCGGGTGGGCCGACGCCCTCGCCGTCGTACGACGTCTCGCCGACGAGCTCGGCGTCGCGATCGACACCGCCAACACC
This sequence comes from Nocardioides sp., assembly GCF_047607365.1. GTDB lineage: Bacteria > Actinomycetota > Actinomycetes > Propionibacteriales > Nocardioidaceae > Nocardioides. The sequence continues at coordinate 3,137 of NZ_JASGDD010000071.1, read as the reverse complement.
GAGCGCGCGCCGTGGCACCCCGGGCGCTGCGCCTCGCTGAGCGTCGACGGGCAGGAGCTCGGCCATGCGGGCGAGCTGCATCCGGCGGTCTGCAAGGCCCTCGGTCTGCCGGAGCGCTCGGCGGCCGTCGAGCTGGACCTCGACCTGCTGATGGCCCTCGCCCCCGAGACCCCGCGCGCGCCGGAGTTCTCCACGTTCCCGGTCGCCAAGGAGGACGTCGCGCTCGTCGTCGACGCCGACGTCCCGGTCGCCGCGGTGGCCGAGGCCCTCCGTGACGGCGCCGGGGACCTGCTGGAGTCGGTCCGGCTCTTCGACGTCTACACCGGGGAGCAGGTCGGCGAGGGGAGGAAGTCGCTGGCGTTCGCGCTGCGCTTCCGCGCTCCGGACCGGACCCTCGCCGAGGGTGAGGCGGCTGCCGCGCGCGACGCCGCCGTCGCCCGGGCCGCCGAGGTCACGGGCGCCGTCCAGCGGTGAGTCCGGGCGCCTGCCAGACTGTCACGGTGACAGTTCGGCGGCCCGTCTCGTGACTCGCCTGCGCGTCGCCGACGACGTCAGGTGGGAGGACCGCCCCATAGCGGGCGAGCGGTCCAGGACGTTGCTGCGTGCCCTGGTCGACGGCGGCCCGCGCGGGCTCTCCGCCGACGCCCTGGTGGACGAGCTGTGGCCCGACGACCGCCCGGCCGACCCGCCGAAGGCGCTGCAGGTCGTGGTGTCGCGCGCCCGCACCGCCACCGCGGCCGAGGCGATCGAGCGCACCGCGACCGGCTACCGGCTGACGCTCGACGCCGGCGAGGTCGACCTCTGGGCCGCGCGCCCCGAGGGCCTGCGGCTCGCCTCCGAGGGCCGGTACGCCGACGCGCTGGCGCATCTCGAGCTGGCACCCGACGACGACGAGGTCGTCCTGGCCCGACTGCGCGCGACGGCCGAGACCCAGGGCGTGCCCGCCGCACTCGAGGCGTTCGACGCCTATCGCGCGGAGCTCGCCGACCGGCTCGGCGTCGACCCGGCGCCCGCGATCCAGGAGCTGCACGCCGAGCTGCTCCGCCGCGACCGCCCGGTCCGCACCGGGCTGGGCTTCGATCCCGACCCGCTCATCGGCCGTGCCGAGGACATCGCCGCGCTGCAGCGGCTGATCCGGTCCAGGCGGATCGTCTCGATCGTCGGCGCCGGCGGGCTGGGCAAGACCCGGCTGGCCCACCTGGTCGGCCGCACCGCCGAGCAGCCGGCCGTCTACTTCGTGGCGCTGGCGTCGGTCACGACCGGCGACGGGGTCGCGGTCGAGGTCGCGGACGCGCTCGGGGCCCGGGGATCGCTCATGGCCAACCTCGTCGGCGCGGCACGCACCGCCGACGTCGTCGAGCGGCTGGTCGAGGCCATCGGGTCGGTGCCGAGCCTGCTCATCCTCGACAACTGCGAGCAGGTCGTCTCGGCGGTCGCCGACCTCGTCGCGGTGCTCATCCGCCGTACGCCGCGCCTCACCGTCCTCACCACCACGCGGGCGCCGCTGGGGCTGAGCGCGGAGCACGTCTACCTGCTGCCCGAGCTGTCGACGGCCGACGGGATCGCGCTCTTCCGCGAGCGGGCGAGTGCCGCCCGCCCCGGCGTGGTGCTCGCCGACGAGCAGATCGCCCCGATCATCGAGCGGCTCGACGGCCTTCCGCTGGCGCTGGAGCTCGCGGCGGCCAAGGTCCGCGTGATGAGCGTCGAGGAGGTCGAGCGCCGGCTCGACAACCGGTTCGCGCTGCTGCGCGGCGGCAGCCGGGACGCGCCCGAGCGGCACCAGACCCTCCTCGCGGTCATCGACTGGAGCTGGAACCTCCTCGCGGAACCCGACCGGGCCGCGCTGCGGCGGCTGTCGGTCTTCCGCGACGGCTTCGCGCTCGGGGGCGCCGAGGCCGTCGTCGGGCCGGACGCGCTGGAGCGCATCGAGGAGCTCGTCGCGCAGTCGCTGGTGGTCGTCGACGAGACGGCGTACGGGCTGCGGTACCGGCTGCTCGAGACGGTCCGCGAGTTCGGCCGGATGCAGCTGGTCGACGCGGGCGACGACGCCGACGCGACGCGTGCCCTCGCCGGTTGGGCCGCCGCCGTCGCCGGCGAGGCGGTGGCCGGGCTCTACGGCCCGGAGCAGATCGAGCTGATGAGCCGGACGCGCGCCGAGGAGGGCAATCTGGTCGACGTGCTGCGGCGCGCGATCGCGCAGGAGGACCTCGCGGTGGCGGTCGCGGTGTTCGCCGGGCTGTCGGCGTTCTGGACCATCGAGGGCTCGCACCTGAAGGTCTTCAACCTCGTCCGGCCGATCGGCGTCCTCCTGGCCGAGCACGACGTGCCGGCCGAGCTCGTCGACGCCGAGCGGGCCACGTTGGAGTCGGTGAGCTCCTACGCGCGGATGTTCGCCCCCGAGCTGCTGCCCGCCGCGGTGGCGCGCCTCACCGTGCTCGGCCCCGGTGACGGACCGGCCTGGATCCGCGCCACCGTGCGGGTCGAGCTCGCGATGACGTCCGCGGAGGCCGAGGCCGACCGCCATGCCGTGCTGGAGCCCCTCACCCGCGACCCCGACCCGTCGGTCAGGATCGCGGCCTGCTTCTGGGCGAGCCAGGCGCTGGAGAACTCCGGCGACCTGGCCGGCGCCCGGGAGGTGGCCGAGCGGGCCATCGCCGCAGCCGACCCGACGGTGGGCCCCTGGACCGAGGCCATGCTCCACGCCCACCTGGCCGGCGTGGAGCTGCAGGCGGGGGAGTGGGCGAGCGCCGCACGTCGCGTGCACGCCGCCCTTCCCGTCCTCACGGCGATCGGCGCGGCGGAGGACGCGGCCCAGCTGCGTGCCGTGCTTGCGCTCGTCGCGCTGCGCGAGGGCGACCTCGACCGCGCCGACCTGATCCTCGACGAGATGGCCGGCGACGAGCTCGCCACCTCCGTCTTCGGCGGCGGCCTCGCGGTCCTCTGCGGCCGGGCGGAGGTGCTGCTCGCGCGCGGTCTCGTGGCCCAGGGCCTGACGTCGTACGACGCCGGGGTGGAGGATCTGCGCACCCGGGTCATGCCGACCCTCCAGGCCGCCGGGCTCCCGCCGGCGGACGGCCACGAGCCCTGGCTGCTGCTGCCGCAGGCCGCCGCGCTCGCGGCCCACGCGCGGCACGGCG
>NZ_JASGDD010000070.1:0-11930 GCF_047607365.1 Nocardioides sp. | reverse complement strand
GTGGGGGATCATGACCGGCTCGCCCCGCGCAGCCGCCGTGCCACAGGCGGCCACACCCTCGCCGACGGCCACGCCGGCATGCGACGCCTGGTAGCCCGGCGGGAAGCTCGGCGCCGCCCACGGGTCGAGGCGGCCGTCGATGATGCGGGTGAGCGCGACCAGCACGCCGGGGGTGATCGCCTCGATCTGGCGGCAGATGAGCACGCCCACCTCGGTGAAGGACAGCCCGCCGGTCAGCGCGCCGAGGATCTCCCGCTCGAGCTCGCGGATCTCGACCTCGCCGCTCACGTCGGTCAGCATGGCGACCGAGTAGCCGTCGTACTCGGGGCGCCCGGTCTCCAGCGGGGCGCTGAAGACCCGCAGCCGGACGTCACGGCCGTCCTTGGCGCGGGCGGTCGCGTCGACGACGACCTCGCGCCGGCCCCACTCCTGCTCGCGGTAGGCGGCCAGCGACTCGGCGTCCATCCGCGGGCTGGCCATCACATCGCTGGGGCGGCGACCGCGCACCTCCTCGAGCGCGTAGCCGAAGAGCCGCTCGAAGGCCGGATTGGCCCAGGCGATCCGGGCCCCGGCGTCGAGGATGAGGATGGGCCGATTGCTCTGACGGATCGCGGCGCGCTGGAGCTCCTCCAGCGAATCGCCGCGATCCTCCATGGCTCCAGGGTGGCAGATGGGAGGCCCCCGTGGGGAGCTATCGGGGAGTCTTTACGAGGCGTGTTCCGGCGGGTGCGTCAAGCCGCCGTCCGCATCAGGCGGCGGCGCCGGCGGCGGAGGGTCGCGGGCAGCGTGAGGACGAGCGCGACGAGGATCCCGAGGAGCGCTCCGGCGCCGTTCGCCACCAGGTCGCGGTCGTCGGGAACCCTCCCGGGGATGTAGTGCTGGGCGTACTCGATGCCGGCGGTCATGGCGAACGAGGCGAGGGCGGCCGCCCACCACCCGCCCGCGCCGAAGAGGAGCAGGAGGAACATCCCGATCGGCACGAAGAGCCCGATGTTGGCGAGGAACTCCAGCCGGTCGTAGTCCAGCGACTCCAGCCGGCCACGACGGTGGAGCCCGTCGAGGATCCGCAGGAGCAGGTCCTGCTGCGAGGTGCCGATCGGGTGGGGCGTCAGGGTGAGCCAGCCGACGAAGACCAGATAGGTCCCCGTCAGCAGACTGAGCAGGGGATGGCGCCACAGCATCCGACCATGGTGCCGTACCAGCCTCAAGGAACGCTGAGACCGCCCGTCGGCGACGCCCCGATCGAGCCGGGTCGCGAGATGCGCGTCACGCGCTCACGCGCTCACGCGGAGCGCGGCGTGCAGATCACGACGGGGATGTCACGCCGGGTGCGCTTCTGATAGCCGGCATAGCCGCGGTACGCCGCCACGATCCGCGGCCAGAGCTCGGCCTTCTCGGCGGCGGTCGCGGTGCGCGCCGTCCACGCCGACTCGACGCCCTTGATCGTGATGGCGACCGCCGGGTCGGCGACGAGGTTGCGATACCAGTCCGGGTCGCGGTCGTCGCCGCCCTTGGACGCCACCAGCACGACCCGGTCGCCGTCGTAGATCGGCGCGGTCAGCATCACGCTGCGCCGCTGGCCCGACCTGCGGCCCGTGGTGTGCAGCTCGATGGTCTGCATCCCGAACGCCATGCTCAGCAGCCGCCCACCGGAGACGCCCAGCACCACCCGGTGCGCGAGGTTCATGCCCTTGAGCCCCAGGTCGAACCCGCGCTGCCGCAGCGAGACATCACTCATGGCCACACTCTAGGCGCACAGCACCCCGCCGGGCCGTCAGTCCTTCGGCCCCTCAGTCGGGCCGGGAGTTGAGCAGGTCGAGCACCTGGGCGCGGAGACGGCGGATCTCGGCCTGGTCCCTCATCACCTGCTCGGTGCGGTCGGCGGCGTTGGGACCAGGCTGCAGCGCGAAGATCGCCGCCTTGTTCACGGCCGTCTCGTACTCCACCACCAGCGGGGCGTACCGACCCATCGCGTCGGTGACGGGGATCGACGGGGGAGCAGCGTTGACGAGGTCGCGCATGGCTCGTGCGGAACGGGCCCGGTCGAAGCCTGCCCAGCGTCGACGCACCGCCAGCGCGCCGACGGCCGCGCCCAGCATGAACAGCGCCACCGCGAACAGAGCGAGCGTCGCAACCGCAGTGGAGTCCACGCCGGCAGGCTAGACGCTCTCTGCACTCGAACGGCAGGGAATCGCGCACGCACGCCTCGCCCCGGCGCCCCGGCGCCATCTCTCGGGCTCGCGGCCTGGCCCTCGCGTGCCAGCCGCGGATCGCGCCCGCGAAGCATCCGTCTCACGAGTGATACGATGTGCTCATGGGCACATCGGCTGAGCGCGCCGTCTCAGTCCGCGACCTTCGCAATCGCGGGGGAGAGGTGCTCGCGCGCGTCCAGCGCGGCGAGACACTCACCATCACCAGCGACGGCACACCGGTCGCGGAGCTGCGCCCCCTGCCGCGCCGCAGCCGCTCATCCTCGGAGCTGGTCGCTCGCCGCCAATCGCTGCCGACGGTCGACGCCGACTCCCTCCGCGCCGACGTCGATGCGCTCGTCGACCAGTCGCTGTGAGCATCGAGCGCGGCGTGCTGGACACCAGCGCCGTCATCCGGCTCGGCGAGGTCGACCCCGAACGGCTCCCCGTCGAGGCGGTCATCACCACCATCACACTGGCCGAGCTGACCGTTGGACCCCTCGTCGCGACGAGTGAGGCTGAGCGAGCCGCTCGCCAGCAACACCTCCAGCAGGCAGAGGCCGACTTCGGGGACCCTCTGCCCTTCGACGACTCCGCCGCTCGAGCCTTCGGACAGGTCGCCGCCGCCCTTCGTCAAGCGGGCCGCAAGCCCAAGGCTCGTGCGTTCGACGCGATGATCGCCGCCATCGCCGTGAGCGAGGGCCTACCGCTGTTCACCTTCAATGCCAGAGACTTCGACACGACCGGAGTCGAGACAGTCGACCTGAACGCCGAACCCGACCAACCCGGCGCCGCTTCGTAGTCTCATGGCCGGAGCGCACGAGACACCGACCTGCTGGCCACCCCTCAGGCGCAGCGACCGACTCAGCCTGGCGGCGCGGCGGGTCCAGGTGTGGTCGTGACCGGTTGTAGAAGTGCCGATAAGCGACATTATGTCAACTTCTACGCGAGCCGACGCATCACTACCCTCCTCGTGCGAAAGATCGGAGGCGCTCCGTACTGTTTCCAGTACGCGCAAGGCGTCTTGGGAGTCGGACTAGGGTCGCGTGCATGAGCACCTCGCGCACGGTCGCCCGGCTGGTTCTCGGCTCGCTGATGGTCGGCGCGGGTGTCTCGCACCTGACCGTCGCTCGCGAGGAGTTCCAGGCTCAGGTGCCCGACTGGTTCCCGATCGACACCGACGTCACGGTGCTGGCGTCCGGAGCCGTCGAGATCGCCCTCGGCGCCTCGTTCGTCGCGGTGCCGAGGCGGAGGCGCACGATCGGGCCGCTGCTGGCGGCGTTCTTCGTGGCGATCTTCCCCGGCAACGTCGCGCAGTACGCCGAGCACACCGACGCGTTCGGCCTCGACACCGACACCAAGCGGCTCGTGCGGCTCTTCTTCCAGCCGGTCCTCGTCGCCTGGGCCCTGTTCGGTGGCGACGTGCTGCGACGGCGTACGCGCGCCTGAGCTCGGCGCACCCGCAGCCGCAGCCGCAGCCGGCGTACGCCGATACCCCGTCTCACGGCGCCGGCACCCTCGGGAGCCTCAGCAGCCGTCGGACCTCGGAGGACGCCCGGCGCGCCCAGTGCACCTGGGAGGAGCGCCCGGCCCACTCCTCGAGCTCGGCTGCCAGCACCGGGCGGGAGATGAAGAACCCCTGCACCATGTCGCACCCGATCGTGGCGAGCTGATCGAAGGTCTCGGCGGAGTCCACCCCCTCCGCCACCGCGACGAGCGAGATGCCGTGGGCGAGGTCGACGACCGATCGGGTGAGCGCGGCGGCGCGCGCGTCGTGGGAGATCTCGCCGACGAACGCCCGATCGATCTTGACCGTCGTGATCGGCAGCTGGTGCAGGTAGGCCAGCGCCGAGAACCCCGTGCCGAAGTCGTCGACGCTGATGCCGATGCCCATGTCCCGCAGCTCCCGCAGGACGCTCGCCGACCGATCGGGGTCGCGGAGCATGAACTCCTCGGTGATCTCGACGATCAGCAGCTCCGGCGGCAGCCCGCCGCGCTCGAGCTCGCCCCCGATCCGGCCGGGGAGATCGAGGTCGCCGAGCGTGGGCGGGAACAGGTTGAGCGAGATCGGCACCGGCGTGCCCCGCCGCAGCAGAGCCGCCCCCTGGGCCACCACGATCCGGAGGACGGACATCGTCATCTGGTCCATCAGCCGGTTCTCCCGCACCAGCGGAAGGAAGTCCGCCGGGGCGAGCAGGCCGCGTGCCGGGTGGTTCCATCGGACCAGCGCCTCGGCGCTCACCAGCCGCCGGTCGGTGGTCGACACGATCGGCTGGTAGTGCACGGTGAGGGTGTCCCCCGCGATGGCGTCGCGCAGCTCGGCGAGCAGGAGGGCGTCGTCCCGGGTCTGCTCCCGCGCCTCGCCGCCGACCGCTCCGAGGGGTGAGTACACGACGACTCCCCCGCGCTCCTTGGCGCGATAGAGCGCGACGTCGGCCAGCTGCAGGAGCCGGGGGATGTCCTGGCCGTGGTCCGGGTTGAGCGCCACGCCGACGCTCGCCCCGATCCGCAGCTGGGCGCCGTCGAGCACGATCGGCTCGCCCAGGGCCCTGGCCAGCCGAGCCCCGAACCCCTCCGCTTCCCGGGCGGGCATCAGCGCGGCGAACTCGTCACCGCCGAGCCGCGCCAGCAGGTGATCGCCGACGATGTCGTCCAGGCGACGGGCGACCTCGCGCAGCAGGTCGTCGCCGACCGCGTGCCCCATCGTGTCGTTGACGAACTTGAACTTGTCGAGGTCGATGAGCAGCAGCGCCGTCCCCGGCACGGCGCAGAGCTCGGTGCCCCGGGCGAAGAAGCCGCGGCGATTGGGAAGACCCGTGAGCTCGTCGGTCTCGGCGAGCACCCGCAGATGGTCCGCGGCCGCGAGCTCCCGGTAGGAGACGGCCAGCCGCCCGAGGGCCAGGAGCACGGTGCCCGCGGCTCCGGCCAGCGCCAGCGGCGTGATCGGCCGGAGAGACCCGGCGACCAACACGGCGACGGCCACGGCGGACATCAGCAGCGGGATGCCGATCACGAGGCCGTTGCCGTCGTCTCGGCGCGCGCGGCCGGACGGCTGACCCGCCAGCAGCGCGATCAGGAGCGTGCGAGCCTCGAGGATGTTGTCGAGCGGATCCCCCGAGTGAGCGTGGATGAGAAGGGTCGCGAGCGCCATCCACACGCACCCGCAGCCGAGGATCGCCAGCATGATCACGCACTCGCGACTGACCTGCCAGCCGCGTACGGCGAGGATGATCGCCACCTCGACGAGCAGCACGGCCTGGACGACCACGTAGCCGACGATCACGGCGTCGACGGTGTCGTCGCCGGTCAGCATCCGCTCGATCCACGGCGATCCCAGCGCCAGCAGCAGCGTGACCAGGCCGCACCCGGTCAGGAGGCCGTCGAGGTCGGCCGACGTGCCCATCCGCCTGCGCTGTCGCAGGCCGTAGAGGGAGAAGGCCACGATGAGCTGGCCGAACATGACGAAGATCAGCATGTCGGTCAGGCTCACCCCCGAGCGGAACCCGACCCCCGCGAGCGTGAAGAGATAGGCCTTGGCGCTCGCCTCGGCGAGGAGCGCGCCCGCCGCCCACGCCCAGACGCCGGCGGTGCCGGCAGCCCGGGCGCGCAGGAGGCAGAGCAGGGCGCACGAGAGGCTGATCGCCACCTGCCAGGTGCCGTCGAGCGCGTTGACGGCGTGGTCGGGACCCACCCCGGGAATGGTGCGCACGGCATAGCCGAGGATCGCGACCAGACACCATCGCTGCCACCACGTCAGGAAGGCGGGGCTGCCGACGCCAGGCACGGGGGAACCGTACCGCGAGCACACCGGGCTGGCCAGGACGGCGCCCGCGGCCCCGCGGCGGGTCAGCCGGCGTCCGGACGCATCCGGATCGCCAGCAGGGTGGTGTCGTCGTCGCGGCCGTCGGCCAGGCCGAAGGTCATGATCCGGTCGAGCCACGGCTCGAGGTCGTCCACGTCGTAGACCTCGCCCGCGAACCGCGCCAGCCGCCGGGTCTCCTCGTCGAGATCGATGTCGCGGCGCTCGACCAGGCCGTCGGTGTAGCACAGCAGCGCCGCGCCCTCGGGCAGCTCCAGGGTGGCCGTGACCGCCTGTCCCCCGCCGAGCCCGAGCACCGGGCGGATCGGGAGCGTGAGCGAGATCGCCGAGCCGTCGACGACGAGCAGGGGCTGCGGATGTCCGGCGCAGGCGATCTCGACGGTGCCGGCGGCCGGGTTGGCGATGGCGACGATCGCGGTGGCCACGCGCTGGGTGAGCAGGGTCGCGATCAGGCGGTCGAGGCGGTCCAGGCACTGGGCGGGCGAGTGTCCCTCGAACAGGTAGGCCCGGAGCGCCGTGCGCATCTGGGTCATCGCCGACACCGCCTCGATGCCGTGTCCCGCGACGTCCCCGATGGCCAGCGCGATCCTCCCGCCGCCGAGGTCGAAGGCGTCCCACCAGTCGCCGCCGAGCTGGTAGCTCGTGGCCGCGCGGTAGCGGGCGGCCACCTCGATCCCCGGGTACGACGGCGCGTGGTCCAGGCCGACCGAGCGCTGCAGCAGCTCCGCGACCGCGATCTGCTCACGCGAGCGGCTGAGCAGCTGGGCGATGACGTGCTTGCCGAGGTGGTCGGCGCCCTCGACCTCCCAGGAGCGCCACGGCTCGCTGCGGCCGCGGACGAGCTCGCGCCACTTCTCGAAGGACTTGCGCGGGCTGAGCCGCACGCTGCCGCTCTCGGTCTCGACCAGCTCCTTGTTGCCGGGGTCGCCGCCCCAGTCGACGACGCGCTGCAGCTCGGGGCGCAGCCAGAGCACCCACTGGTCGGCGTCGGTGCCGATCCGGAGCACGCCCGCGATGCCGGAGTCCGGAGGCAGCCCCGGGACGAGCTCCTCGACGCGGTCGGTCGCGGTGACGTAGGTGCCCGGCGCGAAGAGCGCGTCGGCGACCCGCCGCAGGTCGCTCTCGGGCAGGACCTCGCCGCGCACGGCGAGGCGGCCGTCGGAGCAGACCGCGGCGCCGCACGCGGACATGAGGTCGAGGACGTCCGGATCCTCCAGGAGCGTCTCCAACGGCGGCCGCTCGCTCTTCGCGACCCGCGCGGCGATGTCGCCGACGACGATCCGGGACCGGAGCGTCGCCTCCCGGGCGTCGGAGCGCTCCCGCTCGCGCACGAGCTGCGAGGCGATCCGGCCGAGGAACTCCGCCGCCGCCCGGTCGTCGTGGCTGGGCCGATGCGGCCCCGAGTAGTGGTGGCAGGCGACCAGGCCCCAGAGCTTGTCGTCGATCAGGAGCGAGATCGACATCGAGGCGCCCACGCCCATGTGCGAGAGGTACTCGACGTGGATCGGCGACACGCTGCGCAGCGTGGAGAACGAGAGGTCCAGCGGCGCGTCGGTGGCCGGGTCGAGCACAGGATGCAGCGGCACCGGGCGGTAGCCGATGTCGGCGATGAGCCGGGTCCAGTTGATCTCGTAGAGCCGCCGCGCCTGGGCCGGGATGTCGGTCGCCGGGTAGTGCAGGCCGAGGAAGGAGTTGAGCTCCTCCTGCCTGGCCTCGGCGATCACCTCGCCGTTCCAGTCCTCGTCGAAGCGGTAGACCATGACGCGGTCGAAGCCGAGGATGGCACGGATCTCCACGGCCAGCCGCGCGGCGAGGTCCACGACGGTCTCCGCCTCCGCGAGCCGCGCCATCGGGCCACGCGTCGCGTGGTAGGTCAGGGCCGCGCCGGAGCGGCGGCCGACCGGCTCGAGCTCGAGCAGCCAGCGCTCCCCCGAGCGGTTGAGCTTGAGGTCGGCGGTGACCCCGGCGAAGCCTGCCGCGGGAGGGAGCTCGTCGAGCGTCGCGACGAACGGCTCCCCCGAGTCCCGGGTGTCGCGCAGCTCCCCCACGCGCGTGGCGAGCCGGTCGCCGACCACGCGCCCGAGCGGCCGGCCGACCGCATCCTCGGCCGCGACGCCGAGCTCCTCGCGGAGGTTCGTCGACACCATCACCACGGTGAGGTCGTGGTCGAACGCCACGAGGACGCCGTGCGGCTGGATCGCGCCCGGGACGTGGATCGGCTCGGCCGCGCAGGTGTCGAGGTCCACCGGCCCGTAGGCGGGAGTGTGCTCGGCCTCGTCCGCCACGCGATCCACCCTGCTTCCCGCGGGCTACACCGTCGCTCCGCTTCCCCACCCTTTCACGGATCGGCGTCACGAAGGTAAAGACCTCTAGGTCTCCCGCGCGGCGGGACGGTCCACCTCCGCGACCCGGGCGCGGACCACGCACTTCTCCACGTGGTCGTTCACCAGGCCCATGGCCTGCATGAACGCATAGACCGTGGTGGGCCCGACGAACGTCCAGCCACGCCGCTTGAGGTCCTTGGACATCGCCACCGACTCCGGCGACGTCGCCCGCCGGAGCGGGGGCTCCGGCGCGACGGCGTACGACCAGACGTAGTCGGCCAGCGACCCCTCCGCCTCGACCAGGTCGAGCATGCGCTGGGCGTTGTTGATCGTGGCCTCGATCTTGCCGCGGTGCCGGATGATCCGCGCGTCGCCGAGGAGCCGCTCCACGTCGGCCGGGCCGAAGCCGGCGACCGTCGCGGGGTCGAAGCCCGCGAAGACCTCACGGAACGCCGGGCGCTTGCGCAGGATCGTGATCCACGACAGCCCCGACTGGAAGCCCTCGAGGCACAGCTTCTCGAAGAGCCGTACGTCGTCGACGACCGGGAAGCCCCACTCGGTGTCGTGATAGGCGAGATAGTCGGGTGCCGACAGTGCCCAGGCGCACCGCGGCCCGCCGTCGGAGGCGGTCATCCCTTCTTCTTGAAGTAGCGCGCCGGCACCTGCACCCGGCCCACGAGGACCCCGATCTCGTCGATCCGGTGCTGTGGATTGCCGAACTTGTCCGTCCAGTAGTTCCCGCGGGCGTGGTCCTCGGGCGTCGCGCACGTCGAGATGGTGATGTAGCCCCTGGTCGCGGTCACGCCGGGGTGCCCCGGCACCTCCGCGCGCTGGGCCCTCAGCGACGCCGCGGAGCGGAAGTCCACCCAGCGCTCCTTGATGATCCGGTAGATGTAGCGGGTGTGCCCGACGTCGACGAAGACGACGTTGTTCTTGTGCAGCGTCGGCACCTTGCGGAAGACGCCGCCGTGCGAGATGCGGTGGGCGGTCACCTGGTAGTTGCCGATGCCGCCCGGCCCGATGCCGCCCTCGGACCCGTACGGCGACGCCGCGATGCCCCGGTTCTGGATCTTGGTCCCCGGCCAGTCGTCGGTCTTCCCCTCGTAGGCGATCACCTTCAGCCGCTTGATGCCGATCGAGGGGATCGTGATCCGCGCGTCGCGTGGCGTGCCGTCGCTGTAGGCCGTGGCCGGCGGCGGCGTCGTGGTGTCGGCGGCGGAGGCCGGCGACAGGTCCACCGCTCCGAGGAGCCCGAGTGCGAGGAGGAGCGAGACGAGCGGGGCGAGCGGGGCGACGAGGAGGCGCGCCGTGACCTGGCGGTTCATGTCGCCCTTCCTACCCCATCCGTCACTTCCCACACAGGCTTCTCAGGCCTCTCAGAGGTCTCTCAGATCTCGCGCAGCCGCGGCAGCACGCTCTCGGCGAACCGCTCGGCCCAGGCGGCGGGGTCGCCGTTCTTCGGCGGCGAGGAGGTGACGAGCGTGACGCCGAGCTTCGCGTACTGCTCCATCTCCGCGAGGAACGCGTCGGGGTCGGCCACCGGGTCGACTCCCCCGCCGCCGCCGATGGTCTTCTCGATCGCGTCGTAGTCGCGGCCGAGCCGGTCGCAGTGCTCGCGCAGCACGTCGAGCTTGTGGGCCACGCCGTCGAGGCCCTCGCGGGTGAAGAGGTGGGTGGCGTCGGCGTACTGCGCCACGAGGCGGAGCGTCTTGCGCTCTCCCCCGCCGCCGATCATGATCGGCAGCCGGCCGCGAGGCGGCTGCGGGAGGTTGATCGTCTCCTGGAGCCGGTAGTGCTCCCCGGTGAACGCGCCGTCGTCGTCGGACCACATCTGGTTCACGATCCGCAGCGTCTCCTCGAGCCGCTCGAACCGCTCCGACGTCGCGGGGAACGGCACGCCGAGGCCCTCGTGCTCCCGGTCGTACCACGCCGCGCCGATGCCGAGCCACGCCCGCCCGCGGGATAGCACGTCGATCGTCGTGGCGATCTTCGCGAGCAGCCCCGGGTGGCGATAGGTGACGCCTGTGACGAGGAGCCCGAGCTCGAGGTTCGAGGTGACGCCGGCGAGATAGCCCAGCGTCGTGTACCCCTCGAGCATCGGCTCGAAGGGACCGCCGACGGGGATCATCTGGTAGTAGTGATCCATCACGGTGAAGAGCCGGAAGCCGCCCTCGTCGGCGACCTTGGCGGTGTCGGTGAGACGGTCGGTCAGGTTGGTCTCCCACTCCGGGTGGGTGAAGGTCATGTAGTGGAGTCCGGCGTCCATGCTCCTACGATGCCACCCATGCCGAAGCGCCTCCCGCAGCACCGTCTCGCCGTCGTACTCCTCCTTCTCGCCGCCGCGCTCACCGCCTGCGGCAGCGAGGACTCCTCGTCCTCCGCCGCGGGGACCGGCGAGTGCCAGTACGCCGACGGCGACTCGTCCACGCCGGCGACGAAGCCGCCCTCGACCCCGACGGCGACCGGGAAGGTCAGCGCGACGCTGCACCTCTCGGCGGGCGACGTCCCGCTGACGCTGGACGCCGACGTGGCGCCGTGCACGGTGAACTCGTTCCTCTCGCTGGCCGAGCAGGGGTACTTCGACGACACGCCGTGCCACCGCCTGACCACGACCGGGATCTTCATCCTCCAGTGCGGCGACCCGACCGGGACCGGCCGCGGCGGCCCGGGCTACTCCTTCGCCGACGAGCTCGGCGGCGCCATGGCGCTCCCCGCCTCCGGCAGCGTCGTGAACTACCGGGCCGGGACCCTCGCCATGGCGAACGCCGGGGCGAACACCAACGGCTCGCAGTTCTTCCTCGTGTACGACGACAGCCCCCTGGCGCCGGACTACTCGGTCTTCGGCACCCTCTCGGCGGAGGGCCTCGAGGTGGTCCGCTCCGTCGCGGCCAAGGGCACCGCCGCCGACGACGTGAGCCCCGCCGAGGCCGTGACGATCACCTCAGTCGAGACTCCCTGACCGATAGGTCACCGGCGTGCCGAGGGTGATCGTCCGCCCGACCGTGCACAGCCGGTCCTGGCTCATCCGGATCGCCGACTCGAGCACGCCGCGCGCGGCGTCCCCGCCGTCGGTCGCGGGGAACAAGACGTCGAAGGTGACGGAGACGTCGACGAGGTGGTTGCCGTCGTCGTCGCGTACGACGGTGCCGACCGAGCGCGCCGCGAACTCCTCGAAGGGCGCCCGCTTGCCGGTGATGAAGTCGACGTCCAGCGCTCCGCAGCCCGCCAGCGCGGCGAGCAGCAGCTCGACCGGCGTGAAGTCGGGGTCCTCGCCGTGGCCGATGCTGACCACTCCCCCGCGCGCGTTGGTCGCCTTGAAGCGGTGCTCCCCCTGCTTGCTGAGCTCGACACTGCGCTGGGATCCGGGCCGCGCGACACTCTGATCGGTCATGCCGCCAGCCTAGGCACTCGGTCCTGGGCATCGGGTCCCAGCAATCGGGGCGGCCCCGGCGTGGGAGAGGCCGTTCTGTCGGTGCCCGCTGGAACACTTCACGCCATGGCTTCTCTCGTGTTCGTGCTTCTCGGCCTCCTGCTCGGCGTCGCGCTGGGCGCCGCCCTGGTGACGCTGCGGGCCCGCGGCCGCCAGGAGCTCGCCGT
>NZ_JASGDD010000069.1:0-12022 GCF_047607365.1 Nocardioides sp. | reverse complement strand
GCCACCCGCCCGAGCCCGACGGCCGGCGCCTGCCCCGCGGCGAGCTCGGCCGCGAGCTGCTCGCACGCGTCGATCAGCCGAGCCGCGGTCGCCTCCGCCTCACGGGCGGATCGGCGCCGGGCAACCATCGCCGAGCCGACCACCGCCGCACCCGCGCCCAGCAGTGCGAGCACGCCCACTCGCGGCGCCAGCACCAGCCCGACGGCCACCGAGATCCCGGCCAGCGCCACAGCGCCTCCCGTCGTGCGCACCGGCGGCGCCGACGCGCTCCGTACCATCGGGGCAGAAGCGGCCGGGCGGTGACCGGGGAGCAGGGCCGCCGCAAGCGCCGCGCACACGACTGCGACCCCGGTCACGACCGCACCCCCCGCCGCGAGGCGACCTCGACCCGTGACGCGGGGCACCACAGCCCGTGACTCGGGGAGATGGCGCTCATGCGAGCACCCGCGAGAGCCGCTCGTGGCCCGGACCCCGTCGGACCTCACCGTCCGGCCCCGACGACAGGGCGAGCGCCATCGAGACGAGGCCGTCGGCTCCCCGCACGGGCACGGCGATCTCGGAGACCCGGCGGGTGGCGCGGTCGACGTGCAGCACGACGTCGAGCCCTGCCGCGAGCTGGCTGTGCGCCGCCTCCCGGCCGAGCCCGGCGGCGAGCGCGAGCGCCTCGATCCGCGCCGGCACGTCCCGCGAGGAGTTGGCGTGCAGCGTGCCGCACCCGCCCTCGTGGCCGGTGTTGAGCGACGCGAGCAGGTCGACCACCTCGGCGCCGCGGACCTCGCCGACCGCCAGCCGGTCAGGGCGCATCCGCAGCGCCTGGCGGACGAGCTCCTGGACGCTCACCCGGCCGGCGCCCTCGATGTTGGCCGGCCGGGCCTCGAGCGCAACCACGTGGGGGTGCCCGAACATCTTTCAATCGCAATACGCGGCTCATGAAGCTCAGGAACCACAACGGAGCCAGTCTTGTCGACTACGCGCCCCGCCGGGCCCATCGTTAGGGCAACTCGACCCGAGCGGCGAAAGATGTCGAGCGAGAGCCTTCTGGTTTGCCCAGCCCGGCGGTCTGCACAGCCGCATGGATCGCTAACGGTTCCGGTGGTCTTCGGCCCGCCTCGAACCAAAGCCGACCGGAGCAGCCGGTTTCTCCCCTTGTCGGCAAACTCTCCGGAGATTCCATGTTGTAACACAACATGAACGCAAATCAGCAGGTCAGAGACGGTTTGCCAAGTCTTCTGCCACGGCGGCTTCGCCATTCGCGCTGCCAACCAGGGGACTCCAGAAAAAACATGCTTGTGATCCCCGGCGGTCTTCGCTTACGATGGGAGCCTCACCGCGAGTCTAGGCAGAGAGAGGAGGCAGCGGTGACTGAGATCGAGATCTACCCACAGGCAGAGGGGGAGCCGCGTCAGCAGGCTGCCTCTGCGCCGTACATGTCTTACAAGGGCTTCAAGAACTACCTCGTGAAGTTCCAGACCGAGGGGCTCCCCGCCCGGTTCGACGGCTCGTACTTCGGGAACGTCAGCGGCAGCATCGTCGCCCAGGTGCGCGGCACCCTCCGCTACTTCGACCTGATCGACGACGACCGGATGCCGACCCTGGCGTTGCAGGCGGTCGCAGACGCGAGCGAGGCCGACATCGCCCCGATGATGAAGGCCGTCTTCGAGGCCAAGTACGCCGACTGCCTCGCGCTGGCATCGAACGCGACGTACGACCAGCTCGCAGACGTACTCCGTGAACGTGGCCTCAGCGGAGCGACGATCAGGAAGGCAGTGACCTTCTTCATCGGCATGGCCGACGACATGGGCGTGCCATACAGCCCGCACTTCAAGAAGGCCCGGACTTCCACCGGCAACGGCACCGCGCGCAGGCGGGCCAAGAAGGCGGTGGAGCCGACGACGCCACCCCCTCCCCCGCATCAGCCGAAGCAGGTGGACAACAGTCCGGAGGCGCTGCGGGCCAAGTACATCAACCTGCTGATGACGAAGGTCGAGGGCGCCGGTGACGGCCAGCTCGACGCAGACCTGCTGAACCGGATCGAGCGGGCCCTCGGATTCGAGGAGCAGCAGGCGGCTACCACCGAGGAGGTGGGCACCAAGGATTCGCTCTGACGGGAATGCAGGGCCCAACCCTGCTCCAACCCGACAGAGAAGGAGGGAACGGCGAACGTACGCGCTGGGCCCGACGAACGGCCGGTGGCGTCACTCTTAGCGGGGAAGGCGTCACCGGCCACCTCTTGGTGGCTGTAGACCAGTCTACGCTGCGACGTACGTCGCCGTCGACCAATCTGCGTGAAGTCGAGCTTGCACACGCAGGCGTCGGGACACAGGCAGTCCGTTGGCGTCTCGCCAGTCGTACACCGCCAGGAAGCCCCGAGGAAGTTGGCTGCCCAGCTCCCCCAGCATGTGAGCCCGAACCGTCTGCACGAGGCTGTGGCGGCCTGGCGTGAGCTGCTCACCGAGCTTGCCAGCTCTCACGGAAGTCAATCCGGGTGGCGTCGTCGGAGACGAGAGCAGTAGCCGGCCGAGCGGCCGACGCCCATCCGGGGTTGTTCAGTTGTAGGTCAGGCTGCCTCGCAGGCCCTGTAGATCGCGGCTCGCTTGCACCCGAGGGTCCGGAGCGCGTCAAACGAACGGGCGCGATTGGAGACCTACTCGACGCCGCTGACCAGAGTGGCGATGTCTACGCCGAGGGCACGAGCGATCCGGATGTAGATGAGCATCCCAGCATTGGTCGTACCGCGCTCGATCCGGGAGTAGTGGGCCGTCTGGAGCTTGGCGCGCTCGGCCACCGCCTGCTGGGTGAGCTTGCGGCGTGCTCGCTCGGCCCTCATGTTGTCGCCAATGAGGGTGAGTGCGCGGTCGCCGTCGTCTGTGTCCATAGCCACCACTAGCCAAGTGGTGATGAACGTTCGACTGAATACCACGATTGTGCTCGTAATAGGCACTAGGAGTTCTATCGTGATTCCCGTCACCGGGGAGCTGAGGGAGAACACCACCATGACCGTGATCCGATCTGCCATCGTCGGAGCACTGGCCGTTGGCCTGCTTGCGGCCTGCGGTTCCAGCGGGTCCGACGCACCCAAGGCGTCTGGATCGAAGACGCCGAGCGCGCCGGCCAGCGCGAAGCTGTCGAGTGACGATGCGTACTTCGTCAAGGGCGTCCGCGAGAAGCGGCCCGACGCTTACGGGGTGCTGTCCGACAAGGAACTGCTGGACCTTGCCCACGGGGTCTGTGACATCTTCGCGAAGGGTGGTGGCGGTCAGGCCCTCACCGAGTTCGGCCAGAGCAGCATCCTTGACGCAGGCGACTGGGGCTATGCCGCTGGGTTCGGTGTCGGAACGTTCTGTCCGCAGTACATCGACCAGTTCAAGGCGATCGTGAACGCCGCGTCCGCGCAGGACTCCGATGACTCCGGCGACGCCGAGTAGCCCAGGCCGTCAGGCCCCGCGTGCGGCTGCACCGGGCAGGCCGTTGGCGTCGCGCCAGTCGTAGACCGCCCACGAGAATCCGGACTCGTACGCGGTGGTGACGTGCGCGGGCATGTCCGGCTCGACGCCGTGACGGAGGCACAGAGACCGTGCTGTGTTGTAGCCACGCATCCACTCGGCCTCTGCCTCACTCACAGAGCTAGTCGAACACTTGTTCGAGGATTCTGCAAGCCCGGTTCCAGCCCCGAGGAGCGGCTCAGCCCCCAGCCCCCTTCACTTGAGCCCGCCAGTTTGCTAGCTCTTCCGGCAGTCGTTCGCGGGGCCGTGGCCGTTGTTGTCCTTGGACACGAGAGCAGGAGCCAACGCGCTTGGCGCTGACTCCTGTCTCTGGGTTGTGCAGTTGCTAGGCGGCTTCCTCCGTCCACCTGTAGATCGTGGCCCTCGAAGTGCCGATGGTCCGGGCGATTGCCGTGATGCTCTCGCCGGAGGCACGGAGGGTCCGGGCCAGCTCGGTCTGCTCCTTGGAGAGGACCGGAGGCCTGCCGACCTGACGGCCACGGGCACGAGCGGCGTCTCTTGCTGCTGCCGTCCGCTCCTTGATGAGCTCCCTCTCCAGCTCGGCCATTGCCGCGAACACCGTTGCAGCGAGACGTCCGGCCGGGGTCGAGAAATCGAGCCCCTCACGGAGGGACTTCACGACGATCCCGCGAGAGTGCAGGTCGTTCAGGGTGTTGAGTACCTGAATCACCGAGCGGCCGAGCCGGTCGAGGGCGACCACGACGAGGGTGTCTCCCTCACGGAGAAAGTCGAGGCACTCCGTCAGTCCGGGCCGGTCCGAGCGGACTCCGGAGAGCTTGTCCGTCCACACCCGAGTGGCGCCAGCTGCCTTGACCTGATCGAGCTGCGGCGTGAGGTCTTGGCCCGAGGTCGAGACTCGACAGTAGGCACCGACGAGGGCCGTCATGCCGTCGCCGCCTTCGTGCTAGCGGCCTTGCGAGTGGTCGTCTTCTTGGCCGGGTCCTTGGCAAGCTCAGGCTTGGGCTCCTTGGCGTACTTGGCCTTGAACGTCCGGCCCACCGTTCCGGGGATTCGGTGAGCGATCCTGGCCTCGTCAGCCGCCTCGATGAACTTGGCCCATGCCTCTTGCGGAGTGCCGGTGACAGCGACCTCCCGCCAGATCTTCATGAGGTCGACGTCGTCGTTCATCCGCTCGACGTTGGTAGCGATGTGCTTGGTTGATGCGGCCACGGTTGTCTCCTTGGTCTCTCGGCTCGGCCTGTCCGAACCGAGACCCAGGAATCACCGGAGGTGACGGGTGTGTACCAAAGTCACCAATGCTCCCGAATTACGGACGGTTTCCGCCGAAACTTGAACGGACGTACTTGTGGACGGCTCGGAGGCTGTCGGAGGTCCGCTCCGCTGGCGCTCACCGGGGAGCTACGCAGCCTGTCCAGTAGCAACAGAGTGGACGGCTACAGGAGCGGCCCTGTGGCGACTGGACTCGATGGAACGCCCAACCCCCAGCTCATGCGCTGCGCGTGGCTGTCGTGGCACGGGAGAGGTCCGGAGCGACCTGCTAGCGGTCCTGCCACCAGTCGAGGATCAGATCGGCGCCGAGCCACAGGCCGAAGGTGCAGAGGGCGAAGGCAAGCCATGTCGGCACGGGGTCATCCTGCCAGCGGGAGGGTGCTCGACGGAACGTCTGTGGGTGCATCACCGACGAGCACCCACCGGCTGGCAGGGCTCTCCCCGAGGGCACCGCTGCCCGGTGACTGCGACCGTTCCGAGCCTTCTCTGTGAGTTGGTTTGGTTGATCCCGAACAGCGGTGCCCGGGGGCTCTCCCCATCCTGGTGGCCGAGGAGAGACGAGAGCGACCGGACCAGTCCAGACAAGGAGACCCCAGGTCCGGTCACTCACGACTGCACTCGGCGGGGCTGAGCCGCTGGGAGGTGGCCGGTGGGACACCATGCTCAAGGAGACCACCGACCACCACCGAGGGGCTCAGCTCGGCCTAGTCCGTGAGTGGGTCCTCCTCGGGCACGTAGCCGAGCATGTCGAGGAAGTGGTCGAGGGTCATCACGGCGTACGCCTCCCCGATGGACCGCCCGCGCCGTGCGTGGATGCCGACGGCGTACTCCTTGCCGGTGAGCGTCGCCGCCACGACCGCGGCGTCGAGGGTCTCACTGACCTTGAGTGACAGGCCCGCATGGATAGAGACGCCCACCGGCAGCCCGGACATCGAGCCGGGGTGCTTGATGCCCTCGGCAATCGAAGTGATCCGGTTGAGCTTGGCCGTGCGGTGGCCATGCTGGAGGAACCGCAGGAGAACTTGGGTCTTGAACGCCTCCGAGCGGCCACGGTTGCTGTTGTCGATCTTCGTCACGGTCATGGTCAGTGCTTCCCCGAGTACGTCCCAAGGGAACGCGAGGTGGGAGCCGCCGGGCCGTAGACCGACTCGATCTCGGCAAGAGCCGCCTTGCGCTCCTTGGGGTCCGTGATCTGGTTGGCCGCAGAGACCCGGGCACGGCGCTCCTCGTCGTGCTCCAGCTCGCCGGGAGTCGTGGACACGAAGTGCCGAGGGAAGCCGCCGACGCCGACGACCTGCATCCCGAAGCGGCGGATCTGAGCCTCCGGGTCGTGGACCAGAGCGAGCCACGCGGCGAGCTGTCCGAACCTGTCGGTGTTGGCCTCGATCAGGGACTTGGACACCACCAGCTCGTCACCGCGGCGCGAGACGACGCCGGTGAACTGGTGCTTGACGACGTTGTGGAACGTCCAGCCCGAGACGAGGAAGTGGATGGTCTCCCCCACCTTGGGGGCACTGGCGATGGGAGCGATGGGAGCGTCAGTCATGGCTGGGTCCTTTCAGAGAATCACGATGTTGGGGTCGAAGGTGTTCGGGTCCGAGTCGGAGTCGCGGTCGTAGAGCTTCACGAGGGAACCCGAGGCGAGGGCGTACTGGCCGGACTTGAGTGCCAGCTCTTGCAGGACGGTGAGCGCCGACGCCTTGCGAGTGGCCGAGAGCCGCACCGGCTCCGGGTCGGGCGTCGCTGTGGCCTGCGGGTGTCTGCCCGGCTGGGCCATGTCGAGATAGCGCTGGATGTGCTGCTGCTCAGCGGCGGTGGTCACGACAGCTCCTTGGTGGGTCGATTCGCTTTGGCGGTTGAAAGTGCCGGGAGGACACCTCCCTTTGCCCATGCGCCTCTCAGTGCGTCGGCAATGTCCGTGTTGCCGTGAGTGTCGAGATAGGCCAGGAAGTCGATCAGCGCGTCGGGGTGACGCGGGAGGACCTGAACGATCGCGTTCATGGACGTCATCGCCTCACGGAGGCCCTCGACCGTCTCGTCAGAGTCAACTCCGAGCTGGCGGGTCAGGACGAGGAGGAGGTCACGCTTGGCTGCCCCGGCACGAAGCAGCAAGTCCGGATTGTTGCTGGTGACCGCGAACTGCCTCACGCTGTTGGCGTCGCCTGCCAGCTCCGCGAGCTGGTCGGCGTAGTTGGAAACGTGAGACGCGGTGCGGATCGAGAGCGCAGCCCGCAGCTCCTCCGTCAGATGGGCTCGACGGTGCCGGTTCACGGCGCTGACCGACAGGCCAGCGTCAGCCGCTATGAGCACGATTGGTTCCCTGCGGAGGATCCTGGTTTCGAGGTCGGCACGGTTGGGGTGCCTGCACATTCCGCAGTCGCGTGCCACTGGCCTGCCTCCTCTCCACGGTACTGACGTCACAGAGGGGTATCGGCTGCTGCCGTCGCCAACCTCTGCAAGGGCTCTCCGCCTCTGGAGCGACTGGACGCACTAGGAATGCAGAACCCCCAGCAGGAGAGCTGCGGCAGTCAGGAGGAGGCTGTGGTGGCCTGCACTGGATATGCACTTGGCCGAGCCCAGCCGCTAGGGCAGCGCGGGCTCAGAGGAGCTTGCTAGGTCTCGTTGAAGTTAAACAGGCGTCGGCCCGCCGAAGATCTCCACCAAGTCCGGATCGAGGTTGTCGTAGAAGTCGTCCAGCTGCGATTCCCGCTCCTCGTGGGGCAGACCGGCCTCACACAGGTCACAGATGCAAGGCAGGGTCTCGTCCTGCCAGCGTCGGAAGGCTCTCCACGCTCGTACGCCGACCGTCTCCCACGGGAACGCCTCCGTGGGGCATGAGAGTTCGTCGTGTTCACACATGGAGCCCCGAGGGCAGGCACATCGGGGCTCCGCAGTGGACCACCCGCGACGGTTCTCGTTCTGCTCCTTGAAGGTGGCCCACCGAACGTTCCTGGGCTCATAGTGGCCGTCGTTGTTGATCCGGTCGATCGACTGGCCCCGCTTGCGATGAGGCATGTGCTCGGCCACGAAGTCGTAGAACGCGAAGGCGTCGTGCCACTCCTCACAGACCTTGATGCCGCGACCGCCGTAGTCCTCGAAGTCCGGGTGGTTCGGGTCGTAGCACCGCGCCATCATCTTCTTCCAGCGGTGGTACTCCGGGTACTTGGAGAACGCCTGGCCCTTGTAGACCCGCTGCGTGTGAGTCCGGCGAGCGCCTGCTGCGAGCACGTCTCGATAGGTGCCGTTGGCGTCCCGCCACTCCTTGAGCACGTCGAGGCGATAGAGCCAGTCCTTGGGGAACCGAGTGCGCTGAACGGAGGCGATGTCACCGGCACGGGCGAATGTGCGAAGGGCCCGGACCGAACGGTCGAGATAGCAACTCGCCTCGTTCTCGGTGAGGAGCTTGATCCCGTCCGCGTCGATCTGCACCGGGACATTGTCTCTCGGCGTCCGCGTGCGTGTGCGGATGAATAGATCGAGCTTCGGAGTGAGAGAGCCCCCCTACCCCCCAAGGGGTGACGTGTGGAGTCACCTGCGGGTTGTAGAGAGACCTCCCGACGATGAATGAGTCTCGCCCCGTCGTTCGGTCGCCCAGGCCTATTCAGCCCGTCCCACGCTTGCGCGCAACAGCACTATCGGCAACAGCCGACGCTCACCCATGAACACGAGAACGGGATGAGGCCCTGTGCCTCTCCGACCGTAGGACAAGTCAACTACGGGAGGACCGGAGAGGCACAGGGCCTCGGGGCTTGACCTGGGAGGGTCGAGACTCGCTAGTGATACTCGGCAGGAGCCCAGCTCACATGTCGAAGCTCTCGACCGCTACGGCGGCTTCGGAGGCTAGGAACCAACCAGCCCCACGGGCGAGCAAGCAACGGCTATGGCAGCCCAGGAGCGGCCCGGAGCGAGCTACTCGCCGGACTCGCCCTCTGCGTCGCCGTGAGTCGGCTGTTCCTCAAGTGGCTCACCCGTCGCCGGGTCCAAGTCCGTGATCTGCACTCGCTGAGCTGTGACCTTGGGGTTGCTTCGGTACTGCCTGCCAGCGGCAGCCGGGAGGATCGTGACTTGGATGAGAGCCTCAACGATCTGGCGCTGAGTGGAGAGTGTGAGGTCTTCAAACCGGTCTCGGGCGGTGGCGGTGGCCTGCTTCCAGCCACTCATGAACTTGAGGATGTCCACGGCCCTTCCGGTTTCTGAGTCCTCCTCGTCGACCTCTGCGTCTTCAACGACTGCAAAGCCGCGCATGATCTGAGCCAAGGAGCCGCTCTGCGCCAGCTGCTCGAACTCGTCTTGGAGCTGCTCGGCCTCAACTTGCAGCTCGGCCAGCAACTCACCGCGGCTCACCCGGTCGATCTTGAGTGCCTTGATCTCCTTCCGCTCGGCGTCGAGCGCGGCTCTAGCCTCGTGGTTCTTGTCGAGAGCGTCCCGGTCGAGCGCCGTCGCACGGGCGAGGGCCGGATCAGGAAACGCGAGTCTGCGAGCGATGTGGTTTCGCACAACCTCCTCGACCACCGGGTATGAGATTGACGACCAGCACCTCTTGCCCTCGGGGGTCTGACCCTTGCCGCCGCACTTGTAGTTCAGGAACGTCTTGCCGTAGGACCGCGTGTTTCCCGCCATGAGCGGTCGGCCACATGCGCCGCAGGTCAGGAAGAACGACAGTAAGTGCTTCCTGATGTGGTTGCCCGGTCCGGTGCGGCGGGCAGGGTCGAACAGGAGATTGCGGATCGCCTCAAGCTCCTCCCGGCTGACAAGCGGCTCCCACGTGCCCTCGTAGAACTCCGTGTCGATGATCTTGTAGCCGCTGTGCTCCAACGGGTCGTAGATGTTGCGCTCACGGATGCCTGCGTTCTTCCACCGAGTGAGAACCGCACGGACCCGGCCATGCGTCCAGTCGTCTCGACCACGAGTGGTCTTGTAGCCGGAGGCGTTCCACCGACGGATGATCTCTGCGAGTGAAGTTCCGGCGAGCACGTCGGCGGTCGCTTGCTGGATCATCTCGGCCTCGGGCTGCCTCCACGTCTTGCCGTCCTCCTCGAAGCCGAAGGCGCGAGAGGCCGTGCGGGGCTCGCCCTTCTGAGCCAGCTCAAGCTCCTTGCGCTTTTGACGCTCGGCCTTCTGGTCAACCTCGTTCTGGGCAATCTCCGCGTAGATGCCTGCCTGCATCCGACCACTGGAAGTGGTCAAGTCGAGCGACCCGGCCTTGACAGTGTGGACCGGAATGTCTCGGGGCTTGAGTACCTCGATCAGCCGGTGAAGGTCACGAGGACGCCGATAGAGCCGGTCCGTGTGCCAGCACAGGACCGCTTGGAACTTCCCTGCCTTGGCATCCTTGAGGAGCTGCTCGAAACGGGGGCGCGGCTTGGTCTTGCTGGCGCTGTAGTCGTTGTCGTCGTAGACGTCGAGCACATCGAAGCCGAGCTTGTCGGCCAACTCTCGGCAGTCGGCTTCCTGCCGTGCGACTCCGAGGCCCTTGCCCTCCTTGTCGCGGCTGATCCGCACATAGATCGCTGCAAGGGGCCTCACACTTGGGATCGTAGTGCTCTCGCTCCCTATTGTGCTGGCGGAACCTGCTGCTGCGCGGGGCGCAGCTCCGAGGCGTCCTCGACGATCACGATCCGCTCGCCGGTGGGGACGGCGGCGAGCATCGCGGACAGCAGCGTGGTCTTGCCCGACCCGGTGCCACCGCTGACCAGGAACGCGCGGCGGCGGGCGACGATCGTCGAGATCACCGGCAGCAGCCTCTCGGGCACGGAGGCGGACAGGGGAAGCGTCCGCCGCGAGGGCACCCTCAGGGAGATCAGCGTGCCGGGACGTGCCAGCGGCGCCAGCACGGCATGGAGCCGGGTGCCGTCGGAGAGCCTGACGTCGACGTACGGCGAGGCGTCGTCGAGCCGCCGACCGGCTCCGGCCGCGAGCCGCTGGGCGAGCCGGCGCACCGACCCCTCGTCGGGGAACGACACCCCGGTCGCCTCGAGACCCGCGCCGCGGTCCAGGAGCACCTGATCCGGGCCGTTGACCAGCACGTCGGTGACGCCGGGCAGCCGCAGCAGCGGCTCGAGCACGCCGGCCCCCAACGTCTCGCGCCGGAGCTGCTCGTGCACCTCGAGCACCGTCGCGTCGCCGACCGGCCGACCGGTGGCGCGCAGCGCGGCCGCCACCCGGTGCGGGGTGAGATCGCCGGGACTGCGGGCGAGCCACTCGCGGACCTCGTCGATCACCTCGCCGGCCAGCTCGGCCCGGGTCGACGGGGCGCTCATGCGGGGTCCCCGCCGTTTCGGGAGCGCAGCGAGCGAAAGGGTGGGGTGCTCATGCGGGGTCCCCGCCGTTTCGGGAGCGCAGCGAGCGAAAGGGTGGGGTGCTCATGCCACGGCCACCTCGGCGAGCAGGGCCCGCATCGCCCGCGCCATCCGCTCGCCGCGCGAGCGGACCGGCCCGAACCCGAGGTCGACCGACTCGACGACCCGCCGATAGTGGGGCAGCACGGCGACCGCCTCCACCCCCAGCGCGCGGGCGACCAGGTCGGCCTCCGCACCGCCGGACCGCACGACCAGACGCGTCCGCGACGGGTCGGGCAGCGCCGCGACGACCCGCGCCGACGCCGCGACCCCGGTCACCGAGCCGTCGACGACGACCAGCACCACCTGGCAGCGCGGGACGACCTCGTCCCACACCTCGCCGCCGCAGCGGGGCAGGTCGACGACGACCGTGTCGTGGGCGCGGCGCACGGCGGCGAGCACCTCGCGGACCGTCGCCCGCTCCGGGGCGGCGGCGGTCACGCCGAAGGTGAGCGCCGACAGCCCGTCGCGGTGCGGCATCGCCTCGCGCAACGCCCGCCCGTTGAGCCGTCCGCTGCTGTGGGCGAGCTCGGCCCACCGCACGCCCCCGGCCTCCTCCATGCCGAGGACCCGGTCGATCCCGGGACCGAGCGGATCGAGGTCGACGACGGCGGCCGGGCGTGCGGCCATCTGGCCGAGCGCGCAGGCGAGCGTGGTCGCGCCGACGCCACCCGACCCGCCGACGACCCCGATCGTGAACCCGCGCGAGGGTGCGTCGTCGCCCAGGTCGCCGAGGAGCTCCGCCAGCCACCCCGCCCCCTCGGGGAGCTCGACGACGCCGTCGGCGCCGAGCCCGACGGCCGCTCGGAAGAGCCCGTCCATCGCCCGCCAGGACACGACGGTGACGCCGGGACGCCGGGGTGGCGCCGTACGCGCCATCTCCTCCGCCAGGTCGCCGCCGACGAGCACGAGCCCGGCGCCGCCCCACGCCCGCAGCGCGGCTCCGACGTC
>NZ_JASGDD010000068.1:0-7367 GCF_047607365.1 Nocardioides sp. | reverse complement strand
GCCCGACGGGGGCTCGCCGCCCTCGCCGCCGCCCTGGCCGCCACCGCCGCCGCCGTCGGTGGGCGCGGTGGCGACCGAGGGCTCGGTGGTGGTGTCGACCGCGACGGCGAGCGAGCCGGTGTAGCCGTTGTCGGTGTCGCCCTCGAAGGTGCCCATCTGGAGGTCGTAGCCGTCGCTGAAGACGTTGTCCGTGTCGAGCGTGATCTGGGCGAGGTTGGCCGACGAGCCGTCGTACGCGTCGAGCTGGTAGACGGTGTCGAGCATGTCCTGGGGGAAGGCCACCTGCGAGGTCGCGATGGCGTTCTCGGCGTTGGTGGCCGAGTCGGCGTCGGGGTAGACCTCGAAGTGGAGGTGCGTCCAGCGGCCGGTGTAGCAGCCGGGCACGATGGTCTCGAAGGTCACCTTGCCCTCGGCGTCGGCCACCTGGACCCCGCGGAGATAGGTCTCGTCGGTGACGCCGTCGGAGTACATCGAGTAGAGGCCCTGGGCGTCGCACTGCCACATGTAGACCGCGACGCCCTCGAACGGCGCGTCGTCGTTGGCCATGTCGGTGAGCGCGAAGGTGAAGGAGAGCGGTACGCCGTCGACCGTCGTCCCGCCGTCGAGGCTGGAGGTGATGTCGCTGCGGACGATGCCCGACTCCTCGAGCACGTTCACGTCGGTGGTGCCGTCGGCCGGGTAGGGGCCGTTCGTCTCCTGGGGGATCTCCCCGTCGCTGGTGGACGAGCCGCCGGACGAGCTGGTCGAGCTCGAGGAGTCGGAGGCCGACGAGGAGTCGTCGCTGCCACAGGCCGCCAGGGCCAGGGCGCCGGCGCCGATGCCGACGACGCTGAGCACACGGCGCCGGGTGAGGAGCGTGGTGAGGTCGAACCCGACACCCTGGTCGACGACCTCGTCGCCGGGGCGTGCGAGCAACCGGCCTTCGTAGGCCGGGCCCTCCGGGGTCTGGTCGGGCTCGGGCGTGTTGCTCATGATGACTTCTCCTGCTGCGGTCGGTTCGCTGATGTCCCCACTCTTCCCAGCCCTTCTGACCGACCGCTGAACCGTTCTTGTGCGTTCGCTGTGGAGTACGACGGCAAGCGGTACGCCCCATCGGCCACGAGACCCGGGACCCTGGTCCCAAACCCGGCCGAACGCCGCTGGAAATCGGGCGGCTCCGCCCACAATGGACCCATGGTGGACTCACCAGACTCGGGAGACGTCCCACGCGCGGTCGCGCGCGTGGGGCTGCCGGCGCTCGCCGGCGCCATCGCCTGGCTCGGACTCGCCGGGCCGGCGGAGGCGAAGAAGGCCAAGAAGAAGAGAAAGAAGAAGCGCAAGGCCAAGAAGCGGAAGGTCAAGAGCCCGAAGAAGCCGGCGGCGACCGCCACCGCAGCCGCCACAACTGCAACCGCCACTAGTACGCCATCGGCGACCGCCACGCCCAGCGCGACCTCGACGACCAGCACCTCCACGCCGACCTCCACCGCGAGTGCCGAGGCCACGAGCACCACGAGCACCACGACCGCCACGAGCACCGCCACGAGCACCGCAGTCGACGTCGCCCACCTGTGCGCGCGCTTCACCGGCGGCTGGACCGCCGCCCAGGCCGACGCGATCGCCGCGGCCGGCGGGCCGCTGGCATGGTTCGACGCCCAGCTCACCCCTGGCTCGGTGCCGGAGTCGGCCCTCGCCGCCGCGGCGCCGTCGTGGTATCCCCTGCTCACCGACACCCCCGCCCAGCGCCGCGCCCAGGAGGCGGCCAGCACCGCCGACGCCTGGCAGTACGCCGTGCAGCTCGGCAACCTCACCCTGATGCGCCGCATCGCCAGCAACCGGCAGGTCTTCGAGGCCATGGTCGAGTTCCTCTCCGACCACCTCCACATCCCGGTCACCGCCGACGGCTGGCACTGGCGCCAGGACTACGACGCCATCATCCGCGCCGGCGCGCTCGGCTCCTTCAGCGACCTGCTGGTCGAGGCCAGCCTCAGCGGCGCCATGCTCACCTACCTCGGCACGGCGACCTCGACCGCCACGACGGCCAACGAGAACCACGCCCGCGAGCTGCTCGAGCTGCACACCGTCGGCGTGGGCTACTACACCGAGGCCGACGTCAGGGCCACCGCGAAGATCCTCTCGGGCTGGACCTGCAACGCCTGGAGCAGCCCGGCCGTCTGGGACCCGACGTACGTCGACAGCAGGCACGACAAGACCGCGGTCTCGGTGCAGGGCTTCACCTCCGACGGATCGGGCAGGGCCGGCCAGACCGCGAAGGACTTCCTCACCGCGCTCGCCCGCCATCCCAACACCGCGCGCCGGCTGATGACCAAGCTCGCGACCCGGTTCGTCTCCGACTCCCCCAGCGCGACGCTGATCGCCGACCTGGTGGCGGTCTACCAGGCGGCCGACACCGACCTGGTCCCCGTGCTCGAGGCGCTCGTGCGGCACCCCGAGTTCGCCGCCTCCGCCCGGGCGAAGGTGCGCACGCCGATGAGCGACTTCGTGGCCACCGTGCGGGCGCTCGGCATCACCGTCCAGGCCCCGGGCAGCAGCGACGACGCCGCCCACGAGCTGGTCTACGGCTACTCCGACGGCCTCCCCTACAGCTGGCCCCGGCCGGACGGCCGCCCCGACAACGCCGACGCCTACACCTCCGGCGGCCGGATGATCAACAGCTTCCGCACCCATGCCTGCCTCCTCGGCGGCTGGTGGCCGACCGGCAACATCGCCTATCGCGATCTCGGCGACTTCCTGCCGGACCTCACCAGCGGCAAGGTCACGGTGGCCGACTACGCCCACTACGCCTCGCAGAAGCTGCTCGGGCACGACGCCGACGACGTCACCGTGGGCGCCTTCGCCGAGGCCATCGGCATGACGACGGCCACCGTGCTGAAGACCGGCATGTGGCAGGTCCCCGCGCTCGGCAGCTGGCTCGGGCTGCGCGGCCTGTCGGTGCTCCTCGACCACCCCCTCCACCTCACCCACTGACCGACTCGGCGGACCTGATGACTGAGCCCTCGGCCCACCCCGACCCCTGCTGCGACGAGGCGACCCTCGCGCTGAGCCGGCGACGCCTGCTGGCGGCCGCCGGGATCACCGCGGGCGCCGCGGCGGTGACGTCGTTCTTCGGGGACACCCTGCGCAACGTCGCGTACGCCGACACCCCGTCGGCCACCGGCAACGTGCTCGTCGTGCTCTCCCTCCGGGGCGCCATCGACGGCATGGGCGTCGTCGTGCCCCACGGGGACGCGACCTACTACGCCAAGCGCCCGGTCATCGCCATCCCCCAGGCCAAGCTGATCTGCGCCGACTCCATGTTCGGCCTCCACCCCGCGCTCACGCCGCTGCAGAAGTACTGGACCAGCGGCGAGTTCGCGGCCGTCACCGCGACCGGCATGGTCCGGCCCAACCGGAGCCACTTCGCCGCGATGGAGCAGATCGAGGACGCCGACCCGACCTCGACCCTGCGCCAGGGGTGGGTCAACCGGCTGGTCGAGCTGGGCACCAGCGCCGACGACCCGCTCTCGGCCACCTTCTTCGGCTCGACGACGTCCCCCACGCTCACCAGCGGGCCGGTGGACACCCTCGCCGCCGGGGAGATGAGCTCCCTGGTCCTCACCGGCGCCGATCCCGCGTACGACGACGCCAGCTGGCAGGCCCACCGCAAGGCCTCGCTCGCGAGCGTCTGGGGGACCGTGCCGGGCAGCGTCCCGGCGGCCACCGCGGCGCGGCTCAAGGCGGGAGTGGCCAGCGGGCTGTCGATCGTCGACCGCGTCGGCCCGGCCGCCGCGACGACGTACGCACCCGCGAACGGCGCCGTCTATCCGACCGCCTGGCCCGCGACCGACCTGGGCGCGGCGCTCGAGGACACGGCGCGGCTGATCAAGTCGGGCGTCGGCGTCGAGACGGTCGCGCTCGACTACGGCTCGTGGGACTTCCACGCGGGGTACGGCGCCTTCTCCTCGGGCACCTCCGGCGGGATGTACCGCAACCTCAACGCCCTGGCCACCGCCCTCGACGCCTTCCTCACCGACCTGGGCGCCGAGCGCAGCCGGGTCACCGTCGTCACCATCAGCGAGTTCGGCCGCCGCCTGAGCGAGAACTCCGCCAACGGCCTCGATCACGGCTGGGGCAACATGATCCTGCTCTTCGGCGCGGGCGTGAGGGGCGGGAGGTACTACGGCACCTGGCCGACCCTCGCGACACCCAGCTCGGCGCTGGTCGACGACGACCTGCAGGTCACCACCGACTACCGCGACGTGCTCGCCGACGTCATCGCCTCGCGCTTCCCCGGCCGCTCGCCGTCCAGCCTGTTCGGCTCCGACTACACCCGGACGGCCCTGGGGATCATGTCCTGACCTGGCGGTCCTGTCGGTGGCGTGAGCGAGGATGGGCACGTGCCCCCCTCCGCCCCGCTCGCGCGCTTCAGTGAGCCCACCCGCGCGTGGTTCGAGGGCGCCTTCGCGTCGGCGACCCCCGCGCAGGCGGGCGCGTGGGAGGCGATCGGCCATGGCCGGCACGCGCTCGTCGTCGCCCCGACCGGGTCGGGCAAGACGCTGTCGGCGTTCCTGTGGGCGCTCGACCGGCTGCTGACGGCGCCCTCGCCGGCGAAGGAGACGCGCACCAGGGTCGTCTACCTGAGCCCGCTCAAGGCGCTCGGCACCGACGTCGAGCGCAACCTGCGGGCGCCGCTGGCCGGCATCCGCGCGACCGCGGAGCGGCTCGGCGCGTCGGTGAGCGAGGTCCGCGTGGGGGTGAGGTCCGGGGACACGCCCGCGGCCGACCGGCGGCGTCTCATCACGGCGCCGCCCGACATCCTCATCACGACGCCCGAGTCGCTCTTCCTCATGCTCACGAGCCAGGCGCGGGAGACGCTGCGCCACGTCGAGACCGTCATCGTCGACGAGATCCACGCCGTCGCCGGCACCAAGCGCGGCGCCCACCTCGCGGTGACGCTCGAGCGGCTCGACACGCTGCTGGAGCGGCCCGCGCAGCGGATCGGTCTGTCGGCCACGGTCCGGCCGCTCGACGAGGTCGCGCGCTTCCTCGGCGGCGCCGCGCCGGTCGAGATCGTCTCGCCGCCCGCCACCAAGCGCTGGGACCTCGAGGTCGTCGTCCCCGTCGAGCGGATGAACGCCCCGAAGGAGTACGACGACCGGGCCCTCGCCCCCGGCGGCGACGCCGATCCCACCCGCTCGCACTCCATCTGGCCGCATGTGGAGGAGCAGGTGGCGCGGCTGATCGAGGAGCATCGCTCGACGATCGTCTTCGCCAACTCCCGCCGCCTCGCCGAGCGGCTCACCGCGCGGCTCAACGAGATCGCCTCCGAGCACCAGCCGACGCCGTCGGTGCCGGCTCAGGTCATGGCGGAGTCGGGCGTGGCCCAGGGAGCGCCGCCGGTGATCGCGCGCGCCCACCACGGCTCGGTGTCGAAGGAGGAGCGCGCCCAGATCGAGGACGACCTCAAGGCGGGCCGACTCCCGGCGGTGGTGGCGACGAGCAGTCTCGAGCTGGGCATCGACATGGGCGCCGTCGACCTCGTGGTGCAGATCGAGGCGCCACCGAGCGTCGCCTCTGCGCTCCAGCGGATCGGCCGCGCGGGACACCAGGTCGGCGAGACGTCGGCCGGCGTGCTCTTCCCCAAGCATCGCGGCGACCTGGCGCCGACCGCCGTCGCGGTGGAGCGGATGCGCTCCGGCGCGATCGAGTCGCTCGCGATCCCGGCCAACCCGCTCGACGTCCTCGCCCAGCAGATCGTCGCGATGGCGGCCCTCGACGACTGGGCCGTCGACGAGCTCTTCGACGTCGTCCGCCGCTCGGCGCCGTACGCCGGACTCCCCCGCTCCGCCTTCGACGCCACCCTCGATCTGCTCGCCGGGCGCTACCCGAGCGAGGAGTTCGCCGAGCTGCGCCCTCGCGTGGTGTGGGACCGCACGGCGGACGTCGTCCGCGGCCGGCCGGGCGCGCAGCGCCTCGCGGTGACCAGCGGAGGCACCATCCCCGACCGCGGCCTCTTCGGCGTCTACCTCGTCGGCGAGGGGGTGGGCCGCCGGGTCGGCGAGCTGGACGAGGAGATGGTCTACGAGTCGCGGGTCGGCGACGTGTTCGCGCTCGGCGCGACCAGCTGGCGGATCCAGGAGATCACCCACGACCGGGTGCTGGTGACGCCGGCGCCCGGCGTGCCCGGCCGGCTGCCGTTCTGGAAGGGCGACGGGCTCGGGCGTCCTGCCGAGCTGGGCGAGGCGATCGGCGGCTACACCCGGGCGCTCGCGGCGATGCCGGCCGAGAAGGCGGTCGCCCACGCCCGCGACGGCGGCCTCGACGCGTGGGCCGCCGCCAACCTGGTGGGCTACGTCTCCGAGCAGGCGGAGGCAACCCGCGTGGTGCCGAGCGACACCACCCTCCTGCTCGAGCGGTTCCGCGACGAGCTCGGCGACTGGCGGCTGGTGCTGCACTCGCCGTACGGCCGCCCGGTGCACGAGCCGTGGGCGCTGGCCATCGAGGCCCGGCTGCGGGAGCGCTACGGGCTCGGAGCCGGTGGCGGGCTGGCCGTCGCCTCCGACGACGGCATCGTCATCCGGGTCCCCGACACCGGCGACCCCGAGGGCGCGGGCGGCGAGCGGCCGGGCGCCGACCTCGTGCTCTTCGAGCCCGACGAGATCGAGGCACTGGTCACCGGCGAGGTCACCGGGTCCTCGCTCTTCGCCTCCCGCTTCCGCGAGTGCGCCGCCCGCGCCCTGCTGCTCCCCCGCCGCGACCCCGGCCGCCGCAGCCCCCTGTGGCAGCAGCGACAGCGCTCGGCCGCGCTGCTGGCCGTGGCGGGCCGCTACCCGACCTTCCCGATCGTGCTCGAGGCGGTGCGCGAGTGCCTGCGCGACGTCTACGACCTGCCCGCGCTGGTCCAGCTGCTCCGCCGGGTGCAGCGCCGCGAGGTCACGCTGGCCGAGGTCGCGACGGCGACGCCGTCGCCCTACGCGCGGTCGCTGCTGTTCGGCTACGTCGGGGCGTTCATGTACGAGGGCGACGCGCCCGTCGCGGAGCGTCGCGCCGCGGCCCTCACCCTCGACCAGGGGCTGCTGGCCGAGCTCCTCGGCCGGGCCGAGCTGCGCGAGCTGCTCGACCCCGACGTGCTCGCGGAGCTCGAGGCCGAGCTGCAGCGCCTCGCCCCCGACCGGCGGGCGCGGAGCGCCGAGGGGGTGGCCGACCTCATCCGGCTGGTCGGGCCCCTGTCCACGGCGGAGGTGGCCGAGCGGACCGACGGCGACGCCGCGACGTGGCTCGGCGAGCTCGCCGGTGCGCGGCGGATCGTGGAGGTCCGGGTCGCGGGCGAGCCGCGGTGGGCGGTGGTCGAGGACGCCGGGCGGCTCCGGGACGCCCTCGGCGTGCCG
>NZ_JASGDD010000067.1:0-3130 GCF_047607365.1 Nocardioides sp. | reverse complement strand
TCCGAGCGACCGCGACGACATCGCGGCGGAACTCGTCGGTGTAGGACTTCCTCGCCATGATCGGCATCCTTCCAAACCGACCCGAAGATCGGCCTGCTCAGGAGTCAACCAACTCGACAGCAGCCCCCTTCGAGTCTCCGCCTGGTGACTTTCGGCAATCGCCACCGAGCGGAAAAGCAAAAAAATTCGTAGCCACCGCAAGCGCGCCGGCAGGTGGTTGATCCTTCGGAAGTGCGACGTGGCAGGCGTGCTCGCTGCATCTCCCTTTCTCTGCTGTAAGAACCGAAATTCCTGAGGCGGCGCGCCCGTGTAAACCGGTCAAGAGAATGCCAACGTGGACCAGTCACGTGGGTTGGAACCGAACGCGGGCCTTCGCACGCGACGAGGATCCAACGCGCTGCTCTCGTCGAGGTCCTCCTGCTGTGAGCTCGTCTCACACCATGGCGATCGCGGCGACCGCTTTCCCGACGCGGCCCGGGTCGTCGTACGCGACCCACACGACGCGAGGGTCCTTGCGGAACCACTGGTCCTGGCGGCGGGCGAACTGCCGGGTCCGGACGACCGTGCGCGCGACGGCCTCCTCGCGGGTGAGTACGCCGTCGAGCAGCTGTGCCGCCTCGCGGTAGCCGATCGCGGCCGCCGCCGTGGGGGACTCCAGCAGCCCCCTCGCGACGAGCGCCTCGACCTCCTCCACCAGGCCGGCGTCGAACATCTCGCGCACGCGTGCGGAGATGCGGGCCTCGAGGGTCGCACGGTCGATGTCGACGCCGATCTGGATCGACCGCGGGTCGGCGTACTCGTGGACGGGAAGGGTGGCCGAGAAGGGCCGGCCGGTCAGCTCGATCACCTCCAGCGCGCGGACGATGCGACGCCCGTCGTCCCGCTCGATCCGGCTCGCGGCGGCGGGGTCCGCGTCCCGCAGCCGGGCGGCGAGGGGCGCGACGCCGTCGCGCTCCAGCTCGTCGGCGAGCCGAGCCCGGACGCGCGGGTCGGTGACGGGGAAGTCGAACCGGTCGAGGATCGCCCGGGTGTACAGCGCGCTGCCGCCGACCAGCACCGGCACCCGGCCGCGCGAGCGCAGGTCGGCGATCACCCCGCGGGCCAGCCCCTGGAACTCCGCCACGCTGGCCTGCTCGTGGACGTCGAGCAGGTCGAGGAGGTGGTGGGCGATGCCGCGGCGCTCGGCGAGGGGGAGCTTCGCGGCGCCGATGTCCATCCCGCGGTAGACCTGCATCGCGTCGGTGTTGACGACCTCGCCGCCCAGCGCCTCGGCCAGGTCGAGCGAGAGCCCGGTCTTCCCGGTGGCCGTCGCGCCCACCACGGCCACGATCGGCGGAACGCCCGGGCGTTCCGCATCATGGCCTCGCGTAGCCTCCGTCACACAGGTGAGTGTTCCAAACGACCGGCTCCCCTCACTCAGGAGCCACGACTCGGAGGTATCGGACATGAGCTTCTTCGACAAGGCGAAGGAGGCGGCCGAGAAGGCTGTCGACAGCCAGGGCGAGAAGATCGCCGACGGCCTGGACAAGGCCGGCGACTTCGTCGACGCCAAGACCGGCGGCAAGTACGGCGACAAGATCGACCAGGGCATCGACAAGGCCAAGGACGGCCTCGACAGCCTCGACGGCAAGGACGACGACATCAGCTGATGTCTGCCGTCCCGCAGCGCTTCGTCGTCGTCCCGGCGGCCTACGTCTACCTGCTCCGGCCCTCGGCATCGGGCGGAGACGAGGTGCTGCTGCAGCGTCGCGGTCCCGGTGTCCCCTACATGGCGGGGCACTGGGCCGCGGCCGCCGCCGGCCACGTGGAGCGTGGCGAGACGGCGTACGACGGCGCGCTGCGCGAGGCGCGCGAGGAGCTCGGCCTGACGGCGATCGACCTGGAGTTCCTCACCACCATGCACCGCACCCGCGGCGGTGAGGCGATCGACGAGCGGGTCGACTTCTTCCTCACCGCCCGCAGCTGGACCGGCGAGCCGGCGATCCAGGAGCCGGACAAGGCCAGCGAGCTGGGCTGGTTCCCGCTCGGCGACCCGGCGGCACTTCCCGTTCCGATGGTGCCCCACGAGGCCGAGGTCCTCCGACTGCTGGCCGCGGGGGGTGTGCCGGCGTACACGACCTTCGGCTTCTGAGAGCATGTGCCCATGGAGCTGACCACCACCACCGCGATCGTCACCGGCGGAGCGAGCGGGATCGGCGCGGCGAGCGCCCGGGCGCTCGCGGCCGAGGGCGCGACCGTCGTCGTCGCCGACCTGAACGCCGAGCTGGGCGAGGCCCTCGCCGCCGAGATCGGCGGCGTCTTCATGGGCCTCGACGTCACCGACACCGACCAGATCACGACGGTGGTCGAGGAGACCGCGAAGATCGCGCCGCTGCGCGCGCTGGTCAACTCCGCCGGCATCGCCAACGCGATCCGCACGATCGGCCGCGACGGCCTCCTCGACAGCGCGTTCCCGCTCGACAAGTTCGCCAAGGTGGTGCAGGTCAACCTCATCGGCACCTTCGACATGATCCGCCAGGCCGCGACGGTGATGAGCCGCAACGAGCCCGACGAGAACGGCGGCCGCGGCGCCATCGTCAACATGGCCTCGGTGGCGGCCTTCGACGGCCAGATCGGCCAGGCGGCCTACAGCGCGTCCAAGGGCGGCATCGTCGGCCTCACCCTGCCGCTCGCGCGCGACCTGTCGGGTGCCGGCATCCGGGTCAACACGATCGCGCCGGGCTTGATCGACACCCCGATCTACAACCACTTCCCCGACCCGGAGGCGTTCAAGGCGCAGCTCGGGGCGGGCGTGCTCTTCCCCAAGCGACTCGGGCGGCCCGACGAGCTGGCCTCGATGGTGGTCGAGCTGATCACCAACGACTACATGAACGCCGAGACGATCCGCGTGGACGCCGGCATCCGGCTGCCTCCCAAGTGACCGCCGGGTGAGTCCCGCATGAGTCCCCACTGATCGCGTACTCGTAGGCGACACGTCACCTCAGCGCCCCCGGCCGGTCGGCCGGGGGCGCTGAGGTCGAGGCGTGCCCCTCGGTCGTCGCACCGTCCTCGCCACCGGCCTCGGCGCCGTCGGCGCCCTCCCCGGCATCGCCGCGGTCCACCTGCTCGGCGACGGCGGCCGCGCCGCCGG
>NZ_JASGDD010000066.1:0-36163 GCF_047607365.1 Nocardioides sp. | reverse complement strand
GTGCGAGTGGGGGCGAGCCTCGCCCCCACTCGCACCCAGGGGAGGCCCCACTCGGCGTCAGACCTCGTCGAGGAAGTCGATGATCGAGCTGGTCACGATGTGCGCCAGCTCCTCGTCGTAGTCGGGATGCCCCGGCTCGAGGAAGAGGTGGCCGGTGCCGGGGTAGGTGAACAGCTCCGCCTTCGCGATGCCCTTGACGAAGCCCTCCTCCGCCTCGAGCTCGCGCCAGGGGTCCTCCTCGGTGACGTGCGCCTCCGCGGGCACGTCGGCGGGCCACTTCTTGTCCCACCACGCCGGGTCGACGGCGCCATAGAGGAAGAAGGCCGCGAGCGCGCCCTCGCCGTAGATCACCCGCTCGGCGGCCCGTGCGCAGCCCATCGACATCCCGCCGTAGACCAGCTCGGTGGTCGGCAGCGTCGCGACGAACGCCTTCGCACGGTCGGCGAAGACCCGCTCGTCCTCCCCGGCCCGAGCCTGTGCCCACGCCACGCCCTCCTCCACGTCGGCGAAGGTGTGGCCCTCGAAGAGATCCGGGGTGTGGACGGTGTGACCGACGATGCGGAGCTTCTCCGCGAAGTCGAGGACACCCTCGGTCAGTCCGCCGGCGTGGTGGAACAGAACGATCTCAGCCATCAGCTATCTCCCATCGTGCGGTCTTCAGGTCGACACTCCCACGGTGCACCGGAGTGCCCTCGACATGCCAGTGCTCCTGCGCATCGATCATGAGGTGGGCGGGCAAGGTCCCGTTGGCCCGGACCACCCGCCACCAGGGCACGCCGTGCCCCTCGAGGGCCATGACGCCACCGACGCCCCGCGCGCCGCCGCGGTCCAGGAACGCCGCGATGTCGCCGTACGTCACCGCGTGGCCGGGCGGGATCCGCTCCACGACGGCCAGCACCGCCTCGATGAAGTCCTCCGGGATCCCCGCCACGCCCTCGACACTATCCACCCCCACCGACAAGACAGGTCGCCCCTGTCCTGCGTCCCGGCGTGATCGAGGTCGATCGAACGGGCGTTTCCGCTGTCGTGCCTGACCGATCCGGATTCAACGACCGTTGAATCCCGGAGCGTGAGCCGCACAGCGGGAAACGCGCGTTCAACGGGCGACCAACCGAGCCGGAGACAGGAGTCGAACCCGCGACATCCTCATTACAAGTGAGGCGCTCTACCAACTGAGCTACACCGGCATGCGCCCGCGGGCGCCCGGACATCCTATTGAATGGCGGCATGGACCTGTCCGCTGAGCCCCATCACGACGGATCGCCGCTCTACTGCTCGACACAGGCCCCGCAGCTCGGCGAGGAGGTCACGGTGCGGATGCGGGTCGCCGCGGACGATCCGGCGACGCGGGCCTGGCTCCGCACGACGTACGACGCCGAGCCGGTCTACCTCGAGGCGACTCGCACGGCGGACGAGTGGTGGGAGGCGACGGTGCCGTGCCACTCACCGATCACGCACTACCGCTGGCTCCTGGCCGACGACGAAGGCGCCCAGCGCTGGCTGACCGCCGCCGGCGTCACCGAGCACGACCCGAGCGACACCTTCGACTTCCGGCTCTCGACGCACCGGCCGGCGCCGGCGTGGACGAAGGACGCGATCGTCTACCAGGTCTTCCCCGACCGGTTCGCGCGCAGCGCCGCCGCGGACGATCGCGAGACGCCGGCGTGGGCGAAGCCGCAGACGTGGGACGAGCTGCCGTCGTACGAGGGAAGCGACGACCGGACCTGGCTCGGCTTCTACGGCGGCGACCTGGACGGCATCGTCGAGCACCTGGACCACCTGCAGGAGCTGGGCGTGAACGTGCTCTACACGACGCCGGTCTTCCCGGCGGAGTCCAACCACCGCTACAACGCGAGCACGTTCGACGCCATCGACCCGCTGCTCGGTGGCGACGAGGCCTATCAGCGGCTGGCCGAGGCGCTCGACGAGCGCGGCATGCACCTCGTCGGCGACCTCACCGCCAACCACACCGGCGACACCCACGAGTGGTTCCGGGCGGCGCAGCACGGTGACCCCGAGAAGCGGGAGTGGTACTACTTCCACGAGGACGGCAGCTACGAGACCTGGATGGGCTACCCCACCCTCCCCAAGCTCGACCACACCGACCCCGACATGCGCGCGGCGATGACCGAGGGCGCCGACAGCACCGTCGCCCGCTGGCTGAAGCCGCCCTACTTCCTCGACGGCTGGCGGATCGACGTCGCCAACATGAGCGGTCGGCTCGGCGCCATCGACGTCAACCACGACGTCGCCCGCACCATCCGCCGCACCATCGAGGAGGAGAACCCGAACGGCTGGCTCATCGGCGAGCACAACCACGACGCCTCGACCGACATCGACGGCGACGGCTGGCACGGCACGATGAACTACTCCGGCTTCTCCTGGCCGATCTGGGGCTGGCTCCGGGCGCCCGAGACCGACGCGCGCCCCTTCGGCCGACCCGTCCCCGTCCAGCGTCGAGGTGGCGGCGCCACGGTCGCCGCGCTGCGCGAGTGGCGCGCCCGCTACGGCTGGCGCGCCGCGCTGCAGTCGTGGAGCATCCTCAGCTCCCACGACTCCGCCCGCATCCGCACCCTCGTCCGCGACCCGGCGCTCCACCGCGTCGCCGCCGGCCTGCTCTTCACCCTGCCCGGCGTGCCGATGATCTTCGCCGGCGACGAGATCGGCCTGGAGGGCGTCAACGGGGAGGACTCCCGCCGCCCGATGCCGTGGGACCGGCGCGACCAGTGGGACACCGAGACGCTCGGCTTCTACCGCCGGATGGCGGCGCTGAGACACGAGCACGTCGCGCTCCGCGAGGGCGGCCTCCGCTTCCTGTACGCCGACGACGACCGCATCGTCTTCCTGCGCGAGCATCCCGAGGAGACCCTGCGGATCACCGCCGACCGCGCCGCCGGGACGTTCGACGTCACTCAGCTGACTTAACTGCTGGTCGAACACCGCCGACAGCTGCTCAGGCGCGCGTTGACCAGCAGTTAAGTCACGGAGGGGCTTCGGCGGGGCGGGGCGGGGGGTCAGGAGGCGGCGTTCAGCGCGACCCAGTCGTCGACGACGTACGCGCCATTGGTCTCCAGCCGCACGCCCTGGACCCCGATCGGGACGCCGCCGTGGTAGGTCACCAGCGAGACGCCGGCCTCACGGCGCGGCTTGGATCCCAGCGCGAACGCGTACGCCGCCCCGCCGGTCGTCCCGGTTGTGTACGACCATCCCGTCGACCCGTTCGAGCCGGTCACGGCGGTCGGTCCCTCGAAGAGGTGCACGTGTCCGGCCAGGACGAGGTCCACACATCCGCGCTTGAGCGCCTCGCGGCCCATGTTCTGGTCGTGCACGAGCAGCGTCGTCACCCGAGTGCCGTCCTCGTCCGACTCGCAGGCGGCGTCGGCGATCTTCTCGCCCATCTCGGAGATCGTGAGCCCCTTCTGGTCGCGCCAGTCACCGAGGCCCGAGGAGCGCGGGTCGGCCGCGCCCAGCAGCGTCGAGCCGCCGGGCCCGTCCACGACGTCGCCGTCGAGCACGGTCCAGCCGTCGGCCTTCATCGTCTTGCCGACGAACGTGCCGTGATCGTGGTTGCCGGGGATCGCCCAGCGCGGCAGGTCCTTGAACGCCTCGGTCACCGAGTCGAGCGAGAACTCCTCCCACGCCGATCCCGTCGAGGTGTCGTCGCCGAGGTCGAAGACGGCGGTCGCGCCGCCCTTGTCGCCGATCGCGCGGGCGACGGCGTCCATGCCGACGTTGTCGTGCCGGTCGGTCACGACCAGCACCACCGTGTCGCCCTCGGACGGCTCGTGCAGCACCAGCCCGTCGGCGCGCTCGGCCGCGTCGTCGTAGAACGCCTTGCTGGCGGAGTAGGCCGAGATCATCGACTCGACGAGCCGCCGGACCTCGTTGCCGGAGACGTCGCCACGGATGGACACGCTCGAGAACTCCTTCGGCACCTCGACCCCGTCGAGGTAGTCCGGCAGCGGGATCCACTCCGACGCGGTGGAGGTCGACGAGGTACCGACCCAGGGCTGCCACGCGGCCAGCACGAGGCCGAGACCGAGCGCCGCGGCGCCGATGCCGCGCAGCGTCGGGATCCGCTCGAGGATGAGCTGCCGGCGCCGATGCGAGCCGAGCAGCGCCCAGACGAGCAGCGGCACCGCCCCGAGCACGGCTGCCCGCAGCGCGGCGTCGACGAGGATGTCGCGCAGCACCGCGGTGAGCTTGGCCCGCTCACCGTCGGCGGCGCTCGCCAGGATCGCGTAGCGGTCGACCAGCTCCTCCATGCTCGACGCGGTCGTCTTGCCGAGCGTGACGTCGACCGCGATCGGGGCACCCGACGGGATCCGGACGTCGGGCAGGATTGGCCCGGTGTGCACGGTCACCTGCCCGGGATGCGCCAGTGACAGCGACGGCGTGATCGTCGCCTCGTGCGAGAGGAACGTCGCCTGCCGGCTGCTGACCGAGAGCACCATGAGGAAGGCGCAGGCGGTCAGGACGAGCCAGACGACGACGTACGCCGTGGGCTTGGCGATCCGGCGAGCCCAGACCGACCGGCGGCGGGGTCGCGCAGCGGGCGTCCCCTCGGTCGAACTGGGCTCAGACATCCCCCCAGGGTGCCATGCGGACCTGACGCCGCTGTTACAGCTTGGTGCGGTGGAAGAGGGCTCGCGGGAGGTTGCGGATGATCGCCATGATGATCCGCCACTTGCCGGGGGTGTAGAGGACGGGGGTGCCCTTGTCGAGGGCGAGCACGATCTCGCGGCCGACCTGCTCGACGGGGGCCAGCGCCAGCTTTCCGCCACGCAGGTGGTCGGTCATCGGGGTGGCGGTCGGGCCGGGCTTGATCAGGACGACCGAGACGCCGGTGCCCGCGACCCGGTGCTGGAGGCCGGCGACCGCGGTAGCGACCATCGCCTTGGCCGAGCCGTAGAGGTAGTTGGACTGGCGGCCGCGGTCGCCGGCGACCGAGCCGATCACGCCGAGCGTGCCCGTGCCGGCGGCGACGAGGCGCAGCGTGGCGAGGTGGGCCGCGAGAGCGTTCATGGTGCCGTTGAGCGAGAGCAGGTGGGCGGCCACCTCGGGCGAGGCGTCCGCCTCCTCCTGACTGGGCATGTCGCCGAAGGCGATGAGGGCGAGGTCGACCGGGCCGTCGATGAAGGACCAGTCTACGGCTGCGGCGACCGCGGTGGCGTCGTCGAGCGCGAGCGCCGACGTCTCGACCGACGCCGCTCCCCGAGCGCGGAGGTCGGCGGCCAGCCGGTCGAGCTTCTCGTCGCTGCGGCCCACGAGCCGGAAGCTCACGTCGGGACGCGCGGCCCACTCTCGGGCGACGGCGGTGGCGATGCCGCTGGTGGCGCCGATGATGGCGATGCGGGTCATGGTCGGGGATCCTTTCAGGCGAGCCCGAGGCGCCGGGACTGGGTGGAGACGAAGACGCCGGCTGCGCCGTACTGCGCGCGGACGGCCTCGAACTCGGCGAGCCGGGGATAGCCCGCCTCGAAGGTCTCCCGGCTCATCCGGGCGTCCTTGGTGAGGTAGAGTCGCCCGCCGGCCTCGAGGACGAGGCGGTCGAGCTCGTCGCAGAGCGCGAACGCGCGCTCGTTCGCCTGGAAGTCGAGCGCGAGGGTGTAGCCCGAGGTGGGGAACGAGAGGTGGTTGTCGTTGGCCGGGCCGAAGAGCTTGAGCACCGCCAGCGGCGAGGCGAGCCCGGCGGCGGCGATCCGCCCGATCACCTCCCGCAGGGCCGCCTTGCCGGCTCCGCCGGTGCCGAAGGGCATGGCGAACTGGTACTGCAGGAAGCCAAGCCGTCCGTAGACGCGGTTCCAGTCGCCGACCTTGTCGAGCGGGTAGAAGAACGGCTCGTAGCCGATCGTGTGCACGGTGAGCGGCTTGCGCACCCGCTGGTAGTAGAGCGTGTTGAACGCCTTGACGGTGAAGCGGTTGAGCATCCCGGACGGCAGGTCCATCGGCATGGTGGCGAGCATCCCCGCGACGCCGTCGGCGGCGGTCCCGAGGTCGCCGTCTCCTGCGTGCTCTCCGACCATCACGAGCGAGCGGCCGAGTGAGGAGCCGGAGGCGAGCAGGTCGATCCAGCCGACCGAGTAGGTCGCGCCGTAGTGCT
This sequence comes from Nocardioides sp., assembly GCF_047607365.1. Taxonomy (GTDB): domain Bacteria; phylum Actinomycetota; class Actinomycetes; order Propionibacteriales; family Nocardioidaceae; genus Nocardioides. The sequence continues at coordinate 30,060 of NZ_JASGDD010000066.1, read as the reverse complement.
CGTCGAACGCCTCGAGCGCGGCGTCGAGCGAGGGGGCCTTGATCAGCGTCTCGTCGACGTTGCGCGAGCTCACCTTCAGCAGCGTGAAGGTCACCTCGAGGATGACGCCGGTCAGGCCCATGCCGCCGCAGGTGGCGTGGAACAGCTCCGGGTGCGAGGTGCGCGAGACCTCGAGCACCTCGCCGCTGGCGACGAGGAGCCGCAGCGAGGTGACGTGGTCGCAGAACGTCCCGTCCTGGTGGTGGTTCTTCCCGTGTACGTCGGACGCGACCGCGCCGCCGACCGTGACGAAGCGCGTGCCGGGCGTGACCGGCAGGAACCAGCCCCGGGGGACGAACCGGGTCAGGATCTCCGAGAGCGAGACTCCGGCCTCGCAGGTCAGCGATCCGGTCTCCTCGTCGAAGGCGACGAGCGCGTCGAGCGCGGTCAGATCCACGACCCGCGGCCCGAGCGCGCTGTCGCCGTACGAGCGGCCGAGGCCTCGCGGCGTGAGCGGACCGCCGTCGAGGAGGTCCGCCACGTCACGGGCCGAGCGTGCGGCGACCAGCTCCGCCTCGACCAGGGGGTGGCGCCCCCATCCACCGAGCTCCACGGCGACTCCCTTCACAGCGTGGTCCGTCACGGCGTCCTCACACTGCCACCAGCATGGCGAAGAGGAAGATCACTCCCACGACTGCCCCGAGGACGAGGCTGACGCGGTCCTTGATCGCGAACAGGATCGGGTCCTCGTCGAGCTCGCCGCGGTGGGCCAGCAGCCACACCCGCAGCAGCCACCCGAGCAGGACCGGGACGCTCATCCAGAGGGCGCCGGGCGTCTTGTAGAGCCCGATGGTGGTGCCGTCCTGGACGAAGAGCGCGAAGGTGAGCACCGAGGCGATGCTCGAGGAGACGCCCACCATCGAGAGCAGCTCGAGGTCGGCCTCGACGTAGCCGCGCCCCTTGGCCGCGCCGCTGAGCTCGCGGCGGATCCGGGTGAGCTCGCTGACCCGCTTGGTCATCGCGAGGCCGAGGAAGATGAACATCGAGAAGGTCAGCAGCCAGTTGGACAGCGCCAGGTCGAGCGCCGCGCTGCCCGCCACGATCCGCAGGGTGTAGAGCAGCGCGAGGGTGACGACGTCGACGACCGGAAGCTGCTTGAGCGCGAAGGTGTAGAGCGTCGTCAGGGTGAGGTAGGTGAGCAGCACCGCCAGGTAGGGCAGCGGCAGCAGGAAGGCGAGGCCGAGGCCGGCCAGGGCCAGTAGCGGCCATGACACCCAGCCCGCGGCGAGGCTCAGGTCCCCGGCGGCGAAGGGCCGGGTGCGCTTCTTGTGGTGGTGCCGGTCGTTCTCGACGTCGGCGAGGTCGTTGAGGACGTAGACGCTCGACGCGGTGAGGCTGAACGAGACGAACGCGACGAGGGCGCTGACGATGTCGTCGACGTGACCGAGGCGGTGCGCGAGCAGCAGCGGCAGTACGACGAGGGCGTTCTTGCTCCACTGGTGGATCCGGATCGACTTGAGCCAGGCGCGCAGCGGCCCGCGGCGGCGCCCGGGGCCGAAGGTGCGGCCCAGCTCGGCGCGCTCGGCGGCCTTGGCACGCAGCGAGGCCGAGTCGCTGACGACGTGCGCGACCCGGGCGGCCTCCCAGACCGGGAGGTCGTGGCTGCTGTTGCCGACGTAGTCGAAGCCACGGGGACCGAACCGCTCGACCAGCAGGTCGCGCTTGGCCTCCGAGCGGAGGTTGGACTCCGGCGTCGAGCCGAAGACCTCGTCAAAGAGACCGAGGTGGTCGGCGACCCCCTGGACCGCGTGCCGGTCCGACGCGCTCGCCAGGATCAGCCGGCGCCCGGCGGCGCGCTCGGCCCGGAGCCACTCGATCACCTCGTGGCGGAACGGCAGCACCGCATAGTCGAGCTCGACGCGGGCGGTGAGCTCGCGCTTGAGGGTCGACCTGCCGCGCTTGAGCCAGCCGGCCATGTGCAGCGCCGAGGCGGGCGAGCCGATCAGGCTGGCCGACCCCGCCTCGTAGAGGAGGTCGGTGGCGATGAGGGTGCCGTCGAGGTCGACGACGAGCGGGATGTCGGTCACCGGGGTGCTCAGCGCGTCAGTCAACGACCGGCTCCTCGGCGATCGCGGCCGCCTCGGCGGTGCCGAAGGACCAGTGCTTGTGAGCGAGGTAGCTCGTGAAGACGGGGGCGACGATGCCCGCCGCGTGGCCGACGGCCTCAGCCATCTCGTGGATGCCGATCGCCGGGAGCAGCCAGTCCGCGAGCAGGACGCTCACGAGCAGCGTCTGGAGGAGCGAGAGCACGTTGACGCCGGCGAAGATCAGCAGCGAGTGGGAGGTCTTGCGCGACGGCTCGGTGAAGACGAAGAGGCGGTTGAGCACGAAGGCCGTGACCATCCCGCAGGTGTAGGCGAGGACCACGGCGACGGCGTACGGCACCCAGACGCTGAACGCGAAGCGCGAGCCGAAGTTCACGCATGCGGCGACTCCGCTGGCCGCCAGGAAGCGGACGAACGTGTTGCTCGCCAGGCTCACCGGGGAGCTGGGCGGAGAGGCGGAGCTGCTCATCGGGCGGCGAGCTCTCCGGCGGCCGTCCGGGCCATCATCCGGCCGAACTTGATCGACTCCGAGATGCCGCGGTCCTCGGGGTAGTAGTACGACGTGTCGGCGACGTACAGGCCGTCGACCGGGAGGTTCCAGTCGGGCAGCGTGTCGAGGAAGCCGGGCTCGCAGATCGGCTGGGCGTAGCGATAGCGGCTCACCACGATGCCGGTGATGTCGTCGTCCACGAGGTCGGGGCTGATCCGCTTGAACGCGTCCCGGACCCGCTCCTCGAAACGCTCGTCGGGCTCGGCGTAGAGCGGATGCTCGCCGGGGACGTAGAACGGCACGTAGACGATGTGCTCGCCGGGGTTCGCGAGGTCCCGCACGTGGCTGTACTCGATGACGCCGGGGATGAACGGGATCTCGGGGTCGTTGACGTTGGTCCAGAAGTTCTCGGTCAGCGGCCGGCGGAGCTTGGTGATGACGCAGACCACCGCGATGTTCTTCTTGGCCTGGTACTGCTCGAGGATCGGCGCCGGGAGGTCGGGCAGGATCCGCGGCACGTAGGGCAGCGGGACCGTGCTGATCACCCGGTCGTAGCCCTCGAACCCGGACGCCTCGGTCTCCACGCCCGTCACCCGCTGCCCGGTCCCCTCGCCCTCGAGCACCACGCGGGTGACCGGGGTCGAGGTGCGGATCTCACCGCCACCGGCGACGATCGCCGCGCTCAGCGCGTCGAGCCACGTCGTGCTGCCGCCCTCCATCGCGCCCAGCTTCTCGGCCATGAGGCTCGAGCGCGAGCGCCCGATCCGGCGGATCCGGCTCCAGATCCACGCCGCGGACAGGTTGTCGGCGTAGTCGTAGAACTTGAGGTCGAACAGCATCTTCCAGGTGACGTCGTACGCCCGACGGCCGATCCACCTCAGGACCCACTGCTTCGCGTCCAGCTTGTCCAGCTTGTCCCACGTGTTGCGCTTGACCGAGGTGAACGCGTGCAGGCCGTAGCGGATCTTGCCGATCAGGCTCAGGCCCTTGAACTTCAGCAGCGCGACGGGGTTGCCCCACGGTTGGAGCCGGCCGTTGTGGAAGAGGCCCATCTTCGTGGCCTTCCAACGCATCCTGTCGCCCAGACCGAGCTCGTCGGCGAGCTCGAAGAAGTCGACGTCGGAGGTCGCGTGGAAGTGGTAGAACCGCTCGATGTCGGTGCCGTCGAAGTCGAAGGTGATGCACATCCCGCCGACCTTGGGGGCCGCCTCGTAGAGCACGGGCGTGTGCCCGTCCTTCGTCAGCTGGTACGCCGTCGCGAGCCCCATCGGGCCGGCGCCGATCACGGCGACTCTCTCGCCCATCTCAGAACTCCAGCACGATCTCGGAGTAGCGGGGATCGTTGAACGTCTCCTCCACCGCGGCCGCCAGCGGCGTCGGGGTGACCCCGAAGCGCTCGTGCCAGTCGGTGTCGTCGAACTCGTCGCCGGCGACGAGCGCGTTGAGCTGCTGGTCGGTGAACGGCGGGTTCTTGTCGAACCTCGCCCACACCCAGAGCAGGAACGCGAAGACCTTCACCGGGATGAAGACGAGGAGCGTGCGGGCGTGGACGGCCGTCCGGATGGCGCGGATCAGGTCGACGTAGTCCACCTTGTCGACGCCGGTCACGTCGTGGATCTCCCCCACGGGACGGATCCTGAGCGCGCTGGCGATGACGCGGGCGAAGTCGCGGACGTAGAGCGGCTGGCGCATGAAGCGGCCGTTGCCGGGGATCGGGAAGACGGGGATCCTCTTCATGAAGCGCGAGAGCCAGCCGAGGTGCTTGCGGTCGAACCAGCCGTACATCAGCGTCGGGCGCAGCACCAGGCTGGGGATGCCGGAGGCGAGCACCAGTTCCTCCTGCTCGCGCTTGGTCTGGGTGTACCAGTCGTCGGCGACCGAGCGGACGACGCTCGAGCTGACGTGGATGAGGTAGGGCACCTGGTGGGCCGTGATCGCGGCCAGCACCTTCTCGGTGGCGAGCACGTTGTTGCGCTCGAACGGCTCCCGCGTCGGGGCGCCGATCTGGGCGTGGAGCTGCACCACCACCTCCGCGCCCGCGAAGAGCTCGGTCCACGCGCCGTCCTCGGCCAGGTCCGCCTCGACGGCGGTCACCGACGGAAAGAGCTCGCGCATCACCTTCAGGGCCTCGGCCCGCTTGTCGATGACCGTGATCTCATAGGCCGGATCGTCGGCGATCTCCACCAGGAGGTTCTGCCCGACCAGCCCGGCCCCGCCGGTGATGATGACCTTCGACACGGTCGCCTAGGCTAGCGCGTCACGGCCATGAGCCCGACTTCCCGAACGAGACGTCCGAGGCCCCGATGGAGGGCCCTCGCCTACCTCGCCCCGTCGGGGTTTTCCTTCTCTTCGCCGCCCTCTACCTGCACTCCTATTCGTTCGGCAGCGACGACGTCTGGCTCCAGCTGATCGGGGCCCCAAGGGCGGGTGCGGCAGCAGCGGTCCTCTGATCTCTCGCGCACTCGCCAGTCCCCCGACGTCGCGGCCCGTGGGCTGGCTGCGCCGCCAACCTCGCAAGTGGCCCGCTACGTCGTTATGGTGCCGGCGGCGCTCCTTCTCTCCCCTTCGCCCCGCGCCTGGGCGCGGGGGCCTCCGGCAACCGGAGCACCACCGGCGCGGTCGCTGCTGTCTTCACCGACGCTTGCCTCTGCGTCTTTCAGCCGAAGGACACCGTGAAGGTGACCGACCAGCCGCTCCCCGCTGGCGCCACGTCACTCGCCACCGTGACGACGGCGGGGGTTGCCGCGACGTTCTATACCGGCTGAGCTGAGCCGGACTGGCCCAAGAAAGGATCACAGTGCTTGCCGCTGCGGTTGAATGGCGCGCAGAATAGGTCTCCCAGCGGCCGCGACCTCCGGTCGAATTCGTTTGGGAGGACTGATGGGCAACCACAGGTCGAGACGTCATGTTCTGTCGGCCGCTGGCCTCGCCGGTATAGCGACCCTTGCGGCCGCGACGACGTCCAGTCCCGCATTCGCTGCCGCCGCGAGCACGGACAGGTTCATCGCAACGGCAGCTCCCTATGGGGCGACTGGCAACGGAACGACCAACGACGGGCCATCGATACAGTCGGCGATCTCGGCCGCATCCGCCGCAGGTGGCGGGCTTGTCATTCTGCCGGCGGGCACTTACCTGGTGTCAACGCAAATCCAAATACCCGCCTCGGTCCATCTCGTGGGGGTGGGGTGGAATACGCCCGGCGACGGCGTCAAGAACGGGACTTGGATCCTCGTTGCGAATAACGCAAGCCTGCAGCCGCTCCGAATCATCGGCCAAGCAGCAGGGATCCACAATATCGCATTTCACAACGTCGGACAGACCGATCCAAGCACCGATCCGTTCACTCCCGCAAACTTCCGCGAGGTCATCCGTGTCGAAGGAGACGACGCACTCATACAGAACATTTTCCTGAACAATGTTTCTCGTGGCATCCAAGTAGTGCAGGTTGGGCGAGCAAACCTCCAAGGAATCTACGGTCAACCACTCTCTGAGGGGATCGTCTTCGATGGTTGCGCCGATATCGTTCGCCTGCACGACGTTCACTTCTGGCCTTACTGGTCGCAGTCCCCCGCCGTAAAAAGCGCTACACAAGGCACAGGCGTCGCGATCCGGTCTCTCCGTAACGACAACCCCTTCTTTAGCAATATTTTTGCACTGTGGTATAACCAGGGAATTCAATTCGGTGAATCCACGACAAACCCCGCCTTACTCAACGGTTCCACATCAAAATTTCACCTGTCGAACGCGGATCTGGACGCATGCACGTACGGCATCTTGGTGTATGGACGCAATACTTCGGGCATGATGACAAATGTCACCACCCAATCGGAGACGACCAACAGCGGCCACGGCTTGCATGTTCGACCCGAAGCGAGTGGTTGTCGTATTCAGCTGACGAATTTCTCCAGCATATTAGCTGGTACGAATGGCATTCGTGTGGACGGACCGAACTGCACCATCGTGGCAGACAACCTTCACATCCAAGAATGGGATCAAGTCGGGTACGGGTTCCCGGCGTTCGAGATCTCCAACAGCAGCAGCCGCGCCATTGTCGGCGGCGCCCGCCTCTTCGAACACTCGAACTCATCTAAGCCGAAACTGTCTCCAAGCGCGCGCTTCTCGGGAAGTGCCACGACCACCGGCCTCTCCCAGTAGACGATCGAGATCCTCGATCGGCCGTGGGTCCTGTTGGGGCCTTCCCAGATGAGGGTGTAGGTCTTGCTGGCGCCTCGTTCCCGGGGTAGGCGTCGAGGTCTTCCGAAGTCGGCGTGCTTGACGCTATCCCTACGGCCGGCTTTGGCCGTCCCTGGCCTGACCACCTTCGCCAGACTCGACGGCCTTGGTCTGGCTGTGGTCGGCCAACGACCGGAGCCTGATCGGGCGGTGCTGGCTTGCCGGGTCGTCGGCCCTGGCCAGTGGTGTAGAAGACGCGGCGGCGAGGGCCTGGTTCACGACACCGTGCCTTTCCGCTCGGCTTCCTTGAGACTTCGCAATCACAAGAATCCCGCGCAGGACAGGCACCTCCATGCATTACGCGCCGTACTCACCCACAACCAGGCGAAATCCCGAGGCTAGAGCATGCCCGGGCGTCAGCTGCGCGACTGAGCCACGGCGTAGAGCACGACGGACGCGGCGACGCCGGCGTTGAGCGACTCCACGGCGTTGACCATGGGGATCGAGACGATCTGGTCACAGGTCTCGCGGACCAGGCGGCCGATGCCGTTGCCCTCGGCTCCGACGACGATGACGAGCGGGTCGGAGGCATGCCGGGCGATGTCGGGCAGCTCGAAGTCGCCCTCCATGTCCAGCCCGACGACCATGCAGCCGGCGTCCTGGTACGCCTTGAGCTGCCGGGTCATGTTGACCGTCTGGGCGACCTTGATCCGGGCGGCGGCGCCGGCTGCGGTCTTCCACGCGGCGGCGGTCATGCCGGCGGCGCGACGGTCGGGGATGACGACGCCGTGGGCGCCGAAGGCGGCCGCGGAGCGGATGATCGCGCCGAGGTTGCGCGGGTCGGTGACGTGGTCGATCGCGACGATGAGCGGCGCCTCGCCGGCCTCGGCGGCGACGTCGAGCAGGTCGTCGGCATGCGCATACTCGTACGCCGGCACGCGGGCCGCCAGGCCCTGGTGGCCGTTGAAGCCCGTCATCCGGTCGAGCTCCGACTTGGTCACCTCGAGCAGTGAGATCGACAGCTCGGAGGCGAGCTGGAAGGCCTCGCGCAGCCGGCCGTCGCGCTCGGCGCCCTCGGCGACGTACACGCCGTTGACCGGCACGCCCTCGCGCAGTGCCTCGACGACCGGGTTGCGGCCGATGATCCACTCGGCGTCCGAGGTGCTCCGCTTGCGCGTCGACTTGGCCCGCTGCGTGGCGGCCTTCTCGGCGGCCTGCGCCTTCTTGTGCGCCTTGTGGTAGGGCCGGTCCTCAGCCTTCGGCGTCGGCCCCTTGGCCTCCAGGCCACGGCGCCGCACACCGCCGGAGCCGACGGTCGCGCCCTTCTTGTTGGACTTCTGGATCGCGCCGCGGCGCGAGGAGTTGCCTGCCATGGTGGTCGTGTCCTTCGCTCACGCCAGGGCCCAGCGGGGACCCGTGGGGGTGTCGGTGATCTCGATGCCCGCGGCCTTCAGCCGGTCGCGGACCGCGTCGGCGGCGGCCCAGTCCTTCGCCGCGCGGGCGGCGGCACGCTGCTCGAGGAGCGCGGCGACCAGGCTGTCGACCGCCGCGGTCAGCCTCTCCTCGGCCTCGTCCGGCCCGGTGACCCCCCAGGCGTCGTCGGCCGGGTTGAGGCCGAGGACGTCGAGCATGAGCAGCACCGAGCCCGTCACCGCGACCAGGGCCTCGATGTCGGCCGGGTCGCCGCCCTGCCCGGCGCCGTCGGCGAGCAGCCGGTTGCCCTCGCGCACGGTGTCGTAGAGCACCGCGACGGCGGCGGGGGTGCCGAGGTCGTCGTCCATGGCCGCCTCGAACGCCTCGGGGAGCTCGGCGCCGAGGCCGGCGTCCTCGGGTCCCAGCGCCTCGATGGCACGGTCGAGGAAGCCCTCGATCCTCTGGAAGCCGGCGGCGGCCTCCTCCAGGGCGTCGAAGGAGAACTCCACGTGCGAGCGGTAGTGCGCCGCCACGAGGTAGAACCGCAGCTCGATCCCGCGGTAGCGCTCGAGCACCGCGGGGATGGTGAGCGAGTTGCCCAGCGACTTCGACATCTTCTCGCCGGCCGTGGTGATCCACGCGTTGTGCATCCAGAACGACGCGAACGCGTGCCCGGCCGCCTTCGACTGCGCGATCTCGTTCTCGTGGTGGGGGAAGCGCAGGTCCAGGCCGCCGCCGTGGATGTCGAACGCGGGGCCGAGGTACTTCCCGGCCATGGCCGAGCACTCGATGTGCCAGCCCGGTCGCCCCGGGCCCCACGGGGAGGGCCACGACGCCGTCTCGGGCTCGCCGTCCTTGCGTCCCTTCCACAGCGCGAAGTCGCGGGGGTCGCGCTTGCCCCGCGGGTCGGCGTCGGCGGCCGCCTCCATGTCGTCGATGCCCTGGTGCGTGAGCTCGCCGTACGCCGCCCACGACCGCACGTCGAAGTAGACGTCGCCCGAGCCGTCGGGCGCGGGATAGGCGTGCCCCAGCTCGACCAGCGTCGCGATCATCGTGACCATCTCGGGGATGTGGCCGGTCGCGAGCGGCTCGTAGGTCGGAGGCGCGACGTTGAGCAGCTCGTAGGCCCGCGAGACGAGCCGCTGGACGTCGTACGCGAGGTTCCACCAGGGGCGGCCCTGGTCGGCGGCCTTGGCGAGGATCTTGTCGTCGATGTCGGTGACGTTGCGGATGAAGGTGACGTCGTACCCGCTCCAGCGGAGCCAGCGCTGCAGCACGTCGAAGTTCACGCCCGAGCGCATGTGCCCGACGTGCGGCTCCGACTGCGGCGTCAGCCCGCAGACATAGAGGGACGCCTGACCGGGGACGAGGGGGACGAAGTCACGGACCTCGCCGGTCTGGGTGTCATGGAGCCGCAGTGCCACCCGCTCATCCTAGGGACGCGCGTACGCCGAGCGGCATTCGTCACGCGACCTCACGGTGCCGATGCCTTCTCGCCTCACGCGACCTCGAAGGTGATGTGGTGCCAGCCCGTCGCGCCATCGGGCGCGGGCTCGGCCTGCGCGCCGGTCTGCACCTCCCCGTCGGCGCCGATCGCCCGGACCCGCGCCTGGTGGTCGCCCGAGTCGAGCTTGGCGGTGAGCCGCCACTGCACCCAGCTGTCGATGCCGGGGTCGGCCGCGAGCTCGGCGCGCGTCCACGCGCCGCCGTCGACGCTGACCTCCACGGCCGAGACGCCGGTGTGCTGGTGCCACGCCGTGCCGGCGATGACGACCGCCTCGCCGTCGAGCTTCGCCGGGCCGCCGTACTCGGGGACGTCGATGCGCGACCCGAGCTTGATCGGGCCCCTCGCGCTCCACCCGAGCGGGGTCCAGTAGCCCTCGTCGTCGTCGAAGCGGGTGACCTTGAGGTCGACGAGCCACTTGGTCGCGCTGACGTAGCCGTAGAGGCCGGGCACGATCATCCGCACCGGGAAGCCGTGCTCGACCGGGAGCGCCGCCCCGTTCATCGCGACGGCGAGCATCGCGTTGCGGTCGTCGGTGAGCGCGTCCAGCGGCGTCAGGCAGGTCCAGCCGTCGCTGCTCGTCTGGAGTACGCCGTCGGCGTCGGCGTGGACGCCCGCCTCGGCCAGGAGCGGGGCGATCCGCACCCCGCTCCACCAGGCGTTGCCGATGAGGTCGCCGCCGACGGTGTTGGAGACGCACATGAGGGTGAGCCAGTCCTCGGTGAGCTCGCGCTCGAGCAGGTCCTGCAGGGTGAGCTCGAGGGGGCGGTCGACCATCCCGTGGATCCTGAGCCTCCAGGTGTCGGGCTCGAGGGCGGGCGGCAGCAGCGCGGTGTCGATCCGGTAGAACTCTCCGGTCGGGGTGAGCCAGCGCGGCTGGTCGGCGATCCCCAGGTCCGCTCCGGCGGGGACGACCGGCTTCGTCACGCCCGTGAGCCTGAGCGCGGCCCGCGCCTGCTCCACCCGGCGGCGGCCGCTGCCGGCGTACCTGCTGAGGACGAGCGCGACGCCGCCCAGCGCCGCCACCAGCCCTACCCTGACCAGAAACCCCCGCCGAGTAGGGGCTTCCCTCACGCCGAGTGGGGCCCTTCCGCGCGGCGAATCGGGGCTTGTGGCGGCAGGGATCGCCCGCACCATCGGCGGGAGCAGGAGCAGCCAGGTGGCGAGCCCGGCGACGACCGACAGCATTCGCGCGCCGGCGGCGCCGGGCTGGGCGGCGATCGCGAGGGCGCCGATCCCCGCCAGTACGCCGGAGCCCAGCATCGGCCATGCGATGGACCGCCGTCCGGGCCCGGCCGTCAGCCAGGCGAGCACGAGCGTCACGACGAGGACGGTGCCTCCGATCAGCAGCGGCTTGTCAGCGCGCTGGACCGCCTTGATCAGGTGCTCGGTCAGGGCGCCGGGCGGATGCTGGATGATCCAGGTCGCGACGGCCTCGACCGGGCTGTCGCGGGTGCCGGTCGCGCGCGTGACCAGCTGGGCGACGGCGAGACCGGTGAGGGCGACCAGCGCGCCCGCCAGGGCCCGGGGCGCGCGTGTCATGCCACCTATCATGACGCCGTGACCCAGCCACCGCCGCCGGCCCTGCCTCGCACCGGCCTCGGCACCGACGTCCACCGGCTCGTGCCGGGCGTCCCGCTCCATCTCGCCGGGCTGGCGTGGCCCGACTCCGAGGTCGGGCTGGAGGGCCACTCGGACGCCGACGTCGCCGCGCACGCGTGCTGCGACGCCCTGCTGTCGGCCGCCGGCCTCGGCGACCTCGGCTCGAACTTCGGCACCGCCGAGCCGGAGTGGGCGGGCGCCTCCGGGGCTCGGCTGCTGGCGGAGACCGCCCGCCGGGTGCGGGCGGCGGGGTTCGAGATCGGCAACGTGGCGGTCCAGGTGATCGGCAACGTGCCCAAGGTCGGCCCGCGTCGCGTCGAGGCCGAGGAGGCGCTGTCGGCCGCCGTCGGCGCTCCCGTCTCGGTCTCGGCGACCACGACCGACGGCCTCGGCCTGACCGGTCGCGGGGAGGGCATCGCCGCCCTCGCGACGGCCCTCGTCCACCCCGCCGAGTAGGGCCTCCCCTCACGCCGAGTGGGGCCTCCCCGCCAGCCGAGTAGGGCCTCCCGCCAGCCGAGTGGGGTCGTTCCTCGCGTCGAGTGGGGCCTGCCCTCAGCCCCACTCGAGGTGAGGGGAGGCCCTACTCGGGGAGATCGGAGGCCCTATTCGAGGTGAGGGGAGGCCCCATTCGGCGCGGGGTTGGCGGGAGGTCAGCGCGTCAGGAGGCGCTCGGCCGTCGCCAGATCCTCGGGGTAGGTGACCTTGAGGTTGAGCGGACTGCTCGGGACGGCGGCCACCCGGAGGTCGGCGTAGCGGGCGAGCACGGCTGCGGTGTCGGTGGCGTCGAAGCCGTCGGCCTCCGCCCGCGCGTAGGCCGCGAGGAGCTCCGCGGCACGGAAGGCCTGGGGAGTCTGCACGCCGACGAGGCCGGGATGCGGGGCGAGCGAGGCCCGGTCGACCAGCCCCGCCACCGGCGCGACGGGGATGGCGCCGCCCGCGGCGCGGGCCGTCGCGATGGTGAGGTCGAAGAGCTGCGGGCCGGCGAGCGGGCGGGCGGCGTCGTGGATCGCCACCACGTCGATCTCCCTGGTCTCGATCTCGCGGCGCAGCGCCCGCAGCGCGTTCCACTCCGACCCGTGCCGGGTCGCCCCGCCGGGCACCAGCAGCACCTCGCCGCTGCCGAGCACCGGCGTGACCGCCGCCGAGACGGCCTCCGCCTCACCCGGCGCGTGGACGAGCACGATTCGGCGTACGTCGTCGGCATGGAGCGCCGCCCGCAGGCTCAGTCCGAGGACGGTCGCGTCGCCGAGCGGCAGCAGCACCTTGTTGACCCCGGCGCCGACCCGGGACCCGGATCCTCCGGCGAGGACGACGACGGCTGCGGGCATGAGCAGACCCTAGAGCCACACCCGAGGACCACGCCGCCGCCCCGGCCCCACTCTGTGACCGGGCTGTGCGTCCGGCGCATCGTTTTCACGCCTGTAACAGGCCGTGACCGCCCCCTAACACGCGCTGCCTACGTTCATCGTCACGACGGAGGAGGCAGCGATGGCGCTACCGCTCGCGGCGGCCATGGGGGCCGCCCGATGAGCCCGCGCGCGCTCGCTCGCACCACGGACTGGCAGCCCGTCTGCAAGGTCGCCGATCTCGAGGTCGACCGGGGCGCGACCGCTCTCGTGCACGGCCAGGCGATCGCCCTCTTCCGCCTCCTCGACGGCGAGGCGGACATCGTCTACGCGCTCGGCAACCACGACCCGTTCGCCAAGGCGTCGGTGATCTCGAAGGGGATCGTCGGCCAGCGTGGCGATGTGCCGTTCGTCGCCTCCCCCGCCCACCGCCACGCGTTCGACCTGCGCACCGGCAAGTGCCTGGAGGATCCCCACTTCTCGGTGCCCGCCTACGCGGTCAGGGTCGACGACGGCACCGTCTACGTGGGCCCGCGCCTGACCTAGCGCGTCGTGGCCGGGGCCGTGAGCGCCTCGAGCAGCCGGATGTCGTCGGGCCCGCCGACGCGTCGCGCCTCGGGCGGCGCGATCAGGGTCTCGATCCCGAACCCGGCCTGGCGCAGGTGGGCGACGAGCCTCGCGACGTCGTACGTCGGCAGGCCCCCGATCAGCGCCTCGACCGCGACGGGGGGCAGCACGAGCGGCGAGGCGACCTGCCACAGTCCCTCGCGGTCGATGGTCTCCCCCACCGCGCCGGCCGCGATCGTCTTGACCGTGTCCGTCACCGGCCGCACGCCGACGACGACGGCGCCGGTCTCGGCCGAGCGGAGCACGGCGTCGACGATGAACGGAGCCGGGGTCATGGGGCAGAGCACGTCGTGCAGGACGACCGGCTCGCCGGCCTCGGCCAGAGCCGCCCACGGCGTACCCAGGTCGACCAGGGTGACCCCTGCGTCGCCCAGCGCCCAGGCGGCGCAGGCGACGAGCGACTCCCCGTGGATCAGGGCAAATGGGAGCGACCCCCGGTCCGCCTCCAGGACGAAACCGAGGGTCGGCTCGATGTCGGGCAGGTCCACGCTCAGGAGGCGAGAACCTCGTCGAGCATGGCCTCGGCCTTGTCCTCGTTGGTCTTCTCGCAGAGCGCGAGCTCCGAGACGAGGATCTGGCGGGCCTTGGCAAGCATCCGCTTCTCGCCGGCCGAGAGGCCGCGGTCGCGCTCACGGCGCCACAGGTCGCGGACGACCTCGGCCACCTTGTTGACGTCGCCGGAGTGCAGCTTCTCGAGGTTGGCCTTGTAGCGGCGCGACCAGTTGGTCGGCTCCTCGACGTGAGCGGCGCGAAGAATCTCGAACACCTTGTCGAGACCATCGCGGTCGACCACGTCGCGGACGCCCACCAGGTCGAGGTTGCCGGCAGGCACGCGGACCACGAGGTCCTGCTGGGCGATGATCCTCAGGACGAGGTACTGCCGCTCCTCTCCCTTGATGGTGCGCATCTCGATGTCCTCGATGATCGCGGCGCCATGATTCGGATAGACAACGGTCTCGCCGACAGTGAAAGTCATAAGTCGTAGAACCCCTTCCTAGGACATCCATCCTACCACGGTTTTCGACCGCGCAGATCGACGTTTTCGCAGGTCAGAGGCCGAATGGGTGCGTCCACAGGGGTTGACAGATCGCCCTCAGGTGTGGTGGAAAGGCGTACGACATGACACTGGCCACCCAACCCCAACGCGCGATGCGCCGGATCGGCGCGACGACGCCGGCCCTTCTCCTCCGGGCCTCGCACCCGCGTCAGGCCGTCTTGACGACCCTGGTCCTCACCGCCGCCGCGTCCCTGTCGGGGCGCCCCGGCCGCGAGGTGGCCCTCGTCGCGGTCACGGTGCTGATCGGCCAGGTCGTGCTCGGCTGGCAGAACGACTTCGTCGACGCCGAGGCCGACCAGCGGCACAGCCGGGTCAAGGCCACCGTCGACGGCCTGAGCCCGACGACGCTCTCCTTCAGCCTCTCCGTGGCCGTGCTCGCCCTCATCCCGATCGCCGTCAACAACGGCCTCATGGCCGGCGCCTGCTATCTCGTCTCGGTCGTCGTCGCCGCGCTGGGCAACCTGCGGCTGCGGCTCGTCCGCCAGGGGCCGCTGAGCTGGCTCCCGTGGGCGATCTCGTTCGGTCTCTACCCCGCCTTCCTCTCGTACGGCGGGTGGGGCGGCCGCGCCACCGGCGAGGCGCCGACCCTCACGCTGACGGTGCTCGCCGCGCTGCTGGGGGTCGGCGTGCACGTGCTGACCTCGCTGTGGGGCCTCGTCGCCGACGACGCGGACGGCTGGACCTACCTGCCACTCCGGCTCGCCCGGCGTACGGGGGCGACGATGCTGCTCACGGGCACGATCGCCTACCTCGGACTGGTCGGCGCGATCCTCGCCATCGTGGCGCGACAGACCGGCTTGAGCGGGTCCTGAGCGGATCCTGAGCGGGTGGAGCATGCATGCCGGACGAGCACCGCTAGCATGTCGGCCGTGATGACGAACGCTCGCCGCCCGGGTCAGCTCAAGCTCGCCTTCGCCGCCGTCGCGGCCGCCGGCGCGGTGCTCCTGCTGAGCGGATGCGGGCTGCAGGGGTTCGACTACGCGACCGACCGCCCCAACACGATCGCCAACGGCGCGTACCACACCTCGGGCGACATCCACATCGGCGCGGCCCGCATCATCGCCGCCGCGCCCGGCTCCGGCACCTTCGTCGCCACCATCACCACCGACCAGCACCTCACCGAGGCCGTGACGCTGACCAGCATCTCCGGCCTGAGCACCGTCGGCTTCAAGCCGATCGAGGTCGAGCCTGCCTCGGCGGTGAACCTCTACACCGAGGGCGGCATCACCGTCACGGGCTCGGAGATCACCGCCGGCGCGGTGCTGCCGGTCACGCTGAGCTTCTCCGACGGCTCGACGATCGACGTCAGCCCGATCGTGGTGACCCAGTGCCACGACTACGCCAGCCCGTCGGCCGCGGCCACCGTGCCCGCCGACGACAGCTCCAGCGAGGCCGGCGAGGCCTACAGCTGCGAGTACGCCTCGGTCCCGCCGCTGGCCGAGTGACGGGCGGAGCCACCCGATGAGCACCCTGATCCTGCTGCGGCACGGCGAGAGCGAGTGGAACGCGCTCAACCTCTCCACCGGCTGGGTCGACGTGGCCCTCACCGAGAAGGGCCGCGGCGAGGCCGTCGTCGGCGGCACCCTGCTCGAGGAGCGGGGCGTCCTCCCCGACGTGGTCCACACGTCGCTGCTGCGGCGCGCGATCAACACCGCCGCGATCGCCCTGGACACCTGCGACCGGCACTGGATCCCGGTCAAGCGCGACTGGCGGCTCAACGAGCGGCACTACGGCGCGCTGCAGGGCAAGAACAAGTCCGAGACGCTGCAGCGGTTCGGCGAGGAGCAGTTCAACCTCTGGCGCCGCTCGTACGACGTCCCCCCGCCGCCCATCGAGGCCGACTCGGAGTTCAGCCAGGCCGGCGACGCCCGCTACGCGTCGATCGACGTGCCGGCGACCGAGTGCCTCAAGGACGTCGTCGAGCGGATCGTGCCCTACTGGGAGGGCGAGATCGTGCCCGACCTCGCGGCCGGTCGTACCGTCCTCGTCACCGCGCACGGCAACAGCCTGCGCGCGCTGGTGAAGCACCTCGACGGCATCTCCGACGCCGACATCGCCGCGCTCAACATCCCCACCGCCCAGCCGCTCGTCTACGAGCTCGACGACTCCTTCCGGCCCCTCGTCGCCGGTGGTGAGTACCTCGACCCGGAGGCCGCCGCGGCCGCTGCCGCCGCGGTCGCCAACCAGGGCAAGCAGTAGCCGACTGGGACCTACTCGGTGCGGCGGCGGGCGAGCCAGACGCCGGCCAGGGCGACGGCCCCGCCGACATAGGACAGCGGGGCGGGGGCCTCGCCGAGCAGGACGGCGGCGAGGGCGATCGAGATCACCGGCACGACGTACGTCGAGATCCCGAGCTGCGACGCGGAGAGGTGCTGCAGCGCGTAGCCGTAGGTCGTGAACGCGATCGCGGTCGGGAAGACGCCCAGGAAGACCAGCCACAGGATCGACGACGCGGGCGCCTGCGAGAGGTCGGTGACCAGCTGGCCGGCCCACGGGAGCGTGGCGATCGCACCGATCCCGCAGGCGAGCCAGGTGATCTGGAGCGCGGGCACCCGGCCGGCGAGCGGCTTCTGCAGCACCAGCGAGACCGAGTACGACGCCACGCTCACCAGGCACAGGAGCACCCCGATCACCGGGCCCTCGGAGTCGCTGCGGTCGCTGGAGGCGAAGGCGATGATCGCGACGCCCACGAACGCCAGCGCCAGGCCGAGCGCGATCCACCGGGTGAACCGCTCGCCCAGGAAGATCGAGGCCAGGACCGCGATGACCACGGGCGAGAGCTGCAGGATGAGCGAGGCCGTGCCGGCGTCCACGTGGTGCTCGCCGGTGTTGAGCGCGACCATGTAGAGCGCGTACCAGAGCAGGCCTATCGCGACGACCCGCGCCCACTGCGACCCGTCGAGGGCGACGAGGCGGGTGCCGCGGCGGCGCGACCAGGCGACGAGCACGGTCAGGCAGATCGCCCCGGTGCCGAGCCGGCCGAGGGCCAGCGCGCCCGGCCGGAAGTCGTCGGCCAGGTGGCGGATGGCCACGAAGGCCGAGGCCCAGAAGACCAGGGTGACCGAGACGGCGAGCAGCGGCTTCCAGGGCGCGGTCGTCACACCCGCGACGCTAGCGATCCCGGAGGCTCGCAGCCCATCGAATTTCGGTCACGCGTCGGCGAGATGCGGCTTCTCGCCGGTCACGACGTAGACGACCCGGTTCGCCACGGAGACCGCGTGGTCGGCGATCCGCTCGTAGTAGCGGCCCAGCAGCGCGATGTCGACCGCCGCCTCGATGCCGTAACTCCACTCGTCGCCGAGCATCTCGGCGAAGTTGGAGCGACGCAGCCGGTCCATCTCCTCGTCGTCGATCGCCAGCGCGCTCGCCTCGGTGACGTCGCGACCGCGGATGATACGGGCGGTGCGGGTGACCATGGCCTCGGCGACCTCGGCCATCCGGGAGATGGTCGCGCGGGCACCCTCGGGCACGGCGATGTTGGGCACCCGCAGCCGGGCGATCTTGGCGACGTGGACCGACAGGTCGCCCATCCGCTCGAGGTCGCTGACCATCCGGAGCGCCGCGACGACGACGCGGAGGTCGCCGGCCACCGGCGCCTGCAGGGTGAGCAGCTCGAAGCAGCGCTCCTCGACCGCCTCGCGGGCGGCGTCGATCCTGGCGTCGCCGCTGATCACCTGCTCGGCGAGGCCCGCATCGGCCTGGAGCAGCGCGGTCGTGGCGATCGCCACCGCCTGCTCGACGGAGTCGCAGATGTCGGCGAGGTCCGTGAAGACGGCCTCCAGGTCTTCGTGGAACGCGGCACGCATACCCGATACCGTAGGCTCCGCGACCGGCCGCCGACATGGCTACGCGGGGACGATCGGTGAACGCGCGGTGAACGTTGCGCATCCCGGCCTCCGCGTGGCGCGAGGCACTCCGGCCGGGGTCTTACGCTGGGAGCGTGAACCCGACGACGCAGGCGTTTCTCGCCGCCGTCCTCGGGGCCGTCGTCGCCGGCGCGGCGGTGCTCGCCTGGCACATCAGCGACCGTCAGCAGCGCCGGATCCCCGTGATCGCCGACCCCGTGGTGCCGCCCGAGGTCGCGACCGTGCTCTCGGTGCTGCGCTCCTCCGCGGTGGTCGTCGACGACGGCGACGTCGTCGTCAAGGCGAGCGCGCCGACGTACGCGCTGGGCCTGGTCCGCGGGACCACGCTCCTCTCCGACGAGCTCGCCGAGCTGGTCCACCTCGTCCGCCGCGACGGGCAGATCCGCGAGACCGAGCTGGTGCTCGCGCGCGGGAGCGACGGGCCGCCGCGCCATGTCGTGGCCCGCGTGGCGCCGCTGGGCACCCGGCTCGTGCTGGCCCTGCTCGAGGACCGCACCCGTGAGCGCCGCGTCGAGGCGGTACGCCGGGACTTCGTCGCCAACGTCTCCCACGAGCTCAAGACCCCGGTCGGCGCGATCCGCGTGCTGGCCGACGCGGTCATCGACGCCTCCGACGACCCGGCGGCGGTCAAGCGGTTCGCGGACCGGATGCTGATCGAGTCCGACCGCCTCACCGAGCTGGTGCAGCAGATCATCGAGCTGTCCCGGCTCCAGGGGGACGAGCCGGTCGAGGCGCCCGACGCGGTCGAGCTCGACGCGGTGATCGCCAACGCGGTCGACGTCGTCGGCGTGGACGCGCAGCAGCGACACATCAGCGTGGTCACCGGCGGCGCCCGGGGCCTGCGGGTGCTCGGCAACGAGGAGCAGGTGATGACCGCGGTGACCAACCTGGTCGCCAACGCCGTGAGCTACTCCGAGCCCGGCTCGTCGGTGTCGGTGACGACCAAGGCCTCCGACGACGCGGTGTCGATCTCCGTCGTCGACCAGGGCATCGGCATCCCGGCGGGCGAGCTCGACCGCATCTTCGAGCGCTTCTACCGGGTCGACCCGGCCCGGCATCGCTCCACCGGCGGCACCGGCCTCGGGCTGTCCATCGTCAAGCACGTCGCCGCCACCCACGGCGGCGAGGTGAAGGTCTGGTCCGTCGAGGGACAGGGCTCGACGTTCACCCTCACACTCCCCCAACATCAGGCACATCAGCCGCACCATGAGGAGGTAGGCCCTTGAGCACCCCACCGAGTTCTTCGACTCCCCCGCTTCGCTCCTCCGGCGAACAACTCGGCGGGGACACCGCATGACCCGGGTACTGGTCGTCGAGGACGAGGAGTCCTACTCGGAGGCGCTGTCGTACATGCTGCGCAAGGAGGGCTTCGAGGTCGCGATCGCCGAGAACGGCACCGACGCGCTCAAGGAGTTCGACCGCAACGGCGCCGACATCGTGCTGCTGGACCTGATGCTGCCCGGCATCCCCGGCACCGAGGTGTGCCGCCAGATCCGGGCCACCTCCGCCGTGCCGGTCATCATGGTCAGCGCCAAGGACGACGAGGTGGACAAGGTCGTCGGGCTCGAGCTGGGCGCGGACGACTACGTCACCAAGCCCTACTCCCCCCGCGAGCTGGTCGCGCGCATCCGCGCCGTCCTGCGCCGCGGCGTCGAGCCCGACCTCGCCCCCGACGTGCTCGAGGCCGGGCCGGTGCGGATGGACGTCGAGCGGCACGTCGTGACCGTCGACGGCGGCGAGCAGCGGCTGCCGCTCAAGGAGTTCGAGCTGCTCGAGATGTTCCTCCGCAACCCCGGCCGAGTGCTCACCCGCGGCCAGCTGATCGACCGGGTGTGGGGCAGCGACTACGTCGGCGACACCAAGACCCTCGACGTCCACGTGAAGCGCCTGCGCGCCAAGCTCGAGGCCGAGCCGAGCGAGCCGAAGCTGCTCATCACGGTCCGCGGGCTGGGCTACAAGCTCGACCTCTAGCCGAGTGGGGCCTTTCCTCACGTCGAGTGGGGCCTCGCGTCAGCGTCAGCCCCCACTCGCTGTGAGGGAAGGCCCCACTCGGCGGGAGGGGAGGCCCTACTCGGCGGGCGGGGAGGCCTACTCGGCGGGGCGGAACTGCTCAAAGGCGGCGAGGTTCGCCGTGGACTCGCCGCGGGCGAGGCGCCACTCCCACTCCTTGCGGATCGAGGAGGCGAAGCCGAGCTCGAGGAGCGTGTTGAACGACTCGTCGGCGTACGTGAGGACGGAGCCGAGGAGGCGGTCCAGCTCGTCGGGCGTGACGAGGGCGAGCGGGAGCCGGGCGTCGAGGTAGACGTCGCCGTCCTTGTCGAGGCCGAAGGCGACGGCGTACAGGCGGAGGTTGCGCTGGAGCAGCCAGCGGTAGACGCCCTCGGCGTTCTCGTCCGGCCGGCGGCACACGAAAGCGTGCACGCCGAGCGCGTGCGGGCCGAGGTCGAGCCGGACCGGCGTCTGCAGCTTGCGCTCGCCGGGCAGGGCGAAGGAGAAGCTGACCAGCCCGGTCTCGCCGTCCTCCGTCGACCCGGTCTCGGAGAACTCGATCTCGTTCTCCCCCAGCCACGCGCGTACGACGTCGAGCCGCTCCTCCGTCAGGTCCGTCACGCCACTCCCTCCCTCGTCACCAGTCGCGCCTTCTCGTAGACGTCGAGCATCCGGCCGGCCGTCGCCTCCCACGAGAAGTCGGCCGCGTTGGCGATCGCGCCCGCGCTCAGCCGGGCGTGCAGCGCGGGGTCGAGCAGGACGCGGACGAGCGCGTCGGCCCAGCGCTCGGGGTCGTGGCCCTCGACCAGCAGGCCCGACTCGCCGTGCCGGACGGCGGTCGTGAGCCCGCCGACCGCGGCCGCCACGACCGGGGTGCCGCAGGCCTGGGCCTCGATCGCGACCAGCCCGAAGGACTCGTTGTAGGAGGGCACCGCGGCGACGTCCGAAGCAGCGAACCACCGGGCCAGCTCGTCCTGGGGGACGGTGCCGGCGAGGCGGACAACGTCGCTGATCCCCAGCTCGGCGGCCAGTGCCGCGAGCGACTCGGGCCGCTCGAGCCCGCTGCCCGACGGGCCGCCGATGACCGGCACGACGAGTCGCCCGCGGAGGCGCGGCATCCGCCGGAGCAGCACCGCGACCGCCCGCAGGAGCACGTCGGGGGCCTTGAGCGGCTGGATCCGGCCGGCGAACATCACGACGAGCGCCTCGGCCGGGATCCCGAGACACGCCCGGGCGTCCGCCTTGGGCGTCGGCGCGAACCGGCCCAGGTCGACGCCCGGGTGGACCACCGCGACCCGCGACGGGTCGGCGTCGTAGAGGTCGATCAGCTGGGATGCCTCGAGCTGGGTGTTGGCGACGAGCACATCGGCGGCCTCGACCACCTGCTCCTCCCCGATCAGCCGCGCCATCGGCTCGGGGGCGTCGCCTTCGGCGAGCGCGAGGTTCTTCACCTTGGCCATCGTGTGCATCGTGTGGACCAGGGGCACTCGCCAGCGGTCGCACGCCAGGGCCCCGACCTGGCCGGAGAGCCAGTAGTGGGAGTGGACGACGTCGTACCAGCCCAGGGGGTGGACGGCCTCGACCCGGAGCACCTCGCGGGCGAAGGTGCAGAGCTGGCCCGGCAGCTCGGCCTTGGAGAGCCCCTCGTAGGGTCCGGCCGCGACGTGGCGGACGAGGATCTTCTCGTCGGCCCAGGTCTCGGCGGGCAGTGACGACGACGTGGCGCGAGTGAAGATGTCGACCTCGACCCCGCGCGCGGCGAGGCGTCGCGACAGCTCGAGGACGTAGACGTTCATCCCGCCGGCATCACCGGTGCCCGGCTGGTCGAGGGGGGAGGTGTGGAGGCTGATCATCGCCACCCGCCGTACCTCAGCCCCGCTCACCTCCCCAGGATAGGAGGTGAGCGTCTGGCCGCTCATCCACGCCGGACCGGGCGCCCGGCAGAATGGGGCCATGCCTGCGACATCCCAGAAGACCGCTGTCGTGACCGGAGCCTCCTCGGGGATCGGCGCGGAGACCGCGCGACAGCTGGCCGCGGCCGGCTACCGGGTCTTCCTGGCGGCGCGGCGCGTCGATCGGATCGAGGCGCTGGCGGCCGAGACCGGGGGTACGCCGGTGGCGACCGACGTCACCGACGCCGACTCCGTCGCGGCGCTCGCCGCGGCGGTCGGCCCGTCGCTCGACGTGCTGGTCAACAACGCCGGCGGCGCCTTCGGCGTGAGCCCGGTGGCCGAGGGCGACGTCGAGGACTGGCGGGCGATGTACGACGTCAACGTGCTCGGCACGCTCGCCGTCACCCGCGCGCTGCTCCCCGCCCTGATCCGGTCGGGCGAGGCCAGCGGCGGCTCGGCGATCGTGAACGTCGGCTCGATCGCGGGCCGGATCGCCTACGAGGGCGGGGGCGGCTACAACGCGGCGAAGTTCGGGCTCAAGGCGCTCACCAACGCGCTGCGCCTCGAGATCGTCGAGCAACCCGTCCGCGTCATGGAGATCGCGCCCGGCATGGTGAGGACCGACGAGTTCTCCCTGGTCCGCATGGGGGGCGACCAGGAGCGCGCGGACGCGGTCTATGCCGGCGTACCCGAGCCCCTGGTCGCCGCCGACATCGCCGACGCGATCGTGTGGATGGTCACCCGCCCCGCGCACGTGAACATCGACGAGCTGGTGATCAAGCCGCGCGTCCAGGCCGCCCCGCACAAGGTCCACCGCGTCTGATCCCGACCGAGCGACGCCGAGGATTCCTCGGCGGGCACGCTGCGGTGCGAGACTCCCGTCTCGTGCAGACGATCGGACTCATCGGCGGGCTGAGCTGGGAATCCAGCGCGGTCTACTACGAAGGGCTCAACAAGGGCGTGCAGGCGCGCCTCGGCGGGCTCCACTCCGCGAAGGTCGTGCTCGTCTCGGTCGACCTGGCCGAGCTGGACGAGCTGCAGGACGCGGGTGACTGGGATCGCATCGCGGAGATCCTCAGCGCGGCCGCGCGCGGGGCCGAGCAGGCCGGCGCGGACTTCCTGCTGCTCGCCACGACGACCTTCCACCGGGTCTACGACGAGGTCGCCGACGCCGTGAGCATCCCGGTGGTGCACCTCGCCGACCTGATGGCCGAGCAGATCGTGGCCCGCGGCTACAAGACCGTCGGGTTCATGGGCACCGCGTTCACGCTGACCGACCACTTCTTCGCCGAGCGGATCGGCTCGCACGGCATCAACGTCAACATGCCCGACGAGCTGCACACCGACACCCTCGACTCGATCGTCTACGACGAGCTGGTGTTCCGCACGATCAACCCGAGCTCGCGCAAGCGGGTGCTCGGCATCATCGACGAGCTCACCGACGCCGGCGCCGAGGCGATCGTCTTCGCCGCGAGCGAGCTCTCGCTGCTCGTCCGGCCGCAGGACGCCGACGTTCCCGTCCTGGACGTCATCACCGTCCACGTCGAGGACGCCCTCGACCGCGCTCTCGCCTGAGCTACCTCACCTTCAGCCTCAGCACCGGGGAGACCCCCGCCGTGGTGCGTGCGGTGGCCCCGATGCTGAGCCGGAGCGTCCACGTCCCCCTCTTCCTCGGCCTGACGGTGAAGCGGAGGGTCCCGGAGGACGAGACCGTGGCGCTGGCGACGGCCACCCACCGCCTCCTGACCAGCTGCTGGAGGACGACCCGCGAGCCCCGGGCGGCGGCGACCGCCCTCCCGGTCAGGACGACCGGCCTGCGCACCCTGATCTTCTTCGCGGCCCTCGTGGCCGGCTTGGCGAGCTTCAGCCCCGGAGCCACCTTGACCGGCGGGACCACGACCGGGGGCACCACCACCGGGGGCACCACCACCGCCGGCACGCTCGCGGCGAGCGTCGCGGACGCGGCGAGCGGTCGGCCGGCCACGTCCTGGATCGCCTGATCCACCTGGACCGTGACCGCGGTCGCGGCCGACCGGTCGAGGCCCGCGATGCTCACCCGCGCCTGCGTGGCGAGCTGACCGCCGCCGACGCCGGGCTGGGGCGAGACCGGCGTGACCTCGGCGCTCAGGGGCACGCCCGAGGCGTCGGTCACCGCGATCTGCCGGTCGTTCACCAGCGCCGCGTCGACCCACGAGGAGAACGTCACCAGGATGCTGCCGTCGCTCTGTCCGGCGGCGGTGTCGGCGGTGACGGCCTCCTCGGTGGGCAGCACGAGGTCGATGCCCGTCCGCGGTGGAAGGACCTCGAGCGGCTCGCTGGCATCGCCGAGGCGGCCGGCCTTGGTGGCGACCACCTCGTACCAGCCCTCGGGCACGTTCCAGCCGTAGGCGCCGTCGCCGGCCGTGGTCGCCGGGTTCGGGCCCTGCGCGTAGGCGTCGGCGTCCCACAGGTCGTACGTGCCGTCCTCGGTGTCGGAGCGCAGCAGCGTCACGGTGGCGCCGCTCAGCGGCGAGGTGGTCGGCCCGTCGTAGACCGTGCCGGACGGGTCGTAGATCCACTGGGGGTCGACGACCGGACCGTTCTTGTGGGTGGTCTTCTCCTTGGGGCAGTCCCCGCTGGCGTTCATGTCCGCGACGACGTCGTCGATCATGTCCTGGAGGGAGTCGTCGAGGAGCTTCTCCATCGCGGTGCTCGCCGCCCACATCGCCAGCGTGCCGATGCCGAAGGTCTCCGGGCCCAGCAGGACGCCGGCCAGCATCATCGTCGCCTTGGTGGCATCGTCGGCGGCCGCGCGGGTCGCGATGTCGTCGATCCGGTTGCGGAATCCCGACGCCGAGCCCCCGCAGTCGTCGGCGGTGTCGAGCAGGGCGGCGAGCCTCTGGTACTTGTCCCCTGCGCCGAAGGCGTCGAGCGCGTCGTCGAGGCTGGTCACGCCGTTGAACGCGATCTCATAGCCCACCCGCACGGTCGCGGAGGCGGCGCTCGCGGCCCTGCGGCCGCGGGGCGCGCTCAGGGCCCGGAACCCGGAGGCCTGCGAGGCGACCGAGGTGTCGACGTACGTCGTGCCGGTGACGGCGAACCCCGAGGAGGCCGTGCTGAGCCCCGGCGTGCCGCTGGTCCACACTCCCGGGGCGATCTGCGTCGACCCGGACGGTACCCCGCTCACGGGGGTCTTGGTGACCTTCATCGTCGCGGTGGCCCCGCTGCCCAGGCCCGGGACCGGGATGGTGACCGTCGCCGAGCCCGTGTCGCCGTTGTCGACCGAGCCGAGCGCCGGCGTGCCGAACAGGGCACCGGTCGCGCCGAGGCTGGCGCGGACGTCGTTGGCGGTCGGCGTCGACCCGCCGGCCGGCGGTGTCGACGGGGCCAGATCGACCAGGGGGACCGTCGTCGGCGCCGTCGCGTCGTAGTCGATCGTGACCGGCCCCCGGGGCGTGATGCCCCCGAAGCTGGCCGTGATCGCCCCGTCGGCGGCGCGGCCGGTCGCGACGGTGCTGGACCCGATGCTGAGCGTCGCGTTCGAGATCAGGCTCGGATCGGCGAAGTGGGCCGCCACGTCCACCCTGGCGCCCGGCACCACCACGAGCGGGAAGCTCGCGCCCTGCTCGCCCGAGCCGGAGCGGCCGTCCTGGCTCACGGTGGCCGACAGCAGGGTCGGGTGATAGCGGTCGTAGGTGAGCAGCGCGACCGCGCTCGCCTGCGTCGTGGCGCCGCTGCCCGTGGTCGCGGCAAGGCTGTGGGTGGCGCCCTGGCCGTGGTCGGGGAGGGTGATCCGGGTGGTCCAGGCGCCGCCGGCGCCGGCCACGGCGGTGCCGACGACCTCGGCCCCGTCGAGCACGGTCACGGTCTCGCCGGGGGCCGCGCGTCCCCGGACCCGGACCGAGGTCGCGCCGGTGACCTCGGGCGCGGTGATCGTCACCGCGGCGACCTCGACGGCGAGCGCTCCCAAGGGGACGGTGACGGAGCCGGCGACGAGATCGGCGCTGACGCCGAGGGTCCGGGTGGGGGGCAGGTCGTCGGGATCGCTCGCGACACGGAGCCGGATCGTCGCCCGGCCCGCGGCGCCCTGGGTGAGGGCGCCGACGGGGACCGTCAGGACGCCGTCGCTGACCGTGGGGGCGGTCGCGGGCTCGACGCCGTCGACCGTCACACCGTGGCCGGCGACCGTGGTCCCCTGCGGCAGCCGGACGCGCAGCGTGGCGGAGCCGCCGGTCTCGCCCGTGCTGCGCCAGCGGGCGGTCAGGTCCAGGACGCCGCCGGGCTGGACGTCGGCCTGGCTGGTGGCGAGCTCGTTGTCGGTCGCCGGGAATCCGGCGGGCGGGCTCGCCATCGCGATCGCGACGCTCGAGCCGGAGGCGGTGTCGACGCTCGCGCGCCCGACCGCGCCGGAGCCGCCGTACGCCACGAAGTCCCAGGTGCCGCTCGCGGGCAACGGCAGCGCCAGCGAGCCGGGCGTGCCGGTGATCCCGGAGACGGTCTGGCCGGAGCCGCGGAGGGTGCCGACCACCGTGGCGGAGTCGTCGGCGGTCGGCGACGTGACGCTCACCTCGACGCGGGCCTGCGAGACGAGCGTCAGGGGCAGGTCGATCTGCCGGGTCACCGTGGGGTCGGGGATCTCCTTGGTGACGCAGTCCGCGCCGTACCCGCCCTCGTAGCCGTCGGCGCAGAAGGTGATCGCCGAGCCGGGGTTGCCGCGGACGGTGATCGATCCGTTGGCGTAGAGGAAGTCGCTCTCGCTCACGACACCGGGGGCCGGCGCCATCCGGACATGGAAGTGGACCAGGGTCCGCCAGTCGAGCGCCTGCGGCTGCGGCGCGTCGGAGCCGAGCTGGGTCGCGATCGAGTAGCGGACCTCGTAGGAGCCGGTCGGCGTCACCGTGAGGTCCTGGGTGTTCCCGCCGGCGACCGGGGTGAGGTCGGCCGTGGTCGCGCCGTAGAGGACGCCGCCGGCGCTCAGCGTGGTCGGCAGGCCGGCGAGCAGGCCGGAGACGGTGTAGCTGCCGTCGTCGGCGATGGTGGCCCAGGCGGTGCGGCTCTGGCCGTGCCAGGTCTGGATCGCCGAGAGGGCGAGCCCCGAGAGCGCGCTGTGGTCGGTCGCGGTGATCTGCCCGTGCACGCTCGCGGCGGCGGGGCCGGCGACCGGGAGGTCGGCGCTCGTGGCCGCCTCGGGGAGCTGGATCTCGTGGCCTTCGGGGAGTGCGAGCCCCCAGTCGTCGGCGAGCGAGCCGACGCTCACCCGCACCGGGGACCCGCGCAGCAGTCCGGCGACCGTGACGTCGCCGGCGCTGTCGGCGGTCCCGGTCGCGAGCCCGGCGAGCCCGGTGCCCTCACCGGTGACGCTGACCGCGCGCCGGGCGCCGGCGGAGCCGAGGTGGAGGGTCAGGCTCGCCACGTCGAGGGAGCGGAGGGCGACCGACCGGCTGGTCCCCGGGCGGAGCGTGCCCAGCGCCCGCTCGACCATCGGCGTGACGCCGCCGCGCACCGCACGCAGGACGTAGCCGTCCCCCGAGGGCAGGTCGAAGGTCATGGTCGTGGCGCCGGCGCTGGAGGCGATCGCCTGCTGTCGGGCGAAGCCGGCGGCCGAGCTCCCGACGGCGAGGCTGCCGGAGAACCCGGCCGAGCTGGGGATCGTGACGACCACCTGCGCCGCCACCGAGATCGGCCGTGCCTGCTCGATGTCGGCGACGTGACCGGAGCCGGTGCCGACCGAGTCGTGCAGCGTCGCGGTGAGCGAGGTGAGGACCGTCGCGCCGGCCGGGATCCGGACCGTCGCCGTGTAGCGCCCCGGCGTGGTCGCGTCCTCGGACAGGGTGCCGCTCGCGACCAGCGGGTCGCCCTCGGCCGACGTCGCGTGGAGCGTCGCGGAGCCGGCACGGCGAGGCTGTCCGCGCACCGTCAGGGTGACGAGGGCGTCGTACGCCGCCTGGCCCGCGACCAACGGCATGGTGGCCTCCACCGACGCGATCGCGACCGGTCCGGTCACGGCGGTGGCGATCACGGTGTGGGGCAGGCTCGAGCCGTCCACGACCCGCAGCACGCGGTAGCGGTAGGTGGTCGCACCGTCCGGGGTCCGGTCCGTGAAGGCGCGGGTCGCCGCCGCGGTGGTGCCGATCTGGGCGAACGGCCCGTCGCCGAGAGCGCGCTGCACCTGGTATCCGGAGACTCCGGCGACGGCGTCCCAGGCGAGGGCGACGGTGCCGTCGGCCTGCGGGGTCGCGGTGAGGGAGGCGGTGCCGGGCGTGATGTCGGCCGCGGTGCTGACCGTGAGGGTGAGCGGGTCGGTCACGTTGCCGGAGCCGTCGCGCGCCCGGAGGCCGAACGTGTAGGAGGTCCCGGGCTCGAGGCCGCTCACCGCGAGCGAGGTGGCCGAGGCCGGTGCGCCGAGGGCGGCCGGGCCGCCGGTGACGGCGTAGCCGGCGAGGCCCTGATCGTCGGTGGCGGCGGGCCAGTGCAGGGTGAGGCCGGTGGTCGTGACGTCGGTGGCGGTGAGCGCGGCGCCGCTCGGCCAGGTCGGCGCGACGTCGTCGGCGACGCCGACGAAGGTGCCCGCGCCGTTGCCGTCGTCGCCGGTCGAGAGAACGACCCCCGACGGGGCAGCGAAGACGATGGATCCACCGCCGGCACCGAGGATGGGGGGCTCGTAGACCTCGTAGGGCTGATCAAGGTCGTCGCCCACGAGGAGCTGCGGATCGGCGTCCTCCGTGGTCTCCGAGACGAACCCGCTGGTCCCCCGGTGGTCGCTGAACTGGTGGGAGAGGGTGTAGGCGACCGTGCTGCCGTCGCCGTCGAGGGAGAGCGAGGTGATCGCGTTCGCCAGCCAGCCTTCGCTCAGCTCCGTCCCTAGGTCGGTGGCGACGACCCGGCGGTGGCCGCCGTCGAGGTCGCTGGCCACCAGCGAGCCGGAGCCGCTCGGGTCCTCGCCGTTGGTCTCGACGTAGGCGAGCGTGGAGAAGTCCCGAGAGACGGCGACCGGGCCCCAGGTCTGACCCGCCTGGACGCCCATGCCCGGGTCGTAGGGCTGGAGCAGGTCGGTCTCGGCCGGGGACGCCGGGTCGCTCACGTCCCACAGCTGCACGGCCGAGACGCCCCAGTAGCGGTAGGAGGCGACCCGCAGCAGGCGCAGTCCGTCCGGGCTGAACCGGAGGAGCTCGGTGCGCCCCTTGGCAGAGCCGAAGGAGAAGGTGTGCATCTCGGGCGTGGCCCCGAGCGAGACCACCGCAACGGACTCGGTCGCCTCGGCGGTGCCGCCGTCGGCGGAGACCAGGGCCAGCCGGGAGCCGTCCGCGGAGACGGCGATCCGGTTCAGCCAGTCCGAGGCGTGCACCTTCACGGTCGAGACTGTGCCCCCGTCGAGGTCGGTCGCGAACCCTCGCAGGACGGAGACGACGTAGAACGTGCCGTCCGCGTCCGAGCCGGAGTCGCTCACCCACACCACCGTGCTGCCGTCGTCCGAGATCGCCTGCGGGCCGCCGTCCAGGGTGCGCTCGTCACCGGTGGCGCGCTCGATCAGGAGGCCGTCGGCCACGAGGTAGCGCTGGTCGGCGTCGGTGGCCACCAGTCCGGCACTCGTCGTGACCCGGCTGATCGCGAAGGGACGGCTGGGCGAGGACGGGGTGGTGACCGTCGCGGTCAGCGGCGCGCTCTGGTTGCCGGCGGCGTCCTCGGCGCGTACGACGACGTCGTACTGCCGCCCGGGGGTCAGCCCGGTGAGAGTGGCCGAGCGGGCCGACGGCCCGACGTGCACGGTGCTCGGCCCGCCGGTGATCACGAACCCGTGGAGGCCGATGTCGTCGCTCGCCTCCGGCCAGTGCAGGCGGACCTTGACCTGGGTGAGGCCGCTGGTCGTGAGGGCGGCGCCACTCGACCAGGTCGGGACCGTCGTGTCGGTGTGCACCTCGACCGCCCCGGCGTCCGGGGCGGCCCCGCCGGGCCGGTAGCGGCCGCGCTCGTCGGCCGGGCCGGCCCCGGAGTGCTCATCGGCCCAGTCGGCGAGGCCGGCCTCGACCGCGTCGATGAG
>NZ_JASGDD010000065.1:0-12546 GCF_047607365.1 Nocardioides sp. | reverse complement strand
GCCGGCGTGCCCGGCGCCGCCGGCGTGGAGGTGCGGCGGCTCGACGTCGCCGACGCCTGGCCCGAGGGCCGCTTCGACCTGATCGCGCTCTCCGAGGTCGGCTACTTCCTCAGCCCGCGCGCGCTCGACGCGCTGGTCGAGCACGCCCGGGACGCCCTGACTCCCGACGGCGTCGTGCTGCTGTGCCACTGGCGTCACCCGATCGCGGGCTGGCCCCTGGACGGGCCCGCGGTGCACGAGCGGATCGAGCGGGCCGGGCTGCGCCCCGTCCAGGCCCGGCACCTCGAGCGGGACTTCGAGGTGCTCGTGCTCGCCGGGGACGGCGCGTGGCCGTCGGCGGACCGGTGAGCGCGCCGAGGAGCGGACCGGAGGCGGTCGGGGTCGTCGTACCCGCTCACGACGAGGCCGCGGACATCGGCCGCTGCCTGGACGCGATCGCCACGGCGGCCGAGCGGCTGCGGGAGGAGTGCGGGATCGCGGCGACGGTGACGGTCGTGGCGGACACGTGCTCCGACGACACCGTGGCGATAGCGCGCGGCCGGGGCGCCGACGTCGTCACGGTGACCGACCGGTGCGTGGGCCGGGCGCGTGCGGCCGGCGCCGCCCGCGTTCTCGCGGCGGTCGAGGAGCCGGCGCGTGCCTGGCTCGCGATGACCGACGCGGACTCGGCCGTGTCCCCGGACTGGCTGCTCGCGCAGGTCGTCGCCGCGGCGGCCGGTGCGGAGCTGTGGCTCGGGCGCGTACGTCCGGACCCGGCGACGCTGCCCGCCGGGCTGCTCCGGGAGTGGACCCGCCTCCACCGGCGGCAGGCACGCCGGGGCCTGCCGCGCGTCTACGGCGCCAGCCTGGGCGTGGCCGGGGACCTCTACCTGCGCGCCGGCGGGATGCCACCACTGCCCGAGCACGAGGACGTGGCGTTCGTCCGGCAGGCGGTCGCCGCCGGCGCCATCTGGGTCGCGGGGACCGCCTGGGTGGAGACCTCCGGACGATGCGAGGGTCGCACGCCCGGCGGCTTCGCCGGCTACCTCCGCGCCCTGGCGGCCCAGATCTCCTAGGCGCCCCCGAGTCGCACGCCGGGAGGTGTGGCAGGCGGCCGAGATGGGTACGTCGAGGATATGAGCATCAGCCGCCGCGTCGCCCGCCCCCTGCTGTCCTCGATCTTCTTCGTCGGATCGGTGGGCACCCTGAAGAATCCCGCCGGCCCGGCCGAGGTCGCGAGGCCCCTGACCGACCCGCTGCTGGAGCGCCTGCACCAGGCGGGCGTGCCGGCAAGCGTGGACGGGGCACTCCTGGTCCGGATCAACGCCGGCGTCCAGGTGGCCGGCGGCGTCGCGCTCGTCACCGGCCGGTTCCCGCGGCTGGGGGCTGCGGTGCTCGCCGCCTCCCTGGTGCCGACGACCCTCGCCGGTCACGCGTTCTGGAAGGAGAGCGACCCGGACAGGCGCCGGACGCAGCAGCTCCAGTTCGCCAAGAACCTCTCCATCCTGGGCGGGCTGGTGATCGCCTCGCTCGACACCGACGGCAAGCCGGGCAAGGCGTGGCTCGCGAAGGCGACCGCGCAGGAGCTGGTGCGCCGTGCCGAGCGCGCGGCAGCGACCGCACGGCTCGAAGCCAAGATCGCGCAGCTCGAGGCCGCCGGCGCCGGCGACACGCTGGCCGAGACCCTGACGACGGCGGCCTCCACGCTCTCGGCCCGCAGCCACAGCGCGGCCGAGCAGATCGGCGAGACCTTGAGCGCCGTCGGTCACGCCGTCGCCGAGCAGGTCTCCAACGCCGACCTCAAGACGCGCGGCCAGGCCGTCGCCGATACCGTGGCGGAGAAGGTCGCGGCCGCGGACCTGCCCAGCCGTGGCAAGCATGTCGCCGACACGGTGGCCGACAAGGTGAGCAGCGCGGCGTCCGCCGCCAAGCAGCTCACCGCATGATCGACGCTCAGGCGGCGCCGAGGGAGCGCCAGTAGTCGTTGAGCGCGCCGTTGGTCTTGACGAACCACACGATCAGGCCGATGAAGCAGGCCCACCCGAGCAGGAGCGCCCACAGGCCGGTGAGCGCGGTGACCGGAGGCTGCTGGCCCCGTCGGGCATAGAGGTTGCCGACCTCGTTGGAGACGAGGAAGGGAGACACGAAGCCCGCGAAGATCGCAATCACCAGCGCGATCCCGCCGCCGAGGCCGTCGCCGCTGTGGCGCTTCATCTCCTCGTGGGTGACGAAGTACCAGTAGAGCGTGTAGAAGCCGAGCGTGACGATCGTGAGCGCGATGCAGACGCCGGTGCTGCGCACCGTGCCGACGGGGCCGAGGACGGGAGCGGGCCGGTAGCCGAGGGAGTCGGTCATGATCCGCAGCCTAGGGGCGATTCCGTACGCCGGCAGCCGACCGCCCGACGTCGCCGGCGGCGTGTCGCGTAGGCTCGGCTCCGCTCGTGGCGCAGGAACCCGGTGCGAGTCCGGGGCGGTTCCGCCACTGTGATCTCCCCTCCCGGCACCGTCGATCCGGCGAGGGGGACAGCCAGACACTGGCCGCGGGTGAATCCGACCGATCGACGGGGCGAGAACCCCGGAGGAGGAGCGCGGCATGCGCATCGCCCTGCTGTCCACGTCCGACACCGACCTGCTCTCCGCGCGCGCGAGCGGGTCCGACTACGCCTGGGCCAACCCGAGCCGCTCGAGCGACGAGGAGCTGGCCGGGCTGGCGAGCGGGGCGGCGCTGGTCGTCGTACGGCTGCTGGGGTCGGCGCACGACCTGTGGCCGGGCCTGGCGGCGGTGCGGGAGGCGGGGACGCCGCTGGTCGTGCTCGGTGGCGAGCAGCAGCCGAGCGCGGAGCTGATGGAGCTGTCGACGGTGCCGATCGGCGTCGCGGCGCAGGCGCATCGCTATCTCGCGGAGGGCGGCCCGGCCAATCTCACCCAGTTGCACGCCTTCCTCTCCGACACCGTGCTACTGACCGGCGAGGGGTTCGAGGAGCCGGTGGCGATCCCGGCCTGGGGCTTCTCGCGGGACAGGAACCCGGATGCCGAGGAGCGCGAGCCCGGGTCCGGCGACGCGCGAGCCTGGCGGTCGCGGGTCGGCATCCTGTTCTACCGCGCGCACGAGGCGAGCGGGAACACCGACTTCGCGCACGCGCTGGCCGACGCCGTCGACGAGACCGGCGAGGCGGTCGGCGTGCCGATCTTCGCGGGGTCGCTCCGCTCGGCGCCCGACGACCTCTACGCGGCCCTCGGCACGCTCGACGCGCTCGTCGTCACGGTGCTGGCCGCCGGCGGGTCCGTCCCGGCGTCGGCGAGCGCGGGCGGCGACGACGAGAGCTGGGACGTGGAGCGGATGGCCGCGCTCGACATCCCGGTGCTCCAGGGGCTCTGCCTGACCGGCAGCCGGGCCGACTGGGAGGCCTCCGACGACGGCGTCACGCCCCTGGACTACGCCACCCAGATCGCGATCCCGGAGTTCGACGGCCGGATCAGCGCCGGGCCGTTCTCGTTCAAGGAGCTCGACCACCAGGGCCTCCCCCACTACGTCGCCGACCCGGAGCGCGCGACCCGCGTGGCACGGCTGGCCGTCAACCACGCCCGGCTGCGGCACACCCCCAACGCCGACAAGCGGATCGCACTCGTGCTGTCGGCGTACCCCACGAAGCACGCCCGCATCGGCAACGCCGTCGGCCTCGACACCCCGGTCTCGGCGATCCGCCTCCTGCGCCGGCTGCGGGACGAGGGGTACGACGTCGGGTCCGGCGAGGTCGCGGCGCTGCTCGACCACGACGGCACCCCGGAGGCCGAGACCGCGGCCGGCGACGCGCTCATCCACGCGCTCATCGCCACCGGCGGGCAGGACGAGGAGTGGCTCACCTCCGCGCACCTCACCGACGCCCACGTTCGCGTCACGAAGAGCCAGTACGACGCGTGGACCGCCGACCTCCCCACGGACCTCCTCGACGCGATGACCGAGGCCTGGGGCGAGGCCCCCGGGTCGCTCTTCGTGAACGACGCCGGCGAGCTCGTGCTCGCGACCCTCCGCGCCGGCAACGTCGTCCTCCTCATCCAGCCGCCGCGGGGCTTCGGGGAGAATCCCGTGGCGATCTACCACGACCCCGACCTGCCGATCACGCACCACTACCTCGCCGCCTACCGCTGGCTCGAGCACGGCTTCGGGGCCGACGCCGTCGTCCACCTCGGCAAGCACGGCTCGCTGGAGTGGCTGCCGGGCAAGAACGCCGCGCTGTCGGCCGCGTGCGGCCCCGACGCGGCGATCGGCTCCCTCCCGCTGATCTACCCCTTCCTCGTCAACGACCCCGGCGAGGGCGCGCAGGCCAAGCGCCGCGCGCACGCGACGATCGTCGACCACCTCGTCCCGCCGATGGCGCGCGCGGAGTCCTACGGCGACATCGCCCGGCTGGAGGGGCTGCTCGAGGAGTACGACAAGATCTCCGCGATGGACCCGGCCAAGCTGCCGGCGATCCGCGGCGAGATCTGGCAGCTCATGCACGCCGCCGAGCTGCACCGCGACCTCGGGCTCGGGGACAGAGGCCCGGACGACCGCCCTGACGATGGTGAGTTCGACGACTTCCTGCTCCACGTCGACGGCTGGCTCTGCGAGATCAAGGACGCCCAGATCCGCGACGGCCTGCACATCCTCGGGAGCGCGCCCACCGGCGAGGCTCGGGTGAACCTCGTGCTCTCGATCCTGCGTGCGAGCCAGGTGTGGGGCGGGGTCGGCAACGCCGTGCCCGGCCTCCGGTCGGCCCTCGGCCTGACCGAGGGCGCCGGCGCCGTGGAGGTCGACGCCGTCGAGGCCCAGGCTCGGGGCCTCGTCGAGGCCATGGAGAAGGCCGGCTGGGACGCCGCGGTCCTCGACGCCCTGCACGACGACGAGGACGTACGCCGGGTGCTGGCCTTCGCCGCCGACCAGGTGGTGCCGCGGCTGGCGCGGACGACCGACGAGCTCGACGCCGTCCTGCACGCGCTGGACGGCGGCTTCGTCCCCGCCGGCCCCTCGGGGTCGCCGCTGCGCGGCCTCGTCAACGTGCTGCCGACCGGCCGGAACTTCTACACCGTCGACCCGCGCGCGGTGCCCTCCCGGCTGGCGTGGGAGACCGGCCAGGCTATGGCCGACTCGCTGGTCCGGAAGTACCTCGACGAGACCGGCACGTATCCCGAGAGCGTCGGGCTGTCGGTGTGGGGCACCTCGGCGATGCGCACGTCGGGCGACGACGTCGCCGAGGTGCTCGCGCTGCTCGGCGTACGCCCGGAGTGGGACGAGGCGTCGCGGCGGGTGAGCCGCCTGACCGTCGTCGACCTCGAGGAGCTCGGACGGCCGCGGATCGACGTCACCGTCCGCATCTCGGGGTTCTTCCGCGACGCTTTTCCCCACGTCGTGGCGATGCTCGACGACGCGATCCGCATGGTCGCCGAGCTCGACGAGCCGGACGAGCGCAACTTCGTCCGCGCGAGCTACCGGGCCGACCTGGCCGCGCACGGCGACGAGCGCCGCGCGACGACGCGGATCTTCGGCTCGAAGCCGGGCTCCTACGGCGCCGGCATCCTGCAGGTCATCGAGTCCGGCACCTGGCGCTCCGACGAGGATCTCGCCGAGGTCTACACCGCGTGGGGCGGCTTCGCCTACGGCCGGGACCTCGACGGCGTACCGGCCGCCGACGACATGCGGGCCAACTACCGCCGGATCAAGGTCGCCGCGAAGAACGTCGACTCCGCCGAGCACGACATCGCCGACTCCGACGACTACTTCCAGTACCACGGCGGCATGGTCGCGACCGTGCGCGCGCTCACGGGCGCGGACCCGAAGGCGTACGTCGGCGACTCGACCTCGCCGGACGCGATCCACACCCGCACGCTGGCCGAGGAGACCGCCCGGGTCTTCCGTGCCCGCGTGGTGAACCCGCGCTGGATCGCGGCGATGCAGCGCCACGGCTACAAGGGCGCCTTCGAGCTGGCGGCGACGGTCGACTACCTCTTCGGCTTCGACGCGACCGCGGGCGTGGTGCACGACTGGATGTACGAGCGCCTGGCCACGGAATACGTGTTGGACGAGACCAACCAGTCCTTCCTGCGCCGCTCGAACCCGTGGGCGCTGCGCGGCATCGTCGAGCGGCTGCACGAGGCGGCGGAGCGGGGCCTGTGGGCGTCGCCGGATGCGGAGGTCATGGCTGCGATGCAGCAGGTCTACCTCGAGGTCGAGGGCGACCTGGAGGACCGCGAGTGAGCTCGCGATGAGGGTCCGGATCCTCGGCATCGGGATGGGGCCGCAGCACGTGACGCCGGAGGTGGCCGAGGCGCTGCGCGGCTGCGACTACGTCGTGGCGGCGTCGAAGTCCGCGGACGACGGCCTGCTCGCGATCCGGCGGGCGATCTGCGAGGCGTACGACGTCGAGCTGGTGCCGGTGCCCGATCCGGAGCGCGACCGCGCGGACCCTGCCGACTACCCCGGCACCGTCCGGGCCTGGCACGACGCCCGCGTCGTGGCCTATCGGGCGGTGATCGAGGAGCGCGGTGGCACCGCCGGGTTCCTCGTCTGGGGCGACCCGTCGCTCTACGACTCGACCATCCGGATCGTGTCGCAGCTCGGCGTGGAGTTCGACGTGCTGCCGGGGATCGCCGCGCCGCAGCTCCTGGCCGCCGCGCACCGGGTCGTCCTGCACGGCGTCGGCCGGCCGGTGGTCGTGACCACCGAGCGCCGACTGCCCGAGGCGGTGGCGGCCGGCGCCGAGAACGTGGTCGTGATGCTCACCAGCGGCTTCGACCCGGCCGGAGTCGAGGACTGGCAGGTCTGGTGGGGCGCCAACCTCGGCACCTCCTCGGCGCGTCTCGTCAGCGGCCGCGCGGGCGACGTCGCCGAGACGATCCGCGAGATGCGCGCCGAGGCCAAGGCCGAGGCCGGCTGGGTGATGGACCTCTACCTCCTGAGGCGAGTCCCTTGAGTCCCAGGGGTCACGCGGGTCAGGCACGTGGGGAACTTCTCGGGCGGTGTGGTGGCCGAGAAGTTCCCGAGTCACCGGTTAACCGGGGACTCCTCCCGTGAGCGGCCTCCTGGTCGCCGGCACCACCTCGGACGCCGGGAAGTCGGTCGTCACGACCGGGCTGTGTCGCGCCTTCGCCCGCCGGGGCGTCAGCGTGGCGCCGTACAAGGCGCAGAACATGTCCAACAACTCGATGGTCTGCGCCGGCCGGGACGGGGTGGCGGCGGAGATCGGGCGGGCGCAGTGGGTGCAGGCGCTCGCCGCCGGCGTCGCGCCCGAGCCCGCGATGAACCCCGTGCTGCTCAAGCCCGGCAGCGACCGGCGCAGTCACGTCGTCCTCCTGGGGCAGCCCGCCGGCGAGGTCTCCTCCTCGGACTGGGAGGCCGGGCGCCGGCATCTCGCGGAGGCGGCGCACGCGGCGTACGACGACCTCGCCTCCCGCTTCGACGTCATCGTCGCCGAGGGCGCGGGGAGCCCGGCGGAGATCAACCTGCGCGCGGGCGACTACGTGAACATGGGGCTGGCGCAGCACGCGTCGCTGCCGACGATCGTGGTCGGCGACATCGATCGCGGCGGGGTGTTCGCGGCGATGTACGGCACGCTGGCACTGCTCTCGCCGGAGGACCAGGAGCTGATCGCGGGGTTCGTGGTCAACAAGTTCCGCGGTGACGCGTCGCTGCTCGCCCCCGGCCTGCGGCAGCTCGAGGAGCTCACCGAGCGCCGTGTCTTCGGGGTGCTGCCGTGGGACCCGACGCTGTGGCTGGACTCCGAGGACGCGCTGGACCTGGAGGGCCGCCGGGGCGGGTCCGCGGCGCGGAAGGTCGCCGTCGTCCGGCTCCCCCGGATCTCGAACTTCACCGACGTGGACGCGCTCGGGATCGAGCCGGAGCTCGACGTGGTCTTCGTCTCCGATCCGCGCGACCTCGGGGACGCGGACCTGGTGGTGCTCCCCGGGACGCGCGCGACCATCAGCGACCTGGCGTGGCTGCGCTCGCGAGGCCTCGACGTCGCGATCGCCGAGCACGCCCGGCGCGGCAAGCCCGTGCTCGGCATCTGCGGGGGCTGCCAGATGCTCGGCCGGTCGATCTCCGATCCCGAGGGTGTCGAGGGTCCGGCCGGATCGGTGGTCGAGGGCCTGGGCCTGCTCGAGCACACCACGACGTTCGACCCGGTGAAGACCCTCGTGCTGCACGAGCCCGCCGGGTACGAGATCCACCACGGCCGCGTCACCGGCGAGACCGCGCGCGCCACCGTGACGGCGACGATGGTGCACGGATCGCTGGAGGACGACGCGACCCGGGCGCGCTACCTCGCCGAGGCT
Source organism: Nocardioides sp. (assembly GCF_047607365.1). Taxonomy (GTDB): domain Bacteria; phylum Actinomycetota; class Actinomycetes; order Propionibacteriales; family Nocardioidaceae; genus Nocardioides. The sequence goes on along the minus strand of NZ_JASGDD010000065.1, from coordinate 4,257 downwards.
CTCGGGGTCACCTCGCGCGCCTCGTTCCCCGCCGCCCGGCAGCGGCGGATCGACCTGATCGCCGACCTGGTCGAGGAGCACCTCGACGTCGACGCCCTGCTGCGCCTCGCCCAGGACGGAGCCCCCATTCGGCGGGCGGGGAGCCCCCATTCGGCGCGCGGGGAGGCCCCACTTGGCGGGGTGGGGGCGGTGAGCGGGTGAGGATCCTCCTGCTGGGCGGGACGTCGGAGGCGCGGGGGCTTGCCGCCCTGCTCGTCGATGCCGGCGTGGACGTGACGTCCTCGCTCGCGGGGCGGGTCGCGGAGCCGCGGCTGCCCGTCGGGCCGGTCCGGATCGGGGGGTTCGGCGGCGTCGAGGGGCTGCGGCGGGCCCTGCGCGGCGCGAGCGAGGAGCCGGGCTACGACGTGGTCGTCGACGCGACGCACCCGTTCGCACTCGGCATGAGCGCCAACGCGGCCGCCGCGTGCGGCGTCGAGCAGGTGCCGCTGCTGCGGCTGGAGCGTCCCGGGTGGGAGCCCGAGCCGGCGTGGCACTACGCCGACACGCACGAGGCGGCCGCGGACCTGGCGGCCGCGCTGGGCCTCCGGCCGTTCCTGACGGTCGGACGCCAGGAGCTCGCCCGCTTCGTCCCGGCACTCGGCGACCGCGCCGTGCTGGCCCGGGTCGTGGACGTCCCCGACCTCGAGCTGCCGCCGCCGTGGGAGCTCGTCACCAGCCGCGGTCCCTACACCCTCGACGGCGAGCTCCGGCTCATGCGCCGCCACGGCAGCGACGTCGTCGTGACCAAGGACTCCGGTGGCACCTTCACGCGGCCGAAGCTGGAGGCCGCCGCCGTCCTCGGAGCCGCCGTCGTCGTCGTACGCCGTCCGGCCCCCGCTCCAGGCATCCCCACCGTCCACGCCGTGGCCGAGGCGATCGCCTGGATCGAGAATCTCGGCCGAGCTCGGCAGCCCTGAGTCGACACCCGTGTCCGCGCGGCGGATCGCGGCCGACAGATTCAACGACCGTTTCCCGCCCGAGGCGCGTCAGCCGTGCCGGAAACGTCTGTTCACCCGCGGCCGGCGACGCCTCCCCGATGGAAGCACCTGGCGCCGGACGGCGCGAGCGTGCGGCACGGCGACGAGGTGGCGGCGCCCCGCGTTCAGCTCCGGGCGATCGTCACCCGGATGTTCTTCATCAGCGGCTGGTCGCTCTGGGTGGAGTAGTCCGCCCAGCCGATGAGCACGTTCATCTCCGGCATGTAGCCCGCCGCCGAGCCGGCCGGGATGTCGTACCCGATCGCGCGGTAGTTGCGCAGCTCGCGCGTGGTGCCGTCCTTCGAGGTCGACCTCAGCGTCACGAGATCGCCCTCAGCCAGTCCCCGGCGCGCCATGTCCTCGCGGTTCATGAAGACCAGCGTGCGCAGGTTCTTCACGCCTCGGTAGCGGTCGTTGTCGGAGTAGATCGTCGTGTTCCACTGGTCGTGGGAGCGCATCGTCTGCAGGATCAGCTCGTCCGGGCTCGCGGGCACGACGTCGGGCAGTGCGGCGAGGGAGAACTCGGCCCTCTCCGACGGGGTGAGGAAGACCAGCTCGCGGGCCGGCTGCGCGATCCGGAAGCCGCGGCCCCTCAGCCGCTCGTTGAAGTAGTCGAATCCGGCGAGCGCCTTCGCCATCGTGTCGCGGATGCGGGAGTAGTCCTCGACGTACCACTCCCAGGGCGTCGGGGAGTCGGGCAGGGTGGCCCGTGCCATGCCGGCGAGGATCGCGGGCTCGGAGAGCAGGTGCTTCGACGCCGGCTTCTTCATGCCGTGCGAGATGTGGACCATGCTCATCGCGTCCTCGACCGTCTGACCCTGCAGGCCGCCCTTCTGCTCGTCCTTCTCGGTGCGTCCGAGGCAGGGAAGGATCAGCGCCCTCCTGCCGTGGACGAGGTGGCTGCGGTTGAGCTTGGTGCTGACCTGCACGGTCAGCTCGGTGTTCCGCAGGCCGGCGGTGGTGTAGACGGTGTCCGGCGCGGCGAGCACGAAGTTGCCGCCCAGGCTGACGAAGACCTTCACGTCGCCGTCGTTCATGCCCTTGATCGTGCCGACGGTGTCGAGACCGTGCTCGCGCGGCGAGACGATGCCGGTGGCGGCGTCCAGTCGGGACAGGAAGTCCTCGGTCGGGCGGTGGTCGATGCCGCAGGTGCGGTTGCCCTGGACGTTGGAGTGCCCGCGCACCGGCGACGGGCCGGCGCCCTCGCGGCCGAGGTTGCCGCGCATGAGGAGGAGGTTGACGATCTCGCGCGCGGTGTCGACGCCGTGCTCGTGCTGGGTGACGCCGAGGCACCAGCTGATGATCGCGCTGCCCGCCTCCCAGTAGATCTTCGCGCTCGCGCGGATCTCCTTCTCGGTGAGACCCGACTGACGCTCCAGCTCCGGCCACGGCGTCTGCTCGACGAGTGCGCGGTAGGCGTCGAAGTCGTGGGTGTGGCGGGCGATGAACTCCTCGTCGATCAGCTCGGGCCGGCTCGTCGCCTCCTCGAGCAGCGCCTTCGCCATGCCGCGGATGTAGGCCAGGTCCCCGCCCGGGCGCACCTGGAGGTCGAGGGTGGAGGTGCCGGTCTTCGTGAAGGTCGCCATGTCGGCGAAGTCGTGCGGCACGATGGTCGAGCGCGAGGCGGCCTCGACGAGCGGGTTGACGTGCACGATCTGGGCGCCTCGCTTGTGGGCGTCGGCGAGCGCGGTGAGCATCCGCGGGGCGTTGGAGGCCGCGTTGACCCCGAGGATGAAGAGCGCGTCGGCCTTCTCCCAGTCCTCCAGGTCGCAGGTGCCCTTGCCGGTGCCGAGCGACTTCTTCAGCGCGCGCCCGGACGCCTCGTGGCACATGTTGGAGCAGTCGGGCAGGTTGTTCGTGCCGTACTCCCGCACCCAGAGCTGGTAGAGGAAGGTGGCCTCGTTGCTCAGGCGGCCAGAGGTGTAGAACGCCGCCTGGTGCGGGCTGTCGAGGCCGCGAAGCGTGTCGCCGACGAGCGCGAAGGCGTCCTGCCAGGAGATCGGCTCGTACGTATCGGTCGCGGGGTTGTACGACATCGGCTCGGTGAGCCGGCCCTCGTTCTCCAGCGCGAAGTCCGTCCACGACTCCAGCTCGGTGACCGTGTGCCGGGCGAAGAACTCGGAGGTGGTGCGCTTGCGCGTCATCTCCCAGGTGACGTGCTTGATGCCGTTCTCGCACAGGTCGAGGCGCAGCCCGTGCTGGTCGTCGGGCCACGCGCAGCCGGGGCAGTCGAAGCCGTTGTGTGCCGGCTGGTTCATCTTGAGCATCGCGAACGAGCCGCGGAACGGCTGGCGCTCGCGGACGAGGACCTGGCTGACGGACACCGCGGCCCCCCAGCCCGCGGCGGGGTGGTGGTAGTCCTGCTGCGACCACGGCTTGTCGTCGCCCTTGCCGTAGCCGAACTGGCCCTGCTCGCCGCGGGTGTTGACCGGCGGCTCCGGCGGGACGGTGCTCCGCTCGACCGGGTGGGGCTCGATGCTCTCCCGTGCCTGGTGGGTGGGATCCGGGTCGATCCGGTCGCGCTCCTGGGTCATCGCCTCGTCCTCCCGCTCGATGCGGCCGCACGGTGCCGCTACCTGAACGGTACGCACGCTTGCGGCGACCATCAACGACCATCGGCGAACATCGTCGACGACCCGTTGCCGGCGCGGCGCGCCGACGACCGCCGTCAGCGGCCCCGCGGGTGCGGCCGTCTGGGGAAGGCCGCCCAGGCGGCGAGGCCCACGACCAGCGCCACGAGGCCGACGAGGAGCCAGAGCGTCACCCCCTGGGCGCTCGCGGGAGGCTCCCAGACCACCCGGCCGGTGATCTGCGCGTCGGCCCCGCCGACCGTGACCGGGATCGCCCAGGTCGCGACCTCGTGCCGGTGCCGCGGGTCGTCCAGCACCGCCTGCGGCAGCGTCGCGCCCTCCCAGATGACGCGATCGTCGTGCCACGGGTGCCATCCGGAGCCGCCCGGGATGGTGAACGCCGCGGCGTCCGGCGAGGCCGAGACGACGACCTCGACGGCGGCGCGCACGGTGATCGTCGAGCCGTCGGAGTTCACCTGTGCCTCGAGTCCCTCCGGCACGGAGGTGATCTCCGAGCGCAGGCTCTGCGAGACGTTCGTGCCCGAGTGGGCCGAGGCGGGCGTCGCGGCCGCCACCACCGTCCCCAGGACCAGCCCGAGGAGCAGGGTGACGGCCGCGAGCCGGGCTGCGCCGTTGCGCAGGGTCACGCCGTCGCGGCCGCCGGCACGGCG
>NZ_JASGDD010000064.1:0-5044 GCF_047607365.1 Nocardioides sp. | reverse complement strand
GGCGGCCGGCGGTCCGGCCGACAGCCTGGCGCCGCTGGGGCAGCCGGCCCTGCTCACCGGCCACGCCCGCAGCCTGCTCATCGAGGTCCGGGAGCGCGCGCTGCAGGAGGCCGCGATCAATCCGTGGCCGATCCCCGCCGCGGAGGCGGCGTGAGGTGCCTGTGGCCGACCGGCTCGGCGCGAGCGGAGGAGGTCAGGACAGGGTGAGGAAACCCTGCTCGACCAGCGTGCGGGCGAGCGGGAGGTAGTCCTCGCGGGTGGCCGCGGGGTCGAGGTCGAGAAGCGAGCTGATCGCGTCCAGGAGCTGGCCGAGGGCGAGCTCGCCGTCGCAGGCCCCCACGAGGGCGGCCGTGATGGTGTCCGCCTGGTGGGCACGGCGCAGGCCACGCTGCTGCCGGAGCACGATCGCTCCGGGATCCTCCGCGCCCGGCGCGCCGACGGTCTCCTGCTGGAGGTCGACCGGCGCCACCAGGCGGGAGTCCAGGTCGACCTGGCGCCTGACGGAGTCGCCCCAGGCCGCGATCGCGGGGGCGATGGGCTGCTCGACGTCGTACGGCCAGGAGAGGAGCTCGCGGCGGGGCACGCCCGCTGCGCCGGTCTTGTGCAGGTTGATCCAGCCGAAGCCGATCCCCTCGATGCCGTGGCTCTCCATCCAGGTGAGCCAGGTGTCGTAGCGGAAGGTGTAGTCCGAGGCGCTGCCGCCGCTGGAGGGGTGGTGGCCGGAGTCCTTGAGCCACAGCTCGACGTAGGCCGCCGGATCGAGGATCTCCCGTTGGACGATCAGGGCGTCGGTCCCCTCGCCCAGCCACGCGTCGAGCCGCTCGTCCCAGGGGCGGTCGGCGCTGATCACCCAGTTGGCGAGGATCTGGCACCAGCCGCCGTCGTTGAGGCGGTCGGGAGCCGCGCGGACGATGTCCTCGACGACCCGGTCGCCCGGCAGGCCGGAGTCGCGGTAGACGAGCCGCTCCCCCGTCGCCGGCGAGATGACGAACGGCGGGTTGGTGGCGATCAGGTCGAAGGTCTCAGTCGCGACGGGCTCGAAGAAGGAGCCGCTGCGGACGTCGATCCGGTCGGCCACCCCGTTGAGGGCGGCGTTGAAGCCGGTCATCCACAGCGCCCGCGGGTTGACGTCGGTGGCCACGACCCGGCCCGAGTGCTGGGCCAGGTGAAGCGCCTGCACCCCGCAGCCGGTCCCGAGGTCGAGGCTCGTGCCGACCTCGGTCCGGATGGTGAGCTGGGCGAGGGAGGTGGAGGCGGGGCTGATGCCGAGGACGTAGGAGGCGCCGACGTTCTGCGGGCCTCCGTCGAGGCCGGGCGTGAGGTCGCTGACCACCCAGAGGTCGTCGCCGGACTCCCCGGAGGAGGAGCCGGCGGGCGCGTCGACGGCGTAGGGGCGCACGTCCATGCGCGCGGCGACCTCGCCGATCGACTGGGCGAGCAGGCCGTGGACCGCCAGCTCGTCCACGAGCCCGGGAAGCGCGGCCTCGGCGGCCGCGCCGTCGACCGGCACCTGGAGGAGGAAGAGCCGGATCAGGGTGTCCAGCGGCGAGCCACCGCGCGTGCGCTGCCGCCCGGGGACCGTCTCGTTGCGCCCCAGCGCCGCGTGGGCCAGCGGTCCGAGTCGCTCGGCGACCCCGTCGTAGGTGAACCCGGCGGCGAGGAGCGCGTCGCGCAGACGACGGGGAAGATCGGTCGGCTCAGCCACGCGTCGAGCCTAGGGTGTGGATCAGGCGACGGCGGCTTCGGACGTGGGGAAGATGTCGAACACCTTCGCCAGGCCGGTGATGCGGAAGATCTTGAGCAGCCGCTCGTTGGTGCACACGATCCGCAGGCTGCCGTCGTGGGTGCGGACCTTCTTGAGGCCGCCGACCAGCACGCCGAGGCCGGTGGAGTCGAGGAAGTCGACCTTCTCGAGGTCGACGACGACGCGGTAGGAGCCGGCGTCGACGATCTCGGTCAGCTTGTCGCGCAGTCGCGGCGCCGTGTAGACGTCGATCTCGCCGCCGACCGCCAGTACGGTCACGCCGGAGACGTCGGTCGTCGACAAACTGAGATCCACGCGACTATGTAACCATGCCAGCGTGAGTTCGGTGGCAGAGCTGGTGGACCGGCTCGCCAACGCACCCGGACGATCCGGCCGCCTGACTCACATGGAGCACATTCCCGCCCGCCCCGCCGACACGGTGGCGTGGCCCGGCTGGGCCGATCCGGTGGTGGTCGAGGCCTTCCGAGCGCGGGGCGTCGAGGCGCCGTGGAGGCATCAGGTGATCGCCGCCGACGCCGCCTTCTCCGGGGCCCACGTCGCGATCGCGACGGGCACCGCCTCCGGCAAGTCGCTCGCCTACCAGCTGCCCGCGCTGACCTCGATCCTCGCCGCGCGCGGCGACCGCGGGCAGCGCGGAGCCACCGTCCTCTACATCGCGCCGACGAAGGCGCTCGCACAGGACCAGCTCGCGCGGGTCTCCGCGCTCGGGCTCGACGTCCGGGTCGCCACCCACGACGGCGACGCGTCGCGTGAGCAGCGGGAGTGGACGCGGGCGTTCGGCGAGTACGTGCTGACCAACCCCGACATGCTCCATCGCTCGCTGCTGCCCGGGCACACGCGATGGGCCTCCTTCTTCCGGTCGCTCGCCTACGTCGTGGTGGACGAGTGCCATCACTACCGGGGCGTCTTCGGGGCGCATGTCGCCCACATCCTGCGCCGGCTGCGCAGGATCGCGACGTCGTACGGCGCCTCGCCGACGTTCCTCCTCGCCTCGGCGACGGTCGCCGAGCCGGAGGTGACCGGCCGGCGGCTGACCGGCCTCGACGTCGTCCCGGTGACCGTCGACGGCTCACCGCGCGGCGAGCTCAGCCTCGGCCTGTGGCAGCCGCCGCTCACGGCGTACGCCGGGGAGAACGGCGCCCCGCTGCGCCGCGCCGCGTCGTCGGAGACGGCCGACCTGCTCACCGACCTCGTCGTCTCGGGCGTCCGAACGCTGGCGTTCGTGCGCTCGCGCGTCGGGGTCGAGCAGGTGGCGCTGACCGCCCAGCAGCACCTCGCCGAGATCGACGCCTCGCTGCCCGCGCGGGTGGCGGCCTATCGCGGCGGCTACCTGCCCGAGGAGCGTCGCGAGCTGGAGGAGGCGATCCGGTCCGGCGAGCTGTGGGGCGTGGCGGCCACCAACGCCCTCGAGCTCGGCATCGACGTGACGGGGCTGGACGCGGTGCTCATCGCCGGGTATCCGGGAACGCGAGCGGCGCTGTGGCAGCAGGTGGGCCGGGCCGGGCGCGGCGCTCAGGACGCGCTCGGGGTGCTGGTGGCCCGCGACGACCCGCTCGACACCTATCTCGTCACGCATCCGGAGGCGCTGATCGGCCGACCGGTCGAGGCGACGGTCTTCGACCCGGGCAACCCCTACGTGCTCGGGCCCCACCTGTGCGCCGCGGCCCAGGAGCTGCCGCTGACCTCGGCCGACTTCGCCCTGTTCGGCCCGACCACCGAGGCGGTGCTCGGCCAGCTCACCGCCGCGGGCGTGCTCCGGCACCGGGCGCGCGGATGGTTCTGGACCGACCACCGGCGCGCGGCCGACCTCGTCGACATCCGCGGCACCGACGGCGGGAACGTGCAGCTCATCGAGGGCTCGTCGGGCCGGGTGGTCGGGACGGTCGACACCGGGCGAGCCCACTCGACGGCGCACACGGGCGCCGTCTACGTCCACATGGGCGAGACGTGGCTGGTGGACCACCTCGATCTCGAGGACCGCGTCGCCACGATGGAGCGGGCCGATCCGCCGTACTCCACGACGGCGCGCGAGCAGACCGAGATCCGCATCGCCGCCACCCGCGAGTCGGTCGACTGGGGCGGCTGCCGGCTCTCCTGGGGCGACGTGGATGTGTCGCATCAGGTGGTGTCCTTCCTCAAGCGCCGGATGCCGAGCGGGGAGATCATCGGCGAGGAGCCGCTCGACCTGCCGGTGCGCACGCTGCGCACCTCCGCGGTGTGGTGGACGGTGCCGCCCGGCGTGCTCGACGCCTCCGGCCTGGACCTCGCCGACATCCCCGGCTCGGCACACGCCGCCGAGCACTGCTCGATCGGCCTGCTGCCGCTCTTCGCCACCTGCGACCGCTGGGACATCGGGGGCGTCTCGACCGCGGCGCATCCGGACACCGGGCAGCTCACCGTCTTCGTGTACGACGGGCAGCCCGGTGGCGCGGGCTTCGCCGAGCGCGGCTACCGGTCGGCGCGGCGATGGCTCACGGCGACCCTCGAGACGATCGAGGCGTGCGAGTGCGACGAGGGCTGCCCGTCGTGCATCCAGTCGCCCAAGTGCGGCAACGGCAACAACCCGCTCGACAAGCGGGGCGCGACGTTGCTGCTGCGCGCGCTGCTCGGGAGCGCCTGACCGACATGCCCTGGGGCGGGCCTCCCTGCTGGGCCGGAGCACGTTCCGCGGTGTCCGCGGCCGGTCGGGCGAGGCGAGCGCGGATGCCGAGGATCGCGTAGCGCGCGAGACCCGTGCGTCAATCATCTAGGGTCGGAGCATGCTCGCACTCGGCCTGATCATGGTCCTGCTCGGTGCCCTGCTGCTGGTGATCGGCCTCTTCACCGGAGGCCAGTCCGACGACGGCACGGCCACCCTCCTCGGCATCCACCTCGGCACCGAGGGCGTCTTCGTCGCCGGCGCCGTCGCCGCGGCGCTCATCCTCCTCGGCCTGTCCACCACCCGCTGGGGCGCCGCCCGCGGCTGGCGCCGCCGCCGCGAGCTCAAAGAGAAGCGGACCCGTCTCGACGAGCTCGAGCGCGAGATCCGCAAGGACGAGAGCGACTGACCGGCGAAACCCGGGTCGCGCTTCCCGAGATCCGGGGCGACGCCGCGCGCGTCGCCTCAGGTCCAGCCGGCGCGCGCGACGGCCTCGAGGTCGGCGGGCTGCCCGAGCCAGTGCGGGCCGGTCACGCGGACGCGCACCGTCAGTGCGGTCGCCTCCGCCTCGCAGTCGACCAGCTGCGCGCCGTTGGCCCGCGCCAGCGCGGCCGCAGCGGCGCACGGATCGCCACCCCGGC
>NZ_JASGDD010000063.1:0-16081 GCF_047607365.1 Nocardioides sp. | reverse complement strand
GGCGGCCCGTGATCCGCGGCGGCTCGGGGTCGGCGCGCGACGAGCCGATCACCGGCGCGAGCAGCAGCCCGATGCCGAGCGTCAGGACCGGCGCGCCGTCGGCGAGGTAGCGGAGCTGGAGGCCGGCGAACGCGCCGAAGAAGCCGCGTGTGGTCGCCGTCAGCAGGTAGACGACGAGGAGGTAGGGGAGCACCACGGCGAAGGCCCACGCCCCGGCCGGGCGGGCGCGCAGCACCCAGGCCAGCAGCAGCGCCAGCACCACCCACGCCAGCGTGGCGAGCACGTCCGGGGTCGCCACGTCGGCGACCGGCGGGTTGGCCGAGCTCCACCGCCAGGGGCCGCCCAGGAGCACCGGGCCGAGCGAGCGGCGGAACATCGCGTCCGCCACGGTGCCGAACGGCACGGACGCCGCGGAGGCGAGCCCCTCGCTGTGGGTCAGGTAGACGACGGCGTACGCGCCCACGAGGGCGCCGAGGGCGCCGATGACGACGAGGTCCCGCCGAAGGGCGCCGAGCACGCCGGGGAGCACCCCGCGGCCCTCGGCAGCGCGGAACCAGATCAGCGCCAGGGCCAGGAGAGGGAGCAGGTAGAGCACGGGCATCACGTCGAAGCCGAGCCCGAAGGCGAGCGCCGCCGCCGCGGCCACCGCCCACCGCGGCCGCCCGGTGCGCACCCACCGGGCGTAGCAGGCGACGAGCGCGAAGAAGGAGGCCTGGACCGGCACCTGGTTGATGCTGCTGGCCCACCACATGAAGCTCGGGAAGGTGAGCGGGCTGAGCAGGTAGAACGCGAGCAGCCCCACGCTCAGCCAGCGCCGGCCGAAGAGCGTCGCGACCATCCACCAGCAGGCGAGGTCCGCGAGCAGCTGGAGCCCGAGCAGGAGCAGCGACGCCGCCGTCCAGTGGAAGCCGCTGCCGAGCGCGACCAGCCAGGTGGACAGGAACCCGGCCGGCATCAGGTGGCCGCCCCAGTCCGCCAGCAGCGCGTCGGAGAACGGGCTGGCGCCGTGCGCGCGGCTCAGCCACAGCAGGTCGTCGGCGAAGAACCAGCCGTTCAGCGAGGCCCAGCCGCGGAACGCGATCTGGAGCGCCACGAGCCCGATCGCGACGCTGGCGACGGCCCCGCCGCGGCCCGGGGGCGTGGGCTCGGCGGCGGACGGATCGGGCACGCCGGAACTATGACACGCAGGCTCGCCCACCGCGGAAACGAGCTGTGACGTAATGCACACGAAGTGAACGTTTGCTGCTACTGTCGATGTGATCTGAGGCCTTGGGAGGGGTTCAAGAAATGCGTGCAATCCTCGCGCGCCTGGCACTGGTGCTGGGCGTCTTCGCTCTGGCGGCGTCCGCTGTCGCCATCTTCTGGGGGCACGACGCCGCGCGTCGCATCCCCCTCAACACCGACTCGTACACCCGGCTGACCGGCACTGCGTCCGGGCTGCTGACGAAGTCCGAGGGCACCGTGCCCGTCACCTACATCACCCACACCCAGGTGGACCCGAACGCTTCCAACGGCGACGTGATCGCGATCCAGCAGACCAGCTGCGTCGCCACCACCACCGAGTACTGCATCGACGCCAAGGGCAACTTCGTGCTCGCGGCCACCGACGACGCGGTCGTGAACATCGGGCTCAACAAGTTCGCCCTCGACCGCAACGGCAGCCTGGCGGTCAAGGACCAGGCGAAGTGGATCAAGGACACCAGCGAGGTCAAGCCCTACGAGGGCGTCGTCATCAAGTTCCCGTTCGGCGTCGAGAAGAAGAGCTACCCCTACTGGGACGGCACGCTCGGCAAGGCCGTGACGGCGACGTACGCCGGCACCCGGACGATCGACGGCCTCGAGACCTACAAGTTCACCGTCGACATCCCCGCCACCGACGCGGAGATCGCCGAGGGCACCGAGGGCACCTACGCGGCGACGCAGACCATCTACGTCGACCCGACCACCGGGGCCTTCATCGACCAGTCCGGCACGCAGACGGTCGCGTTGCCCGACGGCACGAGCGTGCTCGACATCGACGTGACCTACACCGACGCCACCATCAAGGCCAACGTCGACCAGGCCAAGGACAACGGCCGGTCGCTGTGGCTGGTCGACGTCGTCGTCCGCTGGGGCGGCCTCGTCCTCGGCATCGCGCTGATCGCCCTGGCGGTCTTCCTGCTCCGCCGGCCGAAGGCCGACGCGACACCGGCGAAGCGCGAGCGGGTGCTCACGCACGCCTGAGCGTCTGTCCGACCTCAGCGCGGCAGGTCCGCGCCGAAGATGGCCGTGCCCGGGGTGATCTCGCCCCGGGCACGGCTCCATCCGCCCCAGACCCGCTCGTGGCCGTCCGGCCACTGCGGCTCGACGAGGTCGGTGATCCGGAAGCCCGCGGAGGCCAGCAGCGACACCCAGTCGCCGAGGGTGCGGTGGTGCTCGGCGTACGACGTCGCGCCGGACGCGACGTCCACCTCGACATAGGGCGTGCGGTCCCAGTAGGACTGGCTCGCCACCAGCCCGTCGGCGGTCGGGTCGTCGGGGAACATCCACCGCGTCGGGTGCGTGATCGAGAACGCGAACCGCCCGCCGGGGCGCAGCACCCGGGCCACCTCGGCGATCGCGTCGGCGATGTCCGCGACGAACTGCAGGGCGCCGAAGGAGCAGAACACGACGTCGAAGGAGCGGTCGGCGAAGGGGATCGCGGTCGCGGTCGCCCGCACGCTCGGCACCGCGACGCCGGTGGACTCGTCCAGGCGGCGCGAGTGCTGCAGCTGGCGGTGCGACAGATCGAGCCCGTACGACGTCGCGCCCCTGCTCCGCGTCCAGCGGGCGCACTGCCCGGCACCCGATCCGAGGTCCAGCACCGTCCTGCCCTCGAGCTCGCCGAGGATCCCCAGCTCCGCCTCGGTGACGCCCTCGGGCCCCCACACGAACCCGGCGTCGCCGAGGAACGGGCCGTGCGTGGCCTGGTACTCGTCGGCGTAGCGGTCCCAGTCGGGGCCGTTGGCCCGCCGCGACTCCGCCTCGCTCACGGCGCGCCGCTCGGCGAAGACGACCGGGCCCTGGGCCGGTCCCTCGGGCTCACTCACCCTTCAAGGCTAGGGCGTGCTCAGTCCATCGACCTCTTCGTGGTGTTCGCCGGCTTGGCGAGCTTGCCCTTGGTCAGGGGACTCCAGCCGCGGGCGACCTCCCAGCCGTCGCTCCTGCCGCCGTTGTCGGTGTCCCAGTCGAGCGGGTTCGTCCGGTAGGCGCGGAGCTCCTGGGCGTCGCCGAGGCCGTCGCGATCGGTGTCGGCCTTCACCGGGTTGGTCGGGAGCCACTTCGCGAAGCCGCCGCGCTTGAACCTCTTGCGGTTGGCCAGCCCCCTGACCTCGGTGCCGTCGGAGAGGCCGTCGTGGTCGGTGTCGGCGACCAGCGGGTCGGTCCTGACCGTCCACGTGACCCGCGTGGGCTTGGCCTTGGCGCGACGCCTGTCCGGCCCCTTGCCCTTGAGTCGCAGCTTGGAGTGGATCGTGAGGCCCTTCACCTCCTGGCCGTCGGTCAGGCCGTCGCCGTCGGTGTCGGCGTTGAGCGGATTGGTGCCGAGGGTCTTCTCCTGGCCGTCCGTGAGGCCGTCGCCGTCGCTGTCGCCGTTGGGATCGCTCGGGTCGGGCGCCGGCGCCTGGACGGTGGCCGTGACCGGCTCGGAGGGGCCGCTGGTGTTGCCGGCGTCGTCGGTGGCCGTGGCCGTGATGGTGTGGTCGCCGACCGAGAGGGCCTTGTCGTCCGGAACGGTGGTGGCCCAGGTGCCGGAGCTGCTCGCGGTCGTGGTGCCGAGCTCGGTGCCACCGTCGTAGATCGTGACGGTCGAGCCCGGCTCGGCGGTGCCGGTGATGGCGGGGGTGGTGTCGGTGCCGGCGGGGATCGGGTCGATCTCGGGGGCGTCGGGCGCCGTCGTGTCCGGCGTGCTGGTGTCGGTGATGCTCGCGACGACCGGATCGGAGACCTCGCTGGTGTTGCCGGAGGCGTCGGTCGCCGTCGCCGTCACCACGTGGTCTCCGGGGGAGAGCGCGCTGCCGTCCGGGACGGTGAAGGTCCAGTCGCCGCTGCCGTCGGCCGTGGTGGTGCCGAGCGTGACGCCGTCGATGATCACGGTGACGGTCGAGTCGGGCTCGGCGGTGCCGGCGATGGTCGGCGTGGTGTCGGTGGCGGGCGCGATCGGGTCGATCACCGGCGCCTCGGGGGCCGTCGTGTCGGCTTCCGGCGGAGCCGTCGGGTGGGACGAGGCGTCGTTCGGGTTCGTGGCCGGATCCGCCGAGACCTCGTCGCCGTCGGAGTAGCCGTCGTCGTCGGAGTCGCTGTCGCCGGGGTCGGTCGGCTCGTTGCCGAACGCGGGGTTCTGGGCGCCGGTGACCTCGTCGACGTTGCTGATGCCGTCGGCGTCGGCGTCCTCGGCCCCGTCGGCCACGCCGTCACCGTCGGTGTCCGGGTTGTAGGGGTCCAGGCCGAGTGCGCTCTCGACGTCGGTCGGGAGCCCGTCGCCGTCGGGGTCGGTGGTGCAGTCGATGCCGCCGGCGGGCACCGTGGCGTCCACGCTGAACGGGACCACGTCGGTGTCCAGGATCGTGAGGCCGCCGACGGCGCTGAGCAGCGAGATCTTGACGTGGAGGAGCGACGCCGAGGCCGAGGCCGTGGTCGTCGTCGTGGTCTCGCCGGTCTTCTGGCCGAGGGACAGCTCGACGTCGAGGAGCGCCGAGAGGCCGGGGATGTCGGTGATCTCCAGCGGGGAGCCGTCCGCCGGGATGGTCAGGGCCTGGCCGCCGGCCTCGACGGAGAGCAGGGGAGAGGTCCACTCGACCGTGCCCTGGCCGACGCCGTCGACGCCGGCGACGAGCCGGGGCTGCCGGTTGACCTCGACCTTGACCGCGCCGCCCAGGAACTCGACGGCGGCGACGTTGCTCGTCGTGGTCGCGGTGACGCCGCGGTCGTCGGCGGCCGTGGCGGCGTTCTCGGTCTGGGCGATCGTCTCCGAGACCGAGGCGGTGCCGGGCAGCGCGATCAGGGAGGGGAGGGTGAGCGCGCCGACCGTGCCGCCGACGACGGTGAGGTCCGCGGTGGACGCCGTGGAGGTCGCGGGCGTGAGCGAGGCGGGCGCGCAGGAGGCCGCGCTGTTCCAGCGGGCCTGCGCCGAGGTGTTGACCAGTCCGACGCTCACCAGCGGCGAGAGCTGGCCGATGGTGGTCCCCGAGCCGCTCGTGGGCGCGGCGTTGTCCGGCGGCGCGCCCTGGAGGGAGTAGAGCGGGTCGCCGCCCTGCTCGGCCACCGTGAGCGACAGGGCGCCGCCGAACGCCTTGGAGAGCACCGGCTCGCCGCCGGCGCTCAGGCCTCCGTCGCTGTCGACCTGCCCCTGGGCCTCGCCGACCTTGACGCCCACCAGGCTGCCGAGCGAGGGGATGCCCACGGCGTTGAGGCTGAGGATGTCGGCCCGAGCGGTCGCCGCGTACGCCGCGGTGGGCGGTGGCGTCGGGGTCGGCGTCACGGTGGTGGCCGCCTCCGCGAGGTCGGGCAGGACGATCGCGTAGAGGCCGAGGGTGCTGAGGCCCACGGCCGCGGCGAGGGAGGGACGGATGCGCATGGCGACTCCTGGCAAGGGGGCGCCGGGCATCCAGAGGGGTGCACCCGGCCGCTTGTTACCAAAACGAGTAGAATCCGTGGGAGTTACGTTGCAATTGTCCCGTGGTGCAGCCTCGGTTGGACTCCCGCGTGCGCGCCGACGTACGCTTGACTGTCCAGCTTTCCGTGCGGGCGTGTGTCCGTGCGGGAGCACCTCCATCAAACCCAAGGTTCCTTCTACTCCATGACGACTCTCTCTGCTCTTCCGGACTACGACGCCCCCCAGGTGGCGGTCAACGACATCGGGTCCGAAGAGGCCTTCCTCGCCGCGATCGACGAGACCATCAAGTACTTCAACGACGGTGACCTGGTCTCCGGGACCATCGTCAAGGTCGACCGGGACGAGGTCCTGCTCGACATCGGCTACAAGACCGAGGGCGTCATCCCCTCCCGCGAGCTCTCCATCAAGCACGACGTCGACCCCAACGAGGTCGTTTCCGTGGGCGACGAGGTCGAGGCCCTTGTCCTCCAGAAGGAGGACAAGGAGGGTCGCCTGATCCTGTCCAAGAAGCGCGCTCAGTACGAGCGGGCCTGGGGCACGATCGAGAAGGTCAAGGAGGAGGACGGCGTCGTCGAGGGCCAGGTGATCGAGGTCGTCAAGGGCGGCCTGATCGTCGACATCGGCCTGCGCGGCTTCCTGCCCGCGTCGCTGGTGGAGATGCGTCGCGTCCGCGACCTGCAGCCCTACGTCGGCCAGACGCTCGAGGCCAAGATCATCGAGCTCGACAAGAACCGCAACAACGTCGTCCTGTCGCGCCGCGCCTGGCTCGAGCAGACCCAGTCCGAGGTCCGTCACGGCTTCCTGACTCAGCTCCAGAAGGGCCAGATCCGCAAGGGCGTCGTCTCCTCGATCGTCAACTTCGGCGCCTTCGTGGACCTTGGCGGCGTCGACGGCCTCGTCCACGTCTCCGAGCTGTCGTGGAAGCACATCGACCACCCGTCCGAGGTCGTCGCCGTGGGCGACGAGGTCACCGTCGAGGTGCTCGACGTGGACATGGACCGCGAGCGTGTCTCCCTGTCGCTCAAGGCGACGCAGGAGGACCCGTGGCAGCACTTCGCCCGGACCCACCAGATCGGCCAGATCGTCCCGGGCAAGGTCACCAAGCTCGTCCCGTTCGGCGCGTTCGTTCGCGTCGAGGAGGGCATCGAGGGCCTGGTCCACATCTCCGAGCTCGCCGAGCGCCACGTGGAGATCCCGGAGCAGGTCGTCCAGGTCAACGACGACGCGATGGTCAAGATCATCGACATCGACCTCGAGCGTCGCCGGATCTCGCTGTCCCTCAAGCAGGCCAACGAGACCGCCACCGCCGCGGACATCGAGGAGTTCGACCCGACCCTCTACGGCATGGCCGCGACCTACGACGAGCAGGGCAACTACATCTACCCCGAGGGCTTCGACCCGGAGACGGGCGAGTGGCTCGAGGGCTTCGAGACCCAGAAGGCCGCCTGGGAGGAGCAGTACGCCCAGGCCCACGCCCGCTGGGAGGCTCACGTCAAGCAGCAGGCCGAGGCCAAGCAGGCCGAGGTCGAGGCCGGCGAGGGCACGTCCTACAGCAGCGAGAGCACGGAGACCTCCGGCTCGCTCGCCAGCGACGAGGCGCTCCAGGCGCTGCGCGAGAAGCTCACCGGAAACTGATCCTCCCGCTCGACGCGAAAGCCCCCGGCCAGGTGGTCGGGGGCTTTCGCGTCGTGGGACTCAGAACAGGCCCCACTGGGAGCTGTCGGGGCGGTGGGCGGCGGGCCTCTGCTGAGGTCGTGGACGGGTGAGGTGCCGCACGGTGGCCAGTGCGGCGTGCTGCGCTGCTGAGATCGGCTTCATGGCAGTAAGTCTCGTCTGCGCGACTTCCTGCCACCATTGGCAGGAATGCCATTGCTCAGCGAATTCCTGCCATCTAGGCTGAGCGGGTGCTCACCAACGTCGCGACCGTCATCTGGGACGGGCTGAACCCCTTCGAGTTCGGAGCCGCCTGCGAGGCCTTCGGGTTGGATCGCAGCAATGACGGTCACGAGAACATCCCGGTCCCGGCCTTCGCGGTCTGCTCGCCGACACCCGGCGCTGTCCGCACCTCGATGGGCTTCAGCATCGAGGCGCCGCACGATCTGGGCCGCGTCGCCGAGGCCGACCTCATCGTGATCCCGGCAATGGGGCACACGACGCCGGAGACGCTGCCCGACGGCGTCGCCGAGGTGCTCTGGGCCGGCTACGACCGTGGGGCCCGGTTGTTGACGCTGTGCTCGGGTGCCTTTGCCCTCGGCGCCGCAGGGCTGCTGGACGGCCATGAGTGCACGACGCACTGGATGTACACCGACAAGCTGCAGCGGCTCCACCCGGAGGCCAAGGTGATCCCGGAGGTGCTCTACGTCGATGCCGGCCAGATCGTGACCAGTGCGGGCACGGCCGCCGGCCTGGACGCCAGCCTCCACATCTGGCGGCAGGAGTACGGCGCGGCCGTGGCCGCCCAGATCGCGCGCCGGATGGTGGTGCCGCCGTTGCGCGACGGGGGACAGGCCCAGTTCATCGACCGGGCCGTCGTCGAGCCGGACACCGAGACCTTCGGCTCGCTGCTGGAGTGGATCGTCGAGAACCTCCACGAGGAGCTCGACGTGCCGACCCTGGCGCGCCGCTCGCTGATGTCCCCGCGCACCTTCGCGCGCCGCTTCCGCGCCGAGACCGGCGCCACGCCCCACGCCTGGATCACCGGCCAGCGGGTGCTGCGCGCCGAGCAGCTGCTCGAGCGCTCGGACCGCTCGGTGGAGTGGATCGCCGCCGAGACCGGCTTCGGCAACGCGGCCACCCTGCGGCACCACTTCACCCGCGTGCGGGGCCTGTCCCCGCAGGCATACCGGAAGCGGTTCGCCTGCTGAGGGCGTGGTGCGCGGTGACGTCCTGCTGAATCGAGAGGCCGCCGCGCACCAGGTCCGCGTAGCGCCCGCCCGCGAGCAGGAGCTGCTCGTGGGTGCCCAGCTCGACGACCCGGCCGTGGTCGAGGACGGCGATCTGGTCGGCCTCGCGGACGGTGGAGAGGCGGTGGGCGATGGTGATGGTGGTGCGCCCGCGGGAGAGCTCGTCGAGAGCCGCCTGCACCTCGCGCTCGGTGGTGTTGTCCAGCGCGCTGGTCGCCTCGTCGAGCACGAGCACCTGCGGGTCGCGCAGGATCGTCCGGGCGATCGCCAGGCGCTGTTGCTCGCCGCCGGAGAACCGGTGGCCGCGTGAGCCGACCATCGTGTCGTAGCCCTCGGGCAGCGACTCGATCAGCGTGTGGATCTGCGCGGCGCGCGCGGCGGACTCGATCTGCTCGTCGGTCGCGTCGGGACGGGCGTGGCGGAGGTTCTCCCGGACGGTGGCGTGGAGCAGGTAGGTCTCCTGGGTGACCACGCCGACGAGCTCGGCCAGGTCGGCCAGGCGCAGGTCGCGCAGGTCGACGCCGTCGATGCTCACACCTCCGGTGTCCGGGTCGTGCAGGCGCGCGACCATGCCGGCGAGCGTCGTCTTGCCCGACCCGGTCGCGCCGACCAGGGCGAGGGACGATCCGGCCGGCACGTCGAGGGTGATGTCGTGCAGGACGGGATGCGTGCCGTCGTACGCGAAGCTGACGTGGTCGAGGCGCACCTCGCCTCGCGGCACGCCGATCGTGACGGGCTCGGCCGGGTCGTCGATCTCGACGGGCAGGTCGAGGTACTCGAAGATCCGGCTGAACAGGGCCAGCGACGCGGTCACGTCGACGCCGACGTTGAGCAGGCCCATGAGCGGCCGGAAGAGCGTGCCCTGGAGCGAGATGAAGGCGACCAGGGTGCCGATCGTGACGCCCTCGCGGGTCACCGGCAGGCCGGCCGCGAGGTAGAGGACGGCCGGGATGATCGCGAAGATCACCTGCATGAAGGCCATCCGCCAGCGGCCGGCGAGCTGGCTGCGGATCTCGAGGTCGACCAGCTCGTGGGAGGTGTCCTCGAAGCGGCGGCTCAGGGTGGGGGAGGCGCCCAGCGTCTTGGCGAGCAGGATGCCGCTGACCGACAGCCCCTCCTCGACCTGGACGTGGAGGTCGGCGAGCTTGCGCTGCCGGGCGTTGGTGAGGCGGTAGCGGGTGCGGGCCACCTGGCGCGTCGTGATCACCGCGGGAGGCAGCACGACCAGCGAGAGCAGGGCCAGGCGCCAGTCCATGGCGACCATGGCCACGATCGTGCCGATCACGACGGTGACGTTGGCCGCGATGGCGGTCGCGGTGCTCGTGACGACCGACTGCATGGAGCCGATGTCGTTGACGATCCGGGACTGGATCTCGCCGCCGCGGGTCCGGGTGAAGAAGTCGACGCTCTGGCGCTGCAGGTGCGCGAACAGGTCGCTGCGCAGGCGGTGCATGACCCGCTGGCCGATGCCGGTGGAGATGAGGGTCTGGAGTACGCCGAGGCCGGCCGTCGCGACGGCGACGCCGACCATGCCGAGCACGCACCAGACCAGCAGGCTCACGTCCTGGCCGGGGAGCGCGACGTCGATGACGTGCCGGACGAGGAAGGGCTGGGCGAGGCCGATCGCCGAGCTCAGGGTGATGAGCGCGACGACCAGGGCGAGCGCCCTGCGGTGGGCGCGGAAGAGGCCGCCGATGCGGCGCAGCTGGATCGGATGCTCGTCGAGCTGCGCGCGGTCGGCGCGGGTGCTGCTGGGGTCGCGGGTCGTCGGGGGACGGCCGGGGGGACCCGCGGATCCCAGGGGCCCGAGAGCGCTGATCTCACTCATGCGCACCACCTTCAATTGCTGAGGTTAACTCACTATGAGGCTAACACGCGATCGGTTAGGATCATTCCCGTGAACGGCCGCGAGGAGAGCACCGCCGACCTGCTCGGTGCCGCCGCCCGGGCGCTGCGGCACCGCTACCTCGCCCTGATGGCCCCCTACGAACTGACCCCGGGCAAGGCGCGCGCCCTCCGGGCCATCGTGCAGGCTCCCGGCCTGCGGCTCTCCGCCGTCGCGGACCAGCTCGGCATCGTGCCCCGGTCGGCCACCGAGGTGGTGGACGCGCTCGAGGCCCGCGGCCTCGTACGCCGTGCGCCCGATGCCGACGACCGGCGGGCCGTGGTCGTCGCTCCCACCGAGGAGGGCATCGCCCTGCACGAGCAGCTCAACGCGGCTCGCGTCGCGGAGGCCGACGCGTACCTCTCGGTGCTCGCCGAGCCCGATCGTGCCGAGCTCGGCCGGCTCCTCGCCCGCCTGCTCGCCGCGAACCGCCCGGGCTGATCCTGCCCCAACCCCGCACATGCACGATTCCGTCCGGCGTGTCGGGGGACCTCGCGGGGTGTCGTCGCGCACATGCATGATCCTGGACCCGCGCACTGCCCGGTAGCCTGTGGCCCGTGCGGGTGGGGCTGACGGGTGGGATCGCGTCGGGGAAGTCCACGGTGTCGCGGATCCTCGCGGAGCTGGGTGCGGTGATCGTCGACTCCGACCTCATCGCGCGGGAGGTGGTCGCGCCGGGCACTCCCGGACTGGAGCAGGTCGTCGCGGCGTTCGGTCCCGAGGTGCTCACCGCCTCCGGCGAGATGGACCGGGCGGCCGTCGGGGCGATCGTCTTCGCCGATCCCGCGAAGCGGCAGATCCTCGAGGGGATCGTCTGGCCGCTCGTCGCCGAGCGCTCGCGCGAGCTTGTCGAGGCCGCGCCCGCAGGGGCGCTGGTCGTCCACGACATCCCGCTCCTCGTCGAGACCGGCCAGCAGGGCAGCTTCGACGCGGTGATCGTCGTCGACGTCCCCACGGAGGTCCAGGTCGAGCGGATGGTGCGCGACCGCGGCATGTCCCGCGAGGACGCCGAGGCCCGGATCGCCGCGCAGCTCCCGCGCGAGCAGCGGCTCGCCGCGGCGACGTACGTCGTGGAGAACACCGAAACCGTCGAAGACCTCCGCGATCGTGTCACGGAGGTCTTCGAGGAGCTGGGGGCCTAGGCCGCGATCTCGGGGTCGCCCAGGCGGCGGAGCTTCTGCAGGGCCTCCCGCTCGAGCTGCCGGACGCGCTCGGCGCTGATGCCGTGCTTGGCGCCGATGTCGGCGAGCTTGTGCTGCCGGCCGTCGGTGAGGCCGTAGCGGGAGCGGATGATGTCGGCCGCACGCTCGTCGAGCTGGTTGACCAGCTCCTCGAGCAGGTGCTTCGACTCGCCGTCGAGCACCTCGGAGTCGGGGCCGGGAGCGGACTCGAGGGCCATCAGGTCGCCCAGGGAGGTGTCGCCGTCGTCGTCGACGGGCGCGTCGAGGCTGATGTGCTCGCGGCCCCACGACATCAGGTCGATCACGCGGTCGAGGTCGAAGCCGAGCTCCAGGGCGATCTCCTCGGCCTCCGGCTCGCGGCCTAGCTTGCGCTCGAGCGCGCGGCGGGCGCCGCCGATCTGGTTGAGCTCCTCGACGACGTGGACGGGGAGGCGCACGACGCGGGCCTGCTGCGCGATGCCGCGGGTGATGGCCTGGCGGACCCACCACGTGGCGTAGGTGGAGAACTTGTAGCCCTTGGTGTAGTCGAACTTCTCGACCGCGCGAATGAGACCGGTGTTGCCCTCCTGGATCAGGTCGAGCATCGGCATCTGGGCCCGGCCGTACTTCCGTGCGATGGAGACGACGAGCCGGAGGTTGGCGTTGATGAACTGCTGGACCGCGCGCTCACCCTCCTCGACCAGCCACTCGAGCTCCGCGCGGGTCGCCCGGCCGGGGGCCTTGGCGCCGACCTTGCCCTGGGCGAGCAGGCTCTGGGCCATCAGCCCGGCCTCGATCGCCTTGGAGAGCTCGACCTCCTTGGCGGCGTCGAGGAGATCGGTGCGCGAGATCTCGTCGAGGTACAGGCCGACGCTGTCGCGGCCTTCGATCTCTCGGGTGGCGGTGCGTGTTGCCATGGGACCCTCCTTCAACCGGCAGGCTCAGGCCTGCACTCGACTCAACGTGCGTAGTAGCCGGTGGATTCCCCGGCTATGCATGTCATCTCTCGCAAGTTCAGACGTCTCAGCGCGCGCGGAGGTTTCCGGATCTCCCAATCTCAGGCAATATTCAGCAGCGCCCTCGTAGCGCTCCCCTCAGCGCTCCGGTCCCGCTCCCAGCCGGTCGAGGATCCAGGCGAGGGAGAACGCGCGGTCGTGCCAGCCCTTGTAGCGGCCCGAGACGCCGCCGTGGCCGGCCGCCATCTCGGTGCGCAGCAGCACGTCGGCACCGGCGACGGCACGCAGGCGCGCGACCCACTTCGCCGGCTCGACGTAGAGCACCCGGGTGTCGTTGAGGCTGGTCTCGGCGAGGATCGGGGGATAGGCCCGGTCGGAGACGTTGTCATAGGGCGCGTACGACGCCAGATAGTCGTACACCTCCGGGTCGGCCTCGGGATTGCCCCACTCGTCGTACTCGACGACGGTCAGAGGGAGGGTGGCGTCGAGCATCGTCGTCAGGTTGTCGACGAACGGCACGCTCGCGACGATGCCGCCGAGGAGTCCCTCGGGGGCGAGGTTGGCGACGGCGCCCATGAGAAGGCCGCCCGCGCTGCCGCCCTCGGCCACGATCGCGCCGGGCGTCGTCCAGCCGGAGGCGACGAGGTGCTCGGCGGCCGCGATGAAGTCGGTGAACGTGTTCCGCTTGTGGAGCAGCTTCCCGTCGTCGTACCAGCGGCGGCCGAGCTCGCCGCCGCCGCGGACGTGGGCGATCGCGAAGGCCGCCCCGCGGTCGAGGACCGAGAGCCGCGCGACGGACATGCCCGGGTCGATCGAGTGCTCGTAGGAGCCGTAGGCGTAGAGGTGGACCGGCACCGGGCCCGCCGCACGGGCGTCCCGGCGTACGACGATGGAGATCGGCACCCGCTCGCCGTCGGGCGCGGTCGCCCAGAGCCGGTGCTCCTCGTAGTCGTCCGCGTCGTAACCGCCCAGCACGGGCTGCTGCTTGCGCAGCGTCAGCGAGCGGGTGGCGACGTCGTAGTCGTAGACCGAGCTCGGCCGGCGCATCGTGGTGTAGCCGAGCCGCACCGTGGGCTGGTGGAAGTCGGGGTTGCCGCCGGCGCCGATCGTGTAGAGCTCGTCGTCGAACTTCACGAGGTAGTCGTCGGTGACGGCCTCGGCGTCGCCCTCGCCGCCGAGGTCGAGGATGCGCAGCTGGGTGAGCCCGCCGCTGCGCTGGTGCACGACGAGGTGGGTCGCGAAGGCGTCCACCCCCTCGAGGCGTACGGCGGGGTCGTGGGCGATCAGCGGCCGCCAC
The DNA here is from genome assembly GCF_047607365.1 of Nocardioides sp. Taxonomy (GTDB): domain Bacteria; phylum Actinomycetota; class Actinomycetes; order Propionibacteriales; family Nocardioidaceae; genus Nocardioides. The sequence goes on along the minus strand of NZ_JASGDD010000063.1, from coordinate 2,248 downwards.
TGCTCCCGCGGCGTCGGCGCGAGGGGCGCGACCGCGATCTCGAAGTCGGGGCCGTTGCCGTTGTGGTGGACGAGGAAGACGTCCTCGCCGCCGAGCACGGCGTGCTCGAGGCCGTACTCGACGCCCTCCTCACGGGCGGCGAAGACCTGCCAGCCGGCGCCCGGGGTGCCCGGGGCGGCGTCGAGGTCGAGATAGCGCACCTCGGTGGTGATCTTGGCCCCGGACTCGATCAGGAGGAAGCGGTCGGTCCGGCTGCGGCCGAGACCGGTCCAGAACCGCTCGTCGGGCTCGTGGAAGACCAGCTCGTCCTCGGCCTGGTCGGTGCCGAGCGTGTGCCGCCAGATCTTGTCCGGGCGCCACGACTCGTCGACCGTCGAGTAGTAGAACGCGTCGCCGCCGCGGTCCCACGTGGCTCCGCCCATGGCGCCGGTGATGACGTCGGGCAGCTCCCCGCCGGTGGCGAGGTCCTTGACCCGGATCGTGTAGCGCTCGTCGCCGACGACGTCGGTGGCCCAGGCCAGCAGGGTGGTCGTGGGGGAGACGGCCGAGCCGCCCAGGCTGAAGAAGTCGTGTCCCTCGGCGAGCGCGTCGAGGTCGAGCAGCACCTCCTCCCCGGGCAGCGCCGGCTGGTCGGGCGCGACGTCCGTGGCGGGCGTCGGCGGGGTCCAGTCGGCGGGGTCCGCGACCGGGACACGGCAGCTGGCGCCGTACTCCCTGCCGGCGAAGCTGCGGCCGTAGTACCAGTAGCCACGGCGGCGGACCGGCAGGGAGAGGTCGGTCTCGAGGGTGCGGGCCTTGATCTCGTCGAAGATGTCCTGGCGCAGCCCCGCGAGGTGCTCGGTGCGCGCCTCGGTCCAGGCGTTGTTGGCCTCGAGGAAGGCGATGACCTCCGGGCTCTCCTTGTCGCGGAGCCACTCGTAGTCGTCCACGCGGACGCGGCCGTGATGCTCCGTGGTCTGCGGGCGTGCGGGCGCGAGAGGGGCAACGGGTGCGGCGTCGGGCATGCGGGTGACCCTATCCTCGGGGCTGTGACCGACGGCCCCGACCAGCACGCCGAGCCCGGGATCGTGGACCTCAACGCCGACCTGGGCGAGGAGGTCACCGACGACGAGGCGCTGCTGGGGTTCGTGACGTCGGCCAACGTGGCCTGCGGCTACCACGCCGGATCGGCGCCGATCATGCGGCGCGTGTGCGCCCTGGCCGCCGGGTGGGGTGTGTCGATCGGCGCCCAGGTGTCCTACGCCGACCGCGAGCGCTTCGGCCGCGTCGAGCTCGAGGTCGCCTCGTCGGTGCTGACCGAGCAGGTCGCCGACCAGGTCGGCACGCTCGCCTCGATCGCGGCGTCCGAGGGCGTGGAGGTGCGCTATCTCAAGCCGCACGGAGCGCTCTACCACCGCGTCCGCCGGGACCCCGAGCAGGCCTCCGCCGTGCTCGCGGGCTCGGGCGCGCTGCCGGTGCTGGGGATGCCGGGATCGCTGCTCTCCCTCGCCGCGGCCGCCGGGCGGGAGACGATCCTCGAGGGCTTCCCCGATCGCGCGTACGACGGCGACTCGCTGCGCCCGCGCGACCGGCCGGGAGCGCTGGTGACCGACGAGAGCGAGATCGTCGCCAACGCCCTCGCGCTCGCGCCCGTGGTCCGCTCGCTGTGCGTCCACGGCGACTCGCCGGGCGCCGTCGCCCACGCCCGCGAGGTCCGGTGGGCGCTCGAGAGCGCCGGCTGGGAGCTCCGCGGGCTCTGAGCGGTGGGGCGATGTCCACAACCGCATGCACAGGTCTAGACCGGGTGTGGTGCATAACGGCCCGAAGCTGTGGAGTTCGGGCCGCCGTCGGTGGAGGGGCATGTGGAACCGAGGGAATGTCGCGCGGGCCCTTGTCCGACCCTCCTCGGTGGGCGTAGAAAATACCCATCGAGAAGCCGAGCGGCGGACGGGAGACCGGAAGCCGGGAAGCGGATCGATTCGCAGAAGTAGGCGGACCCTTGGGTCAGAGCCGCGGAAGCGATGGAGGGCCCGCTGATGCTCATACCATCGGCGGGCCCTCTTCCTTTGCCATGGAATCAATCGCCCTCGCGAGGATCAAGTCGCCACGCGCAACGTGTGTGTGAACAAATCCCCGGCCCGCGCCGTGCGCGACACTGTCGGCGTGGACGTGACCGTCGTCGGGCTGAGTGCCGTGCGGGTCGAGGTCGGGTCGGCGCTCGCCGCCGCCGAGCTCGCCGCCGAGGCCCGCGCCGCGGGCGTGGCCGCAG
>NZ_JASGDD010000062.1:0-15394 GCF_047607365.1 Nocardioides sp. | reverse complement strand
CGCCGACGCGCTCGCGAGCGCGACCGACCTGTTCCTCGACGGCGTGGCCCTGGTCGCGACCTCCGCCACGGCCGCCGACATCACGGCCGCCCTCGCCGACGGCGCCGGGCCGGCGCCCGGTGGGCCGGGGGAGACGGGGGAGACCCTGGCCGCGCGTCTCGGCCTCGAGCTCGTCCTCGGCGGTCTCGTCCCGTGACGTAGCCCTCCCAGCCCACCCCCTGACCAGCGTTCCCGCCCCTCACGGCCCGCGAAAGGACCACCGTGGCCAAGCCCTTCCATCTCGCGATGTTCACCTCCTTCAACATGCCCGCCTGGCGCGGCCCCTGGGCCGGCGAGGCCGCCGACGACTGGTGGACGGGCGACTACCACATCTCGCTGATCAAGCAGATGGAGCGGGCGGGCTTCGACTTCATCATGTTCGAGGACTCGACGTACGTCGGGGAGCACTACGGCGGCAGCACCGAGGTCAGCCTCAAGCACCCCTTGGGCGTGCCGAAGATGGACCCCTTCCCGCTGCTGCCGATCCTGGCGCGCGAGACCAAGCACATCGGCCTGATCGCGACCGGCTCCTCGACCTTCTACCCGCCGTACATCCTGGCGCGCGTGATGGCCACGATGGACCACCTCACCGGCGGACGGGTCGGCTGGAACGTCGTGACCTCCTCGGAGGACATCGCCGCGCAGAACTACGGCATCGACAAGCTGCTCGACCACGACGAGCGCTACGACATGGCCGACGAGTTCGTCGAGGTCGTCAAGGCGCTGTGGGACTCCTGGGAGCCGGACGCGATCGTGCAGGACCGCGAGAACGGCGTCTGGGGCGACCACACCAAGGTGCACACCATCGACCACGTCGGGACGTACTTCAAGGTCCGGGGGCCGCTGAACTTCCCGGCCGGGCCGCAGGGCCACCCGGTCATCTGCCAGGCCGGTGGCTCGGAGAAGGGGCGCGCGCTCGCGGCCAAGCACGCCAACGCCATCGTCGCGACCAACCCGCGGGTGGAGTACCTCACCGAGTACCGCGCCGACATCCGGGCGCGGGCCGAGGCCTACGGCCGCGACCCCGACGAGGTGAAGGTGCTGTTCCAGGTGTCGCCCGTCCTCGCCGAGACCGACGAGGCGGCGAAGGAGCTCTACGAGCAGCGCTTCGAGCTGCGCGACCCGCTCCAGGCCGAGCGCACCCTCGCGGGCATCTCCGGCACCACCGAGATCGACTTCAGCCAGTTCGACCTCGACGAGCCCTTCCCGCAGGACCTCACGACCAACGGCCACCAGTCGATCCTCGACGACTGGATGCGGCGCAACAAGGGCAAGACCCTCCGCCAGGCCATCTCCGAGCGGACCCAGTTCGGACCGCCGCTCTACGGCACGAACGCGACGGTCGCCGACCAGCTCGAGGCGATCGCCGACGCGACCGGCGGCGACGGCTTCCTCTTCATGTTCCCCACCACCCGCCGCTACATCGACGAGGTCTGCTCGGGCCTCGCCCCCGAGCTCCGCCGCCGCGGGCTGATCCGCGAGGACTACCCGCACGCCACCTTCAAGGAGAACCTGCTCGCCTTCTGAGGCGCCGGCAGTAGGAGACGCCATGGCTAAGCCCTTCCACCTCGCCTGGTTCACCTCGTTCAACCCGCCCGCGTGGCGCAGCCCCTGGGGCGGCGTCTCGGGTGAGGAGTGGATGACCGGCGAGTACCACATCTCGATGATCAAGCAGATGGAGCGAGCGGGCTTCGACTTCATCATGTTCGAGGACTCGACGATGGTCTCCGACGCGATGGGCGGGACCGAGGAGCTGGACCTCAAGCACGGCCTGCACTCGCCGAAGCTGGACCCCTTCCCGATGCTGCCCATCCTGGCGCGGGAGACCAAGCACATCGGCCTGATCGCGACCGGGTCGACCTCCTTCTACCCGCCCTTCATCCTCGCCCGGGTGATGGCCACGATGGACCACCTGACCCGCGGCCGCGTCGGCTGGAACGTCGTCACCTCCTCGGAGGACATCGCCGCGCAGAACTACGGCATCGACCAGCTGCTGCCCCACGACGAGCGCTACGACATGGCCGAGGAGCACGTCGAGGTCGTGAAGAGGCTCTGGGAGTCCTGGGAGCCCGACGCGATCGTGATGGACCGGGAGACCGGCCACTACGCCGACCACACCAAGGTGCACCGGCTCGACCACGTCGGGAAGTACTTCAAGGTCCGCGGGCCGCTCAACATGCCGCCGGGGCCGCAGGGCGTGCTGCCCATCTGCCAGGCGGGCGGCTCCCCGCGGGGCCGTGACTTCGCCGCCAAGCACGCCAACGCGATCGTCGTGACCCAGCCGATCGTGTCGAAGATGAAGGAGTACCGCGAGGACATCCGTGCCCGCGCGGAGAGGTTCGGCCGCGACCCCGACGACATCAAGGTGCTCTTCCACCTCTCCCCGGTCATCGGGGAGACCGAGGAGGAGGCCCGGGAGCAGCACCACCGGCTCTTCGGCATGGAGGACCCGCTCGCGATCGAGAAGGTCCTCGCGATGACGGCCGCGGTCACCGAGATCGACTTCTCGGCGTACGACCTCGACGCCCCCTTCCCGCAGGACCTCACGACCAACGGCCACCAGTCGGTGCTGCAGGACCTGATGGACCGCAACAAGGGGAAGACCCTGCGGCAGTCGCTCTCCGAGCGCGCCCAGCTCGGGCCCCAGGTCATCGGCACCCCGACGTCGGTGGCCGACCAGATGGAGGCGCTGATGGAGGAGGTCGGCGGCGACGGGTTCCTGCTGCTCGCCGCTCCCCACACCCGCCGCTACATCGACGCCGTCTGCTCCGGCGTCGCGCCCGAGCTGCAGCGCCGGGGCCTGGTGCGGACGTCGTACCCGCACCAGACGCTCAAGGAGAACCTGCTCGCCTTCTGACGGCCAGGTCCGCCGCACCATCCTCAACGAAAGGTCATCGACAATGAGTGCCAATCCCTTCCACCTCGCCTGGTTCGGCGCCGGCGGCTACGGCGTGAAGTCGTGGGGCAAGACGTGGTCCGGCGGCGGCGGAGGCGAGGACTGGGCCAACCCGCAGCTGTGGATCGACCTGTCGCAGGCGCTGGAGCGGGCGAGGTTCGACTTCATCATCATCGAGGACTCCTCCTACGTGCCCGACGCGTACGGCGGGACGTTCGAGGCCTACGTGAAGTCGGCGACCGCGACGCCCAAGATGGATCCCACGGTCCTGGCGCCGTTGATGAGCTTCTTCACCGAGAAGATCGGCATCGTGCCGACGCTGTCGGTCAGCGAGTACCACCCCTACCTGCTCGCCCGGAAGATCAACACCCTCGACCACATGTCGCGGGGCCGCACCGGCTGGAACATCGTCACCGGCTCCAACGACGCCGGGGCGCAGAACTTCGGGTACCCGGGGCACAAGCCCCACGACGAGCGCTACGACGTGGCCGAGGAGTTCTTCGACCTGGCCTGCCGGCTGTGGACCTCCTGGGAGCCCGACGCGGTGGTCCTCGACGAGGCCACCCAGACGTGGGGGGACTTCACGAAGGTCCACACCGTCGACTTCGAGGGGAGGTACTTCTCCTCCCGTGGTCCGCTCAACGCGCCGCAGTCGCCGCAGGGCCTGCCGACGTTCGTCCAGGCCGGGGGGTCCCCGCGCGGCAAGCAGTTCGCCTCGCGGGCGGCCAACGCGATCATCTCCGGCGTCGAGGGCGGCGTGGAGGCGATGAAGAGGTTCCGGGCGGACATCAAGGAGCAGGCCAAGGGCCACGGCCGCAACCCCGACGACGCCAAGGTCCTCTTCCTGGTCTCCCCGGTCGTCGGCGAGACCGACGAGGAGGCTCGCGAGAAGCGCGAGCGGCAGAAGGCCTTCGCCGTCGAGCACCCCGAGCTCTCCCTGCTCCACCTGTCCCGGCACTCGATGATCGACTTCTCCACGTGGGACCTCGACGAGGTGATCCCCGAGGGCACGACCACCAACGGCCACCAGCAGATGATGGCCCAGGCCGTCGGCCGGACGCCGCGCCAGATCGCGAACGACGGGCTCGGGGCGATGGAGTTCGTCGGCTCGCCCGCGACCGTGGCGGCGCAGATGGACGAGGTCATGCAGGAGGTCGGCGGCGACGGCTTCCTCTTCGCCAACTTTGACCTCAACCGGCGCTACATCAGCGAGATCGCCGACGGCCTGGCGCCCGCACTCCAGAGGCGGGGCCTGACCCGGCAGGAGTACAGCTTCGACCAGTTCCGCGACAACCTCCTTGAGTTCTGAGGAGGCGCGACCATGGGAGCAGACCCCTTCCACCTCGTCTGGTTCGGCGCCGACGGCTTCAGCGTGAAGTCGTGGGCCACGACGTGGGCCGGCCGGGGCGGCACCGACTGGACCAGCCCGCAGCTGTGGATCGACCTCGCCCGGGCGCTCGAGCGGGCGAAGTTCGACTTCATCATCATCGAGGACTCCTCCTACGTCCCCGACACCTACGGCGGCAGCTTCGAGGCCTACGTGAAGTCCGCCACGGCCACCCCGAAGATGGACCCGACCGTGCTGGCGCCGTTGATGAGCTTCTTCACCGAGAAGATCGGCATCGTCCCCACCCTGTCGGTCAGCGAGTACCACCCCTACCTCCTGGCGAGGAAGATCAACACCCTCGACCACATGTCGCGGGGCCGCACCGGCTGGAACATCGTCACCGGCTCCAACGACGCGGGCGCCCAGAACTTCGGCTACCCAGGCCACCGCCAGCACGACGAGCGCTACGACGTGGCCGACGAGTTCTTCGACCTGGCCTGCCGGCTGTGGACCTCCTGGGAGCCCGATGCCGTCGTCCTCGACGAGGAGACCCAGACCTGGGCCGACCACACGAAGGTCCACACCGTCGACTTCGAGGGGAGGTACTTCTCCTCCCGCGGTCCGCTCAACGCGCCCCAGTCGCCGCAGGGACTCCCCACCTTCGTCCAGGCCGGCGGCTCGCCCCGCGGCAAGCGATTCGGGGCCCGCGCCGCCAACGCCGTCATCTGCGGTGTCGAGGGCGGCCCCGAGGCGATGAAGGCCTTCCGCGACGACGTACGCCGGCTCGCGGCCGAACAGGGCAGGAACCCCGACGACGCCAAGGTGCTCTTCCTGGTCTCCCCGGTCGTGTCCGAGACCGACGCCGAGGCCCGGGACAAGCGCGAGCGGCAGAAGGCCTTCGCCCTCGAGCACCCCGAGCTGTCGCTGCTGCACTTCTCACGGCACTCGATGATCGACTTTTCGCAATGGGGGCTCGACGAGGTGATCCCCGAGGGGACGACCACCAACGGCCATCAGCAGTCGATGGCGCAGGCGATCGGCAAGACCCCGCGCCAGGTGATCGCGCACGGTCTGGGGGCGATGGAGTTCGTCGGCTCGCCGGACACGGTCTCGGCGCAGATGGACGAGGTCATGCAGGAGGTCGGCGGCGACGGCTTCCTGATCGCCAACCGCGACCTCAACCGGCGCTACATCAGCGAGATCGCCGACGGCCTGGCGCCCGCACTGCGGAAGCGGGGCCTGACCCGGCAGGAGTACAGCTTCGACCAGTTCCGGGACAACCTGCTCGAGTTCTGACGCAGGCCGTTCCAGGACGGCTCTCCCGCGGGACGAGGGTGTCGCGCGTTACCGCGGAAACAGCGGCGCAATCAAACCCTTACGCCGGGACGCAAAGCCTCGTTACTCCGCCTTCCTACCTTGAATCCGCCCGCTCATGGACCACCGATCGGAAAGGCAGCCGCCGATGTCAGCGAACCCGTTCCACCTCGCCCTCTTCGGAGCCGGAGGCTTCGGCGTGAAGTCGTGGGGCAGGACGTGGTCGGGTCGCGGCGGCGTCGACTGGTGGGACCCGCAGCTGTGGATCGACGTCGCCCGGGCGCTGGAGCGGGCGAGGTTCGACTTCATCATCATCGAGGACTCCTCCTACGTGCCCGACGCCTATGGCAGCTCCTTCGAGGCCTACGTGAAGTCGGCGACGGCCACCCCGAAGATGGACCCGAGCGTCCTGGCGCCGCTGATGAACTGGCACACCCGGAACATCGGCATCGTCCCCACGCTCTCGGTCACGGAGTACCACCCCTACCTCCTCGCCCGGACGATCAACACCCTCGACCACATGTCGCAGGGCCGCACCGGCTGGAACATCGTCACCGGCTCCTCGCATCGCTCGGCGCAGAACTTCGGCCTCGACGAGCAGATCGAGCACGACGAGCGCTACGACATCGCCGAGGAGTTCTTCGACCTCGCCTGCAGGCTCTGGACCTCGTGGGACGAGGACGCCGTGCTGCTGGACGAGGCGACCCAGACGTGGGCGGACTACCGCAAGGTGCACACGGTCGACTTCGTCGGGAAGTACTTCTCCTCGCGCGGCCCCCTGAACGCGCCCCAGTCGCCGCAGGGCCTGCCCGCCTTCGTCCAGGCCGGCGGCTCGCCGCGCGGCAAGCAGTTCGCCTCGCGGGCGGCCAACGCGATCATCTCCGGGGTCCGCACCGGCGTGGACGGGATGAAGGCGTTCCGCGAGGACATCCGGCGGCTCGCGATCGAGCACGGCCGCAACCCCGACGACGCCAAGGTCCTCTTCGTCATCTCCCCCGTCCTCGGCGAGACCGACGAGGAGGCCCGCGACAAGCACCGCCGGCAGCGCGACTTCGCCGAGGCCCACCCCGAGCTCTCCCTGCTGCACCTGTCGCGTCACTCCGGCATCGACTTCGCCCAGTGGGACATGGACGAGGTCATCCCCGAGGGCACGACGACCAACGGCCATCAGCAGATGATCGCCCAGGCCATCGGGAAGACGCCGCGCCAGATCGCGCGCCAGGAGTTCGGCGGCATGGAGTTCGTCGGCACTCCGGACACCGTGGCGGCGCAGATGGACGAGGTCATGCAGGAGGTCGGCGGCGACGGCTTCCTCTTCGCCAACTTCGACCTCAACCGGCGGTGGATCAGCGAGATCGCCGACGGGCTCGTGCCGGCTCTGCAGAGGAGGGGCCTCACCCGCACCGCCTACAGCTTCGACCACTTCCGCGACAACCTTCTCGAGTTCTGATCAAAGGGGCTTCCCATGAGTGACGACACCGCAGCACTGCTGGCCATCAAGAACGCGTCCGTTCACTACGCCGGGCCCAAGGGCACGACCATCCCGGCGGTCAAGGGGGCGAGCTTCAGCATCGCTCGGGGCGAGCACGTCGCCGTCGTCGGTGAGTCGGGCTCCGGCAAGACCACGCTGGCGCTGGCCATCGCCGGCCTGCTCACCGCCGTCGGCGCGACGACGGAGTTCGAGGAGTTCGCCTTCGACGGCAAGCCCGTACGCCGAGGCAGGATCGCCCCGATCCCGCGGCGCACCCCCGGCATGTCCATGGTCTTCCAGAACGCGATGACCTCGCTGGACCCGGTCGCCACCGTCGGCTCGCAGTTCGTCGACGTCATGCGCGGCCTGTCGAAGGTCAGTCGCAAGGAGGCCCGCGCCAAGGCGGCCGAGTGGCTGGTCAGCGTCGGCCTCAAGGACACCGACCGGGTCCTCAAGCTCCGGCCCTACGAGCTCTCCGGCGGCATGCGGCAGCGCGTCATGCTCGCGCTGGCGATGTGCTCCAGGCCGAAGCTCCTCCTCGCCGACGAGCCGACCAGCGCGCTCGACGCCTCGGTCTCCCGCGACGTCATGGACCTGCTCCGCTCCATGACCGAGGACACCGGCGCGAGCCTCTTGATCGTCACCCACGACATCGACCTGGTCCGGATGTACGTCGACAAGGTCGTGGTGATGTATCACGGCGAGGTCGTCGACGTCTGCGACGCCGACCGGATCGAGGAGCAGGCCCAGCACCCCTACACGCTGGCCCTCACCCGCTGTGTCCCCACGCTCGATGCCGTCCACCTCGACCGGCTGCCGACCCTCGACGACGCGATGCTGGCCGGCTTCGGCCTGGTCACCACCGCGCGCGAGGACGACCAGGAGGCGGTCTCGGCATGAACACCCTCACGCCCGTACCGGAGCCCGCACCCATGCCCACACCCCCGATCGTCACCCTCCAGGCCGAGGGCCTCGCCCGCGTCTTCGGGCGGGGTCGCAGCCGCCACGTGGCGGTGCAGCCGCTCGACCTCGCCATCGACAGCCAGACGAGCCTCGGCATCGTCGGCGAGTCCGGGTCCGGGAAGTCGACCCTCTCCCGGCTCCTCGTCGGCCTCGACACGCCCACCGAGGGCGAGGTCCTCCTCGACGGCACGACGATCCGCCGCATGCTCGGCACCCCCTCCGGCATGCGCCGTTTCCGGCGTACGGTCCAGTTCGTCGCGCAGGACACCTTCTCCTCCTTCGACCCGCGGCGGAAGCTGCGCGACTCCGTGGCCACTCCGCTGCGCGTGCTCCGCGGCGTGCGGGGCGAGGAGGCGGAGCAGGAGATCCTCGACGTCCTGAGCCTGCTCAAGCTCGACCCCGCCTTCCTCGAGCGCTACCCCAGCCAGATCTCCGGCGGGCAGCGGCAGCGGTTCGCGCTGGCCCGCGCGCTCGTGGTCCGCCCCCGCATCCTGATGTGCGACGAGGTGGTCTCGGCGCTGGACGTCTCGGTCCAGGGCGCGGTGCTCAACATGATCCGGGAGTACTGCGACACCCACGCGGTCGGTCTCGGCTTCGTCTCGCACGGCCTGCCGGCGACCGCCTTCATCGCGAGCACCCTGCTGGTCATGCGCCACGGCGAGGTCGTCGAGTACGGCCCGACGGCCCAGGTGATCGACGACCCGCAGCACGAGTACACCAAGGAGCTGCTGGACGCCTACCGGCGCGGCCCCCGCCATCTCAGGACCGAGGTGGTCGCATGAGCGGTTGGCTCGCACGCAACCGCTGGTGGATCGGCCGCACGGCGGTCCTTCCGCTGCACCTCCTCGTCTTCGCGCTCGCCGCCTTCCTCATGGTGCGGCTCGTCCCCGGCGACCCGGTGCTCGCCCGCATCGACGCCTCCAACGGCTTCAGCCAGGACGACTACGACCGGATGGCGGCGGCGATGGGCCTCGACGGCTCCCTCTGGAGCCAGGCGTGGCACTTCCTCGTCGACCTGCTCCACCTCGACCTCGGCACCTCCGCGAACACCTCGCAGCCGGTCTGGGAGGAGATCATGGTGCGGCTGCCCTCCAGCCTCGAGCTGATCATGCTCGGCCTCGTCGGCGCGGTGCTCGTGACGCTCGGGCTCGCGTTCGTCTGGCTCTCGACCAGCAACCGCTACGTGCGGAAGGCGCTCGACTTCTACCGCAACCTCACCGGGGCCCTGCCGGACTTCGCCGTCGCGATCCTCGGCATCGTCGTCTTCTTCGTCATGATCCCGATCGCGCCGGCGCCGATCGGCCGACTCGACCCGGGGACCACCCAGCCCATCGTGACTCGCTTCCCGCTGCTCGACACCATGCTGACCGGCCACTTCGACCTGACCCTGCAGATGCTCGGCCACTACGCCCTGCCCGTCGGCGTGCTGGTCTTCATCCACGCCTCCGGCCTCTGGCGCCAGCTCAGCCTCGGGATCGAGGAGCAGGTGGCCGAGCCGCCGACGCTGTTCAAGATCGCGTCGGGCGCCACGCGGGCCTCGGTGATCAGGAGCGTCCTGCGTCGCTCGGCCGCCGCGTCCATCGTCACGCTGGCCAACAAGTTCGGTGCCCTGCTCGGCGGCGTGATCGTCCTGGAGCGGCTCTTCGGCTTCGGTGGGATCGGCCAGTTCTCGATCGACTCGGTCGCCACCCTCGACTTCACCGGCCTGCAGGGCGTGCTCATCGTGATCGCGGCGCTCTGCCTGGTGACGTTCTTCCTCGTCGACATCGTGAACATGCTCCTCGATCCCCGTCGTCGTCCCGGTGTGAGGGTGGATGCCTGATGAAGCTCCTGACGTTCCTCAAGCAGGTCCCGGTCGTCTCGCTGGTCTCGGCCGCACTGCTCATCTTCTTCGTCGTCTTCGGCCGGGCACTGGCGCCCCACGACCCGGAGCGGGTCGTCACCGGCGCCCTGCTCGAGCCGAGCCGTGAGTACTGGTTCGGCACCGACGCCACCGGCATGGACGTCTTCTCCCGCACCCTCGCCGGCGCCCAGATCGACATCGCGCTCGCGCTGGCGGTGACCCTCGTGGCCACCGTCGGCGGCGTGCTGCTCGGCCTGATGATGGGCTCCAACGAGTCCCGCAAGGGCGGCATCGGCTTCCTGTCTCGCGGCGTCACGCGGTTCCTGGACCTGACCGACGCCATCCCGCCCCTGGTCATCGGCGTCGTCATCGTCGGCCTCATGGGTGCCACGCTCGTCAGCCTGAGCATCGCGCTGGCCTTCATCATGATGCCGAACCAGGCGCGCCTGACCCGCGCGGAGGTGCTGAAGGTGCGCGGCGACGCGTACGTCGAGGCCGGGCTCATCGCCGGGCTGCGGCCCATCCAGGTCACGCTGCGCCACGTCCTGCCGAATTCGATCCGGCCGGCCATCGAGAACTGCTCGACGGTCTTCGGCTACTCGATCATCGTCCTCGCGTCACTCGGGTTCCTCGGTGTCGGCCTCAACCCGCCGACACCGGAGTGGGGAAACATGATCTCCTCCGGCGTGTCCGGGGTCATGCTCGGCAGCTGGTGGCCGACCTTCTTCCCCGCTCTCGCCCTCATGCTCGCGGTGATCGCGGCAGCCTCAGTGGCAGGCCTGCTCACCCGACTCAGCCGCGGACCCGCCGCCCGCTGAGCCCGTGGTGCAGCGCCGCACCGTCCCTTCGCATCGAAAGAACTGATGGAGGTTCCGTGAACAACACCGACTCGCCCTTTGGTCACCCGCCGGACGACGAGAAGAACACCGCCGGGCTGGCCCGCCGGAGCTTCCTCTTCGGCGCCCTCGGCGTGGCCGCCGCGGCGGCTCTGGCCGCCTGCTCCGACAAGTCCGGAGGCTCGGGCGGCTCCGGCAGCGGGGGATCCAAGACCGACATCGTGGTCGCGGTGTCCGCGCTCGCCGCGTCGCTCAACGGCGTACTGGACGGCAACGGCCTGAGCCTGCAGGCGTTCGAGATGAACGCCAACCTGCAGGCCGGCCTGGTGCGCAACCCCTACATCGACGGTGAGACCGCCGGCACCGTCATCCAGGACTTCAACAACTACGTCGGCTACGTCGCCGAGTCCTACACGGTCTCCGACGACGGCCTGACCTACACCTTCGTGCTCCGCAAGGACTTCAAGGACGCGATGGGCAACCCGGTCACCGCTGACGACGTCGTCTACTCCTTCGAGCGCAAGTGGGCCTCGGAGAGCTACGCCAAGGCGTCGTGGGGCGACTTCAAGGGCCCGGAGGCCGTGACGAAGGTCGACGACTACACCGTGACGATCGAGATCCCGTCGGCGGGCTTCGGCCTCACCTTCCTCGGCCTGCTCGCCAACCTCCAGGGCCACATCTACTCCAAGACCGTCCTGGACCAGAACAAGACCGCGGACGACCCCTACGCCATGACGTGGTCGGCGAAGAACGGCGGCTGGGGACTCGGGCCCTACTACATGGAGTCGCAATCGGCGGACCAGGAGATGATCCTCGTCGCGAACCCGAACTACGCCTACGGCGAGCCGTCGATCAAGAAGGTCACGCTGCGGGTGGTGCCGGATGCCGGCACCCGGGCCAGCCTGGTGAAGTCCGGCGACGTCATCCTCGCCGAGGACGTGCTGCCCAACGACCAGGCCAAGCTCGCCGAGGACGACGACCTCGTCGTGCCGGAGGTCTCCGACCCGATCGAGTACGTCGACGTGACCCTGGTCTGCAACAAGGCCCCGTTCGACGACCTCAAGGTGCGTCAGGCGTTCCAGTACGCCCTGCCGTACGAGCAGATCATCGAGGAGGTCTACGCCGGCCGTGCGGTGCCGAAGAAGGGCAACGTCAACCCGAGCACGAAGAACTTCAGCGTCGACGGCATCCAGGACATGGTCTACGACGTCGACAAGGCGAAGGCGCTCCTCGAGGAGGCCGGGAAGTCCACGGTCGACGTCACGCTGAGCGTCTCCACGGCCAATCAGGACCTGATCAACCTCTGTCTGCTGATCAAGTCCTACGCGGTGGACGCCGGCTTCAACGTCAACGTGGAGCAGCTCGCCGCCGCCGACTTCGGCACGGCCCGCCTCCAGGCGACCAAGCAGGCGATCATCTACCGCAACCGCGCCCAGGTGCAGACGCCGGAGTACTCCTGCATCACCTTCTTCAAGCCGGGCGACGACCCGTCGAGCCCCTCTCGGTGGAGCGACGATCTCAACACCCAGTTCTGGGTCGAGGTCGACGCCGCCCGCGAGCAGCCCGACCAGCTCAACGAGGAGGCCGGCAAGCACTGGACGCGAGCCCAGGAGATCCTCGTCGAGGCCGCCGCGGAGATCTTCGTCTGCGCCATCCAGCCGACGCAGGTCTTCTCCAAGAGCCTGACCGGCTGGGCCTACCGCTCGGAGAACCAGAACGACTTCGGGAACCTCGAGGTCTCCTGACGTCCCGCGGTGGGGACCGGTGACCAGGTCCCCACCGCGCCACAACTGAAGAGCATCGCCCGCACCACCCGCACGATCAGAAGGAAGTGTTTCCCACGTCAGCCCCGGCACCGGACCCCACGGACCTCACCGAACGGCCGTACCGGGATCCGGTGCACCAGCAGGAGGGGGTGCGCAATCCGTACGCGATCCTGTGGGTGACCAGCCTCGGGCTCCTCCTGCTGCTGACCAACGCGACCTCCGTCAACGTGGCCCTGCCGGAGCTGTCGCGGGACTTCGGGACCAGCACCGGCCTCTCCGACTGGTTCCTGCTCGCCTTCATGCTCTGCAACACCGCGTCGATCCTGGTCTTCGGCCGGATCTCCGACATGTTCGGGCGGCGCACCATCTACCTCGCCGGGATGTCGGTGTTCGTCGTCGCGAGCGTCGTGGCCGCGGTGGCCCCCTCGGCGGGCGTCTTCATCGCCTGCCGCGCGGTCCAGGGCGTCAGCGCCGCCACCATCGTCTCGAACTCGACCGCGATCGTCGCCGACGCCTTCCCGCCGGCCCGGCTCGCGCAGGCGATGAGCCTCAACCTGACGGCCGCGACGATCGGCAACACCATCGGGCCGGCGGTCGGCGGCCTCCTCGTCACGCACTTCGGGTGGCGCTCGGTCTTCCTGATCAACGCGCCGTTCGGCGTCGCGGCGGTCCTCTTCGGCCTCCGGCTCCTTCCACGCGGCACCGCGCACGGGAGTCGCGGACGGTTCGACCTCCCCGGAGCCGTCCTCTCCGCGCTCGGCCTCGGCCTGATGCTGTACGCCGTCAACCGGATCTCCGACGCCGGCGTCCGCGACCTCCACGTGATCGCCTGCGGCCTCGCGGGAGTGGCCCTGCTGACGCTCTTCGTGGCGGTCGAGACCCGCGTCCCCGCCCCGCTGGTCAACGTCGCCCTGGTCAACAGCCTGCCCCGGGCCGCCGCCTACGTCGCGGCCTTCTGGCAGTCCTACGCCCGCGCCGCGGCCAACGTGCTCATCGTGCTCCAGCTGCAGGTCGTCGGCGGGCGCACCGCCGCCGAGGCCGGCCTGATCCTCATGGTCATGATGCTGGCGCTGCTCGTCTCCACCATCGCCGCCGGGCGGCTGGCGCTCACCTTCACGCCACGGTCGACGTCGGCCGTCGGCGGGGCGATGCTGGTCGCCAGCCTGACCGGCTTCGCGCTGTCGGCGTCCAGCTCCTCGCTGGCGCTCGCCTCGGTCTGGCTCGTGCTCTGCGGCGGTGGCATCGGCCTCTTCACCGGGCCCAACACCACCGCGATCATGAGCGGCGTGCCGGCGGAGCACCGGACGGTCGCCAACGCGATCAGGTCGATGCTCTTCAACTCCGCCCAGGCGGTGGCCACGGCCGTCAGCCTGCTGGTGGTCGCCTCGTCGGGGATCTCCGACTACGCCGTCCACAGCTCCAGCCCCGAGGTGGTCCGGGCCTTCGCGATCGCCTTCTGGATCGGGGCCGCGGGCGCCGCGGTCTCGATGGTCTGCGCGGTCGTGCGCGGTGGTCCTTGGCGGACCGACCGGTCCGGTGAGCGCGTGTGACCGTTCTCGACGCCGGCGTGGAACGCCGGTCGCGCCGCCGCGCCGAGATCGGCGTGGTGGTCACCTGCGGCCTCACCAACCTGCTCGTCTGGGGCACCGTCGCGGCCTTCAACGTCGCCCTGCCCGCGATGAGCACCGACCTCGACGGCGGGATCGGCACCGCCTCCTGGATGGTCCTCGGCTTCGTGATGGCCAACAGCTCGGCCACGCTGGTGTTCTCCAAGCTGAGCGACGAGTGGGGCCGTCGGTGGTTCTACTTCGGCGGCCTCCTCGTCTTCGTCGCCGCGGCGGTGCTCGGCGCGCTCGTGGAGAGCGAGGCCGTCCTCATCGGTCTGCGGATCCTGCAGGGCCTCGCCGCCGCGAGCTCGATCAGCAACTCCTCGGCTGTCATCACCGACGTCTTCCCGCCCGAGCGGCTCCCGGTCGCCCTGGGCGCCTTCATGGCCATGAACGGCGTGGCGGCCCTGGCCGGGCCCGTCATCGGGGGCGTGCTGATCGACCACTTCGGCTGGCGCTCGATCTTCTGGTTCTCGGCCGTCGTGGGGCTTCTCACGGTCGCCGTCGGATGGGACGGGCTCAAGCAGGTCCACGCGCCCGGCGTACGCCGCTTCGCCTTCGACGTGCCCGGCGCCATCACGTCGGTCGGCGGCCTCGGCTGCCTCATCTACGCGGTCCAGCTCGTCGGCGACCCGGACCGCAACACGCTCCTCGCCGGCTGCCTGGGCGGCGTCGCGGCGCTGCTGCTCGCCGCGCTGGTCGTGGTCGAGCGCGCCAGCAGGCATCCGCTGGTCGACCTCGCGGTCGTCGCGGGCGCCCGGGGTGTGGTCTACGGCGCGTCCTTCCTGGCCTCGATGGCGGCGAACGGCTCCATCGTCCTCGCCACGCTCTACCTCCAGGTGATGGAGGGCGCCTCGGCGGCGGCCGCGGGGGCGTTCCTGCTGCCGATGGGACTGGCGCTGCTGGTGGGCCCGCCGCTGGCCGGCACGATGCAGCGGTGGGTCGGCGTCCGCACGGTCACGACCGTGGGCTCGCTGACGATGGGCGGAGGCACGGCCCTCCTCGCGCTGGCGTTCGCCCTGTCCGCGCCGCACGCGGCGATGTGGCCGATGACCGCGGCGATCGGCCTCGGCCAGGGGATCTTCCAGGCGGGCGTCAGCGCCCGCACCATGAACGGCGTCGCCCCCAACCGGCGTGGTGTGGCCAACGGCGTCCGGACCACGCTCATCAACGGGAGCAACGGCGTGTCCACGGCGCTGGTCATCGCGTCGATCACGCTCATGGCCGGACCGCGGGCGATCGCCCACACCGACCCCGTCGGCGCCCGGCCCGCCTTCGTCGTCGCGGCCGCGGTGCTCGCCGCCGCGGCCCTCGGCGCCGCTGCCGCCTCGG
>NZ_JASGDD010000061.1:0-10662 GCF_047607365.1 Nocardioides sp. | reverse complement strand
CTGGACCCGCGGCGCGGCCGTCGGCCGTCGCGGCGTGGCCCGTCTCGACCCGGCGTCCGCGGTGGCGTCGGCGGTGGCGTCGGCCTGCTCGGGCGCCGCGTCGTCGAAGACGACCACCCTGTCCTTGCCCGTGCGCTTCGCGCGGTAGAGCGCCCGGTCGGCGTTCCGGATCAGCCCGTCCGGACTGGCGCACGACCGTATGTCGGCGAGGCCGGCCGAGACCGTCAGGTGAGCCTCTCGCAGCCCGCGCATCGCGCGCTCCACCACGCGGCGGGCCGCGGCCGCGTCGATCCCGTCGAGGAGGAGCGCGAACTCGTCGCCACCCCAGCGGAAGGCCGCATCGTGCCCGCCGCGGACCGAGATGCGGAGCTGGTCGGCCACGCAGCGCAGTGCGATGTCGCCCGCCGCGTGGCCGCCGGTGTCGTTGATCGCCTTGAGGTCGTCGAGGTCGATGATCGCCAGCGACAGGCCGAGCCCGTCCGCGTCGGCACGGTCGTACTCGGCCACCAGCTTCCGGTTGAAGGCCCGCCGGTCGGGGAGCCCGGTGAGCTCGTCGACGGCGACGAGCTCCAGGGGCCGTCGCTCGTGGAGACGATCCTCGTCCGCGATCGAGACCACGCCCACGGCGGCGACGGCGCGACCGCGCGCGTCGCACTCGCTCACCTGGACGCTCAGCGCGAGGTGGACGTCGTCGGCGAGCGCCAGGGAGTGATCGATCGGCAGGAGCCCGGTGGACCCGTGCGAGGCCGCGACGGTGACCTGCCGCAGCCACCCCTCGATCAGCTCCGTCACCTCGCCCGCCGACAGTCCGGCCGTGGCGCCGGCCGCCGTCACGAGCGTCACCGCCTGGCCGTCGAGCGTGATGGGCGTCGTGCCGCGACGCCATCGCACGACGCCGCACCGAGCGGCCCGGGTGGCGAGCTCGACCACGAGCCGGCTCTCCGCCCACTCGTCCCGCAGCGAGCCCTCCTCGGTGACGTCGAGCCCCCACAGCTCGATGACCCCTGTCCGGGGGTCCCGGCACATGTTCCAGCGCGTACGCCGAGGGCGGCCGTTCGCGTCGATCAGGCGGGCGTCGAGCGACGTCCCTCCGGCTCCGGTCGCGCTGTGGTGGACCGCCAGCAGGGCCGAGGGCACGTCGGCAGGCTCGATCAGCTCGAGGAGGCTCGCCTCCCCGATGGCGGCCGCGGTCAGCCCGGTCAAGCGGAGGAACCGGTCATCGGCCGAGACGACGCGGAGCCCGGCGTCGAGCGTCACCGTCAGCGGTGCGAGCTCGTCGGAGACCCACTGCGGCACGCCGGCCCCGCGCTCAGCCGGCATCCTCGGCCCACAGCCGGAGGAGGGTGAGGGCGACCTCCCGGTTGGGGACCAGGTCGCCGGCCACGAACGGGTAGGCCGACTCGGGCCGGTACCCGGGGAGCTCGCGCTCCAGCGCCAGCGCCGCGGGCGCGAAGAACCCCATGGTCCAGTCCGGGAACAGGCGGTCCTCGACGCCCTCCCTGGTCAGGAGGCGGATGTCGTGGTGGCGCTCGTCGGCCACGATCCGTCCGTACGTCTCCTCGATCGCGGCCCCGGGCCCCTCGATCACCTGCAGGAAGCTCTGCTCGGCGTAGACCAGCAGCCCCGTCACGTCGCAGGCGCCGTTGCGGTCGCGGCTGACGTTCAGCAGGTCCCGGAGCCCCTCCTCGCCAAGTGCCGCGACAGCACGGCTCGCGTAGATGATCCGGTCGTACATGCCTGCTCCAACGATCCCGGCTCGTCGGCGTCACGAGCGCGGTCCGGCTGGCGGTCGCCGATGAGATAACCGGTGGCTCGCGCCTCTAGACTTGCTCTCCGTGGGAATCGTCGTCCAGAAGTTCGGCGGCTCGTCGGTCGCGGACGCGGCCGGGGTCAAGCGGGTCGCTCAGCGGATCATCAACACCAGGCGTGAGGGCCACGACGTCGTCGTGGTCGTCTCGGCGATGGGCGACACCACCGACGAGCTGATCGACCTCGCCAACGAGGTCACCCCGCTGCCGCCGCCGCGCGAGCTCGACATGCTGCTCACCGCCGGCGAGCGGATCTCGATGGCGGTCCTCGCCATGGCGATCCAGAGCCTGGGCCACGAGGCCCGCTCCTTCACCGGCTCCCAGGCCGGCGTCATCACCGACGCCGAGCACGGCCGGGCCAAGATCATCGACGTCAGCCCGGGCCGGATCACGGCCGCGTTGGCCGAGGGCGCGATCGCGATCGTCGCCGGCTTCCAGGGCGTCTCCCAGACGACCAAGGACATCACCACGCTCGGCCGCGGCGGCTCCGACACCACCGCGGTCGCCCTCGCGGTGGCGCTCGACGCCGAGGTCTGCGAGATCTACTCCGACGTCGACGGCATCTTCACCGCCGACCCGCGGATCGAGCCCCGCGCCCGCAAGGTGCCGCGGATCTCCTACGAGGAGTGTCTCGAGATGGCCGCCCAGGGCGCCAAGATCCTGCACCTGCGCTGCGTCGAGTACGCGCGCCGCTACGACATGCCCATCCACGTCCGCTCCTCCTTCAGCGAGAAGGAGGGCACCTGGGTCGTCCCCGCCGACCAGGTGCGCGTGGACGACACCGAGAAGGACACCGCCATGGAAGAAGCGATCATCACCGGCGTCGCGCACGACCGGAGCCAGGCCAAGATCACGGTCGTCGGCGTACCGGACAAGGTCGGTGAGGCCGCCTCGATCTTCCGCGCCATCGCCGACGCGCAGATCAACATCGACATGATCGTGCAGAACGTCTCCGCCGCCGCGACGGGTCTCACTGACATCTCCTTCACGCTCCCGCGCGGCGAGGGCCAGACCGCGATGTCCGCGCTCTCGAAGCTCCAGGGCTCGGTCGGCTACGAGCGGCTGCAGTACGACGACTCGGTGGGCAAGGTCTCCATCGTCGGCGCCGGCATGTCCAGCGCGCCGGGCATCTCGGCCCGCTTCTTCGAGGCGCTCTCGGATGCCGGGGTCAACATCGAGATGATCTCGACGTCGGAGATCCGCGTCTCGGTGATCGTCACCGAGACGCAGGTGGTCGACGCGGTCAACGCCGCGCACGCCACCTTCAACCTGGGCTCCGACGAGGTCGAGGCCGTGGTCTACGGCGGGACGGGGCGCTGACCATGAGCAACGGGCTGAACATCGGCGTCGTCGGCGCCACCGGCCAGGTCGGCGTCGCGATGCGCCAGATCCTCGCGGAGCGGGACTTCCCCGTCGAGGAGATCCGGTTCCTCTCCTCGCCCAAGTCCGCCGGCACCACGCTGTCGTACGCCGGGCGCGACGTCGTCGTCGAGGACGCCTCCACCGCGGACCCGAGCGGGCTCGACGTCGCGCTCTTCTCCGCCGGCGCCACCGCCTCGCGCGCGCTCGCGCAGAGGTTCGTCGACGCCGGCGTCATCGTCGTCGACAACTCCAGCGCCTTCCGCAAGGACCCCGCGATCCCCCTCGTCGTGAGCGAGGTCAACCCGCACGCCGCCGCCGGCGTCATCGAGGCCGGCCGCGGCATCATCGCCAACCCCAACTGCACCACCATGGCCGCGATGCCGGTGCTCAAGGTGCTCCACGACGAGGCCGGCCTGCGCCGTCTCGTCGTCTCGACCTACCAGGCGGTCTCCGGCTCCGGCATCGCCGGCGTCGCCGCCCTGGCCGACGAGGTCGCGTTCGCCGGCGACAAGGCCCGTGAGCTCGCGTACGACGGCGAGGCGGTCGCCTTCCCCGAGCCGGCGGTCTACCGGCGGACCATCGGCTACAACGTCCTCCCCTTCGCCGGCAACCTCGTCGACGACGGGAGAGGCGAGACGGACGAGGAGCAGAAGCTCCGCAACGAGTCCCGCAAGATCCTCGAGATCCCCGATCTCCTCGTCTCGGGCATCTGCGTCCGCGTCCCCGTCTTCACCGGGCACTCGCTGTCGATCAACGCCGAGTTCGAGCGCGAGCTGACCCCGGAGCGCGCCACGGAGCTGCTGTCGGCCGCCCCCGGCGTACAGCTCTCCGACATCCCCACCCCGCTCCAGGCCGCGGGCAAGGACCCGTCCTTCGTCGGCCGCATCCGCCAGGACGAGGGCGTCCCGGGAAGGCGCGGCCTCGCCCTCTTCGTCTCCGGCGACAACCTCCGCAAGGGCGCCGCGCTCAATACGGTCCAGATCGCCGAATTGGTGGCGGCAGCGCGCGGCTGAAAGGCGCTTGGCACGTCCGAGCGACGGGTATATCTTCGAGACACTGACCGATATCTCGGAGGTGTGTTGTGACGAAGACGCTGATCGACATTCCGGACGAGCTGCTCGCAGACGCGATGCGGCTGCTCCGCGTGACGACCAAGGCGGACGCGGTGCGGACCGCGCTGGCCGAGGCGGTCCGGCGACGCGAGACGGAGGCCTTCCGCATCGCGCGGCAGGTGAAGGACGACCTCGTCGCCGCTCGTGCCCGGCCGATCGGCTGGGGAGGGATCAGCGACGAGCGCGCGGAGGAGCTGATCGCGGACATCCGACGGCACCGTGACGAGCGCCAGGACTACCTGGACTCGCTGTGAACGCCTTCGACTCGGACGTCTTGATCTACGCCGCGAGTCCGTCGGGCGCGGTCACCGTGCCCGGCGTGCGCGCACTGTTCGAGGGACTCCAGGACGGTGAGGTCGCGGGGATGGGGTCCGTCCTGCTCGCGCCGGAGGTGCTCATCAAGCCGCAGCGTTGCAGCGCGCACGACGACGCGGCCGCGGCGGAGGCGAGGACGCTCGCGGAGCTCCTGTCGCGCATCGACCTCTGGCCGGTGGACGACGACGTGATGGTCATGGCGGTCGGCCTCGGTGCGCGATACGGCTTGAAGACCGTTGACGCCTGCCACCTCGCCACAGCGGTGCTCGCCGGGGCGGACCGGTTCGTCACGAACAACCGCAAGGACTTCACCCGCGACATCGAGGAGATCGACGTCGTCTATCCCGACGAGATGTGACGAAGGTAACTTTCCTGGCTCGCGAGCGTTGAGCCTCCCGTGCGGAGACTCACGACGGCAGTGGTGGCAGGGGTCCTCGGGCTCGGGGCGACGGTGGCGACGGTTCCCGGGGCCGCCGCACCCGCGGAGGCGGCGACGGCCGAGCACGGCGACGTGGTCAGCACGACCACCACGTCCTACTCGATCCAGGGGCTGGACCTGCCGCTGGAGGCCATCCAGATCACCTACCGCACCCGCAACATGCGTGGCGAGGCGGTGGACAACGTCACGACGGTGATCCGGCCGGTGGTCCCGCTGGGCGCGTCCAAGGTGGTCTCCTACGAGTCGTTCTACGACTCGCTCAACCCGGCCGACCAGCCCTCGACCGTCATCGCCGGCGGGCAGGGGCTCGGCGCGGGCATCGTGAACGTCGAGACGGCGGTCATCGCGCCGCTCCTGCTCCAGGGCTACACGGTCAACATCCCCGACACCGAGGGTCAGAGCGCCGACTTCGCGGCCGGCCCCGAGTACGGCTACACCACGATCGACTCCCTCCGCGCGATCCGCCAGGTCCCCGCGACCGGCGTCGGCGACGACGCGCCCATCGGGATGATCGGCTACTCCGGAGGCGCGATCGCCGCGGAGTGGGCGGCCGAGCTGGCGCCGTCGTACGCGCCGGAGGTCGCCGACGACCTCGTCGGCACCGCGATCGGCGGCGTGCTCGTGCACCCCGGCCACAACCTCCACTACATCGACGGCTCGCAGGTCTGGGCCGGCGTCGCGCCGATGGCGATCGTCGGCATCGCCCGCGCGTTCGGCGTCGACCTCCAGCCCTACCTCAGCGACTACGGCAAGCAGGTCTTCGCCGAGCTCCAGGACGCGAGCATCGCCGAGGTGCTCGGCGCCTACCCGGGGCTCACGTGGGCGCAGCTCACCAAGCCCGAGTACGCCGTCCCGGAGTCCGTCGGTCCCTACGTCGAGCTCGCCAACCGGCTGATCATGGGCACCGGCGGCACGCCGACCTCGCCGATGTTCATCGGCCAGGGCACCGGCGGCGAGCTGGAGGGCACGCAGGCCAGCGCCGACTACGGCACGGGGGACGGCGTGATGATCGCCGGCGACGTGCGCGCGCTGGCCAAGCAGTACTGCGACCGCGGCGTCACCGTGCAGTACGACGAGTACGCCCTCTCCCACTTCACCGCGACCGCCCAGTGGATTCCCTCGGCGATGACCTGGCTGACGTCCCGCTTCGCGGGAATCGCGGCTCCGACCGACTGCGACTCCATCGCGGCCGGCAACTCCCTCGCGCCGATCCAGGCGGTGGCCTCCTCGACGCAGGCCTCCGCGGTCACGCCGCACGTGCTGTCGTGGAGCAAGAAGCTCCGCAAGCACGCCCGGGCCGGACGGTGGGTGGCGGTCAGCCCGACCCGCGTCAGCGGCGGCACCGCGACCTACACGTGGACGGTCGGGAAGCGGGTCGTCAAGCAGGGCGCCAGCCCGCGGCTCAAGGTGAGGCGGGCCTGGCGCGGCAAGCGGGTGCGCGTGACCGTGGTCGTGCCCGGCGTCGGCAGTCGCCGCTACGGCTTCGGCTCGGTCTCGAGGTAGGTCGTCGTGACCCAGGAGCTGCCCGCGTAGCCGATCGCCGAGAGCACCGGCACGATCAGCAGCGCGGGCCAGTCGTCGAGCGCGCTCAGCAGGAAGAGCAGGGACACCACCGTCACGAACGCGACGGCCAGGAAGCTCGTCGACGCGGCGCTGCGCGTGTGCGCGAGCACCCGGAGGAGGACGGCGCCCAGGACGACGCCGAGGGCGAAGATCACCATCAGCAGCGGCAGCCCGGCGCCGCCACAGGTCCGCGCGCCGCGGATCGCCTCGCAGCCCTGGAGGCTGCCGTAGGTCGCCGCGACCAGGGCCAGGCCGACGACCACGCCGGTCAGCACCGAGGCGGGAACCACGCCCCACGCCCGCCGTGGAGTGCGCGGTGGCCGAGGTGTCCGGGGTGCCCGAGGTGTCCGAGGTGCCCGGGGTGCCCGGGGTGCCCGGGGTGTCCGCGCCACCCGCGGCGGCTCGGGTGCGACGACCACTGGTGGAAGCGGCTCCGTGGCCGCCTCCGGCGCACGTTCGCCGGCGGCTTCCTCCGGCGCCGGGGTGGACGAGGCGGCCGGGCGCGTGCGCGGCGCCTTCGGCGACCTCTCCCCGGATCGCTTCGGCCGTTTCGGCTGCTTGGGCTTGCGCGGGAACCCCACCTCGAGCGAGCGCCCCGGATCCTCCCGGTGTCCGTCTGACCCCATGAGCCCCGAGTGTGCCACGTCACAGGACCCGACGGAGTAGCGTCCCGCACATGGGGAACTTCGCGGACTGGCAGCTGGGGACCTACTTCGCCGGCCTCGCGGGCGAGAAGCCGGTCCACCCGTTCTCCTTCCGCCAGCTGGAGCGGCGGGCCGAGGCGGCGCTGACGGCTCGCGACCCGCGACTGTGGGACTACGTCGCCGGGGGCGCCGGCGACGAGTCGACCCAGGAG
Organism: Nocardioides sp.; assembly: GCF_047607365.1. Lineage (GTDB taxonomy): Bacteria > Actinomycetota > Actinomycetes > Propionibacteriales > Nocardioidaceae > Nocardioides. The sequence continues at coordinate 3,207 of NZ_JASGDD010000061.1, read as the reverse complement.
GCCAACGTCGCCGCGTTCGGGCGTCGCGGGATCATGCCGCGGATGCTCGCCGGCGCGGCCGATCGCGACCTGAGCGTGAGCCTGTTCGGCCTCACCCTGCCGAGCCCCGTCTTCATGGCCCCGGTCGGGGTGATCGGCGTGTGCGCCGAGGACCAGCACGGCGACCTCGCCGCCGCGCGTGCGTCGGCCGCGACCGGCGTACCCCTCGTCGGGAGCACGCTCATGTCCGACCCGCTCGAGGACGTCGTCGCGGCGGCGGGCGACACCCCGGCGTTCTTCCAGCTCTACACGCCGAGCGACCGCGAGGTGGCCGAGAGCCTGGTGAACCGGGCGGCCGACGCCGGCTACCGGGCGCTCGTCGTCACCCTCGACACGTGGACGCTGGGCTACCGGCCGCGCGACCTGCGGCACGGCGTGTTCCCGCAGCTGCGGGGCGAGTGCCTGGCCAACTACGCCAGCGACCCGGTGTTCCGCTCGCGGCTGGCGAAGTCGCCCGAGGACGACCCCGAGGCCTTCGTCGCCCACTGGGCGATGGTGTTCGGCAATTCGCGGCTGACCTGGGACTACCTGGCGTGGCTGCGCAGCGTCTCGCGGCTCCCGGTGGTGCTCAAGGGCATCTGCTCCCCCGACGACGTACGCCGGGCGGCCGATGCCGGCGTCGACGGGATCTACTGCTCCAACCACGGCGGCCGGCAGGCGGCGAGCGCTCCGGCTCTCGGCTTCCTGCCGGGTGTGGTCGCGGCGGCGGGGAAGCTCCCGGTGCTCTTCGACTCGGGGATCCGGTCGGGGGTCGACGTGGTCAAGGCGCTCGCGCTCGGCGCGACCGCCGTCGGGATCGGTCGGCCCTACGCCTATGCGGCCGCGGCGGCCGGCGAGGACCCGTCCGGGGGGATCGAGCACCTGCTGCGCTGGATCCTCGCCGAGGCGGATCTGACGATGGGGCTCAACGGCTATCGCGCCGTCCGCGATCTCGCGGGCGCGACCTTCGCCCTCTGACGTTCTCCAGCTGACGTTCTCCAGCTCGCGGGACAGGGCCTCGCTCGGCTGCGAGTATGCAGGCATGTCCGATCCCAGCCACGCGTTGCGGGACCGCGCCTACGGGCTGCTCATGGCCGCCCAGGACGTGGGCCATCGCGACGCGCGGGACCGGCTGGTGGCGCTGGAGGCCGAGGCGGACGCCGCCGGACATCCAGGGCTCGCGCTCCTCGCGGCCTCCTTCACGGTCTTCCACGACGTCCTGCACGACGCCCGCTCCGACGCGGTGCTGCTGGCCTGCGACGACCTCGTGCGCCGGGCCGAGGCCCTCGGCGACGACGGCCTCCGCGGGATCGCCCACGCCCTGCTGGCGATGTGCGACGCCGCCGTCGGGGACGGCGAGAGGCTGGTCGCCCACGCGGGGCTGGCGGTCTCGCTCATGTCGGAGGACGTCGCGCCCGAGGAGCGGTGCATGGTGTGGACGATGCTGACCAGCGTCTACAGCTCGCTCAACCTGTGGGAGCTCGCCGACGACCTCAACGAGCTGGCGGCCGCCCTGGCCCCCGAGTGCGAGCGGTCCGAGCGCCAGCTGTCCGCCACCGACTGCAACCGCTTCGTCATCCGGCTGGCGTGGGCGGCCGGGCTGCTCGAGCACGGCGACGAGGTCCAGGCTCTCGACCTGCTCCGCTCCGCGGAGTCGGCTGCCGAGGCGGCGCTCCTCAACCCCGGCATGCCCGAGCTGTGGCGGCTCGACGCCCTGACCGTCAAGGACCTGCTGCTCTTCGTGCTGCTCTCCTTCGGCCAGCGCGTGGACGCCGAGCCCGACGACCTGCTCGCGCGGCTGGCCGCGCATCGAGAGGTGATGGCGGACTCCGCGGACCCCGAGGTGCTGCCCTACCTCGCCGGCTTCATGGCGCTGGGCCTCCTGCGGCTCGGCCGCGTCGAGGAGGCGCGCCGGTCGATGGCACGGGGGACGGACACGAGCGAGGCGACGGCCGGGGCCCGCGCGTTCCACGCCTGGGCGCGGGCCGAGGTGCTCGCTCCCGCGGAGCCGGACGAGTCGTCTCGGGCGCAGCGGGACTACGGAGCCCTGGTCTGCGACCTGCGCTGGACGGCCCGCGCGGGCCTGCTCGCCGCCGCCCGGGCGCGGATCGACGAGCTGCGGCTGGCCAGTGAGCACGCCCGCCTCTCCCGGGAGGTGAGCCGCGATCCGCTCACCGGCCTGGGAAACCGGAGGCGGTTCGACCAGTGGCTGCTCGAGGAGCCGGTCGCCGAGCACCTGGCGACGCTGCTGCTCATCGACATCGACGACTTCAAGCAGGTCAACGACGAGCACGGCCACGTCGTCGGCGACGAGGTGCTGCGACGGATCGGGGCGATCATCGCGGAGAGCGTCCGCGAGGGCGACGTCGGCCTCCGGATCGGCGGCGACGAGTTCGCCGTCCTCATGACCTCGCCGCTGACCGCGGACGGTCACGGGCACGCCGAGCGCATCCGCGAGCGCGCGGTCGCCATGGCCGCGGCGGTCGCCGGGACGGCGTGGTCGGAGGTCGCGCCCGGCCTGGAGGTCAGCATCGCCGTCGGCGTCGCCGCCGGGCGCATGGGACCCGCCGAGACGGGCGCGGCCACGACGCTCTACCGCCTCGCCGACGAGGATCTCTACGCCGTCAAGGCTCGGCGAGCGGCGGCCGCTCCGCGCTCCGGCGCCGCCGTGCCGACCGCCTCTCCGGAGCTCGCGGGCGACTGACGCCCGCGCGTCCGTGCGACATGCCTCACACGTCGCCGAGTTGACGAGGTCGCGGCCGTCGATGGCATAGTCCACAGGTCGCGTTCAGGAACGACGCGATCGCTCCGGTGGCGCCGAGGTCCGTGACTCGCCGGGGGAGACACCGAGGTTTGGTCGTGGTCACGGACGCGGGGGCGCCAGGAAGTACGCCGCAGCACCGCTGCGGCTCGGGGCTAAGGCTCTCTCTCGAGATCGTCGTAGGGAGCCCGGACACCAGCAGTCCGAGCCCGACAGGTCCACCTTCGCAGGCGTCGCTGTGAGAGACCGTCATGCCCCCTGCCATCATCGGGCTGCGCGCTGCCCGCTTCACGCTCGTGGCGCTGCTCGGCATCGCCCTGCTCGCCCTCGTCCAGCCGGTCGGGCCCGCCCAGGCCACCCCGGGCGCCCAGGCGTCGCGCTCCGCCGTCGCGCCCCCGGGCGCCGCGGCCGCCGGCACCCCCGCCACG
>NZ_JASGDD010000060.1:0-9926 GCF_047607365.1 Nocardioides sp. | reverse complement strand
GCTCGAGGAGCCGGCGCGGCGCCGGCACGGCCAGCCCGGCCGCCGCCAGCCTCCGCAGGGCGCGTACGGCGTGGGGCGCGGTCGGCTCCTCCCAGAGGGCGTCCGGGTCGGACAGGGCATCGAGGAGACGGCGTACCTCCGCGTGATCGGGCAGGACCGCGCGCGTGGGCGCGAGATGTCCGATCTGCAGATGCGCGCCATCGTGTCGCACCGGCGCGAATCCGGGCCGCAGGACGGGACGGGCGGGCCTCATGGCCCGAGGCTGCCACGCTTCGCGCCGGGGCGTCGGGCGCTGTCCACAGGGCACGCGGGCCCGGAGAGCGCAAACGGCGGCACCCCGTGAGGGATGCCGCCGTCGAGCTCAGTGAGGCTGAAGGATCTCAGGCCTTGCCGAGGATGCGGTTGAGGTTGGTCGAGCAGACCGGGCAGACGGCCTTGGCCATCTTGGTGCCCTTGTCGTTGACCTTGATCTCGCCGGTCGCCTCGCGCTTCTCCTTGCACTTCACGCAGTAGAACTCGCCGCTCCAGGTCTCAGCCATGACGGCCTCCTTGCCATTCTTCTTGTTGGTCGTCGCTCGGTGTTCTGTGCCGCCGAGCCGACTCGACCCTACGGCACCGCTGAGCGTGACGCACGCTCAGGGCCGCCCCGCGTGTTGCGTGTCGGTGTGCGCGGTGAGCACGGGGGCAAAGAGGAGACCCCCGGTGTCCTGGATCGTCCCGGGCCTTCCCCTTGCTCAGGACGTCCGGCGGCGCCGGGGGTCTCATCTGAGGAAGAAACCTAGGGAGCCGTCCGGCGTGCGTCAACGCGCGAGGTTCCCGGGTTGTGGACGGCCCTGTGGAGATCCTGTGCGAAACGCCGAACGGCCTGTGGGGAACGCCGGGACGACCGGGGGACAACCGGGGGAGACGCCTCGACGTCGTGTCCCGACCCGCCGTGCTGACCTGCGCAAACGCCGAAGGCGCCGGTGTGGAGGAAAAATTGTCGGGGTGGAATCGCCCGTGGACCCCGTGTCGGCCTTGCGCCGGATCGCCTTCCTGCTCGAGCGGGCCCGCGAGGACACCTACAAGGTCAAGGCCTACCGCGCCGCGGCCGCGGCCCTCGGGCCGCTCGACGACACCGAGATCGCCGCACGCGCCGAGGCCGGGACGCTCACCGAGCTCGCCGGCATCGGGGCCACCACGGCGACCGTGATCGCCCAGGCCGTCCGCGGCGAGGTCCCCGACCGGCTCCGCGCCATCGAGGACGAGTACGGCGGCCCCCTGGTCGCCCGCGGAGCCGCCCTCCGCGCCGCGCTCCGGGGCGACCTGCACTCCCACAGCGACTGGAGCGACGGCGGCTCGCCGATCGAGGAGATGGCGCTCACCGCACGCGAGCTCGGGCACGAGTACCTCGTCCTCACCGACCACAGCCCACGGCTCAAGGTCGCGCGCGGCCTCTCCGCCGCCCGGCTCGCCCGGCAGCTCGAGGTGGTCGAGGCGGTGGACGAGGGCATCGGGCCGGGGTTCCGGCTGCTGCGGGGGATCGAGGTCGACATCCTCGACACCGGCGGGCTGGACCAGAGCGAGGAGATGCTCGCCCAGCTCGACCTCCGGGTCGCGAGCGTGCACAGCAAGCTCGCGATGGACCCCGCGCCGATGACCCGCCGGATGATCGCCGCGGTGGAGAGCCCCTTCACCAACGTGCTCGGCCACTGCACCGGCCGCCTGACCGGCGGCGGGCGGGGGACCCGGCCGGAGTCGCGGTTCGACGCCCGCGCCGTCTTCGAGGCGTGTGCGGCCCACGACGTGGCCGTCGAGATCAACTCCCGTCCCGAGCGACGCGACCCGCCCACCCGGCTGCTCGCGCTGGCCGTGGAGGCGGGGTGCCTGTTCGCGATCGACTCCGACGCCCACGCCCCCGGCCAGCTCGACCTGCAGGTCTACGGCTGCGAGCGGGCCGAGGACGCCGGCATCGACCCGGAGCGGATCGTCAACACATGGCCGCTGGACCGGCTGCTCGCCTGGGCATCGCACGACCTCCCCGCGTGAGGGCCCGGCCCTCACCGCCGGTCGACGGGGCCGGACAGCCTCCCGGCCCGATCGCCGGCCAGCAGTTAGGTTGAGGACCATGGCGGACCAGGCGCCCCGGGTCGAGGTGCGGCGGAGCAAGCGCCGCCGGCGTACGGTCTCGGCCTATCGCGACGGCGACACCATCGTCGTGCTCATTCCCGCCAGCCTCACCAAGCGCGAGGAGGCCGACTGGGTGGCCCAGATGGTCGCGCGCCTGGAGAAGTCCGAGCGCCGTCGCAAGCCGTCCGACGAGGATCTGCTCAAGCGCGCCATGGGCCTCTCGGACCGCTACTTCGGCGGCATCGCGATCCCGGAGTCGGTCCGCTGGGTCGACAACCAGCAGGCGCGCTGGGGGAGCTGCTCGCCCGGAGACCGCTCCATCCGGCTCAGCGCACGGCTCCAGGGGATGCCGAGCTGGGTGATCGACTACGTGCTCGTGCACGAGCTCGCGCACCTCTTCGAGCCGCACCACAACGCGCGGTTCTGGGGCTGGGTCGACCGGTTCCCCCAGGCCGAGCGGGCGAAGGGCTACCTGCTCGGCTGGTCGGCCGCGGCCAAGCTCGAGGCGCCGCCGGGCGGGCTGGACGAGGAAGCCGAGGTCGACTGACCGCTCGGCTCCCGCCGCCCCGCTCTCACCCCCACGGCGGGACGTTCCGGCCCCTGCCGGCGACCAGCGAGGGCCGACGTGTCCCGTCAGGACCGGGAGAGTCGTGCCCGGGCGAGGGCGACCAGCTGCCGCATGTCGGCGTCGTCGCTCGGCAACTCGTCGGCGGGCCACCAGCGCACGTCGAGCGACTCCTCGCTCACCGCGTGCGCGGCGCCGGGCGGAGCGAGCGCGGCGAAGCGCACGTCGAGGTGGTGGACGCCCGGGCCGCAGAACTCGACCGCGTGGTCGGACAGCTGCACCGGCACCGGATCGAGGGCGAGGTCGAGTCCGGACTCCTCCCGGGCCTCGCGCGCCGCGGCGGCCAGCAGTGAGTCGTCGCCCGGCTCGAGGTGGCCGCCGAACTGGAACCAGCGCTGCGCCTTGGCGTGCAGCGTCAGGAGCACGCGCGAGCCGTCGGAGGAGAGCACCAGGGTCGAGGCGGTCAGGTGATGCGGCCGGTCCTCGCGGAGCACCCCCGACGCGTGGCCGGCGAGGTAGTCGGCGTACTGCTCCCGCAGCGCCTCCTGCTCCGGCGTGGGCGGCGTCCAGGCGCGCAGGGCGGCGAGCGCCGAGTCGCGCAGGCTCACTCGGTGGGCTCGGCAGGCTCGGCGCCCGGCGCCGGCGGCTCGCCGTCGAGCAGCGCGGCCAGGCCGGCGTCGAACTCGTCCGCGCTCATCTCCTCGGGCAGCGAGGCGCCCTCGCGGAAGCCGAGCGGGTCGTCGAGGTCGGCGGAGGTGGGCAGCAGCGCGGGCGACATCCAGACGCCGTCGCGTGCCTCGGCGCCCTGACGGGCGCGCAGCGAGCCCCAGAGGGTGGCGGCGTCGCGGAGGCGGCGCGGGCGCAGCTCGAGGCCGATCAGGGTGGCGAAGGTCTGCTCGGCCGGGCCGCCCTCGGCGCGCCGACGGCGGAACGCCTCCTGCAGCAGCGCCGCGGAGGGCATCCGCTCGTGGGTGGCCTCGGTGACGATCTCGTCGACCCAGCCCTCCACCAGCGCCAGCACGATCTCGACCCGCTCCTGCGCCGCGCGCTGCGCGGCCGACGGCTCGATCGCGAAGAGGCTGGCGTCGCCCATGAGCTCCTGCATGGCGCTCGGGTCCATGGGGTTGAGGCCCTGCAGTCGCTCCTCGACCTGTCGCTGGATCGCGCCGAGGTCGACCTCCACGCCCTGCGCGTACGCCGTCACCGCCTCGATCACGTGCTGGCGCAGCCACGGCACTCCTGCGAACAGCCGCTGGTGGGCGGCCTCGCGCAGCGCGACGTAGAGCAGCACGTCGGACTCGCCGACGCCCTCGAGCCCGTCGGCGAAGGCCTTCACGTTGCCGGGGAGGATCCCGGCCCGGCCGGGCGTCGAGAGCGGGATGCCGATCTCGGAGCTGGCGAGGACCTCGCCGGCGAGCGTGCCGAGCCCCTGGCCGGCCTGCTGGGCGAGCATCGCGCCGACGGCCTTGCCGAGGAAGCCGACCATGGGGCCGGCGACCGCCTTGAGCTCCTCGGGCATCTGGGTGGCGATGGTGTCGACCGAGGAGGCCGCCACCGGGGTGATGAGGCCGTGCCACACGTCGGCGGTGCTGACCAGCCAGTCGGCCCTCGACCACGCGGCCGCGGTCTGCACGCCGCTCGGGAAGGACGTCGTGCCGTCGATCCACAGGTCGGCGAGGCGCAGCGCGTCGGAGACGGCCGACGACTGGCCGGCCGAGGGCGTGGGGTCGGGGGTCTGGGCGGCGGTCTTGCGGGCCAGGTCGAGCGCCGCCGGCCAGTTGATCGGCCCCTCGAAGTCCTGGAGCATCGACTGCACCTGCGCGAAGAGCGCGTTGAGGTCGAACGGGAGGTCGCCGCCGGCGCCGCCGCCGAAGGGGTTCTGGGCCATGGTCCAAGACTATTGTCCTGCTGGTGAGCCCGATCCGCCTCGTCGACCTGCGCGACGCCCCGCTGGACGTGACGGAGGTGCTCGCGGCCCTGGAGGACGGCACCTCCGGCGGCGTCGACCTCTTCGTCGGCCGGGTCCGCGACCACGACCACGGGCAGGGCGTGAGCGGCCTGGTCTACGAGGCCCACCCCTGCGCGCTGGCCGAGCTCGAGGCCGTGGCCCACGAGGTCGCGGACGCGTACGACGTCACCGCCCTCGCCGTCCTCCACCGCACCGGGAGCCTGGCCGTGGGGGAGATCGCGGTGATCGCGGGAACGGCCTCGGCCCACCGGGCCGCGACCTTCGAGGCGACCCGCGCCCTGATCGACACGCTCAAGGCGCGGGTGCCGATCTGGAAGCACCAGCGTTTCGCCGACGGCTCGTCGGAGTGGGTCGGCCTACCGTAGGTGCCGTGGAGATCCTGCTGTGGCTCGTCCCGCCCGTCGTGGTGACGACGGCGGTGGGGCTCTGGGCGGCCTGGCGCGGGCGCGAGCGGCCCGAGATGAGCGCCGAGGAGGCCGCTCGCCGGATGGGCGAGGCGATGGCCCGGCCCGCCCGCCGGCGATGACGTGGCGTCTGTCACCCTAGGCGCATGTCGCAGCGGACCCTGGCCGGCCTCGTCGCCGCCGCCGTGGCGGCCGCGCTCGCCGGCTTCGTCTTCCTCCTCCCGCTGCCCTACGTCGTCTACCGCCCGGGCGTCACGGTCGACGTCCTCGGCACCGCCGACGGCAAGGAGATCGTCGACATCGCCGGCGCCGAGGAGTACCACGACGACGGACAGCTGCGGATGGTGACGGTCTCGGTGACCTCGCCCGACACCAACGTGAGCCTCGCCGAGCTCCTCACGGCCTGGGCGAACAAGAAGAACGCGGTCTATCCGTGGAGCTCGGTCTACACCACCGGCGAGTCCAACGACGACAGCGAGGCCGAGGGTGCCGCCGAGATGGCCTCGTCGCAGGACATCGCCACCGCGATCGCGCTGGAGGAGACGGGCGTCGACGTCCCGCAGGTGACCAAGATCGCCGGCGTGGAGAAGGGGGAGCCGGCGTACGGCGTCCTCGAGGCCGGCGACATCGTGGTCTCGATCGACGGCCAGGACGCGAGCGACGCCAACGCGATGGTCAAGCAGATCCGGTCCACCCCCGCCGGACAGGCGCTGTCGATCGTGATCAAGCGCGACGGGAAGCAGAGGACGGTCTCGGTCACCCCCACCGACCACGACGGCACGCCGCGGATCGGGGCGTCGGTCGGCATCGGCTACGACCTGCCGATCTCGGTGACGATCGGGATCAGCTCCGCCATCGGCGGCCCGAGCGCCGGGCTGATCTTCAGCCTCGCGATCTACGACACGCTCACCCCCGGCTCGCTCACCGGCGGTGACAAGATCGCCGGGACCGGCGAGATCGAGACCGACGGGTCGGTCGGCGCGATCGGCGGCATCCAGCAGAAGATCGCCGGCGCCACCCGCGACGGCGCCAAGCTGTTCCTCGTCCCGTCCGACAACTGCGACGAGGCGATCGGCGCGGTCGACGCGAAGGAGCACCACATCCGCCTGGTGAAGGTGACCACCATGCACGACGCCCGCGAGTCGATCCAGGCATGGGTGAAGGACCACGACGCCAGCCTGCCGACGTGCAAGGCTGCCTCGTGATGAGCGACCTGACCGACATGAGCGGCTCCTTCGAGACCGATCCCGCGCTGGCCGCGGCCGTGCTGGAGCTCGAGGCCCACGCCGCGCAGGGCGGCTGGGACCGGCCGGCCACCCTCTACGCCCTCGTCGACACCGCCGAGTTCATCGCCAGCGAGCCCACCCTGGCCGACCTGCTCGGCCTGGCCGACGACGCCTCGGCCGAGGGCAGCCTCACCCCGATCGAGCAGGACCAGATCGCGCGCCCGCTCGAGGAGGTGCTCTCCACCATCGCGTTCCCGCCCTCGGTGAGCGGTGTGGCGGTCGTCGTCGAGCGGCCCGACGGCGAGCTGGGGCAGGCGGGCCGGGAGACGGAGCACCTCCGGGTGGTCGCCGGGGTGACCCGCGCCGGCGCCGCCTACTGCGCGATGCGGTCGCGCACCCACGACAGTCCCGAGTCCGTCGTCGCCGGCGGGGAGGATCTGGTGCCGCAGCTCGTTGAGCTCCTGCGGGCGGTCCTCGAGGACGGCGGCGAGGACAGCAGCGAGGAGGATGCAGGATGAGCGACCTGTTCGACGACCCGGCCGGTCCGCCCGGAGGCGTGTCGACCCGCACGAGGGTCCTCGTCTGGGCGGTGGTCGCGCTGCTCGCGGTCTTCTTCGGCCTCACCGCCTTCGCCGGGCTGTGGACGGACCGCCTGTGGTTCTCCTCGCTGGGCTACGGCTCGGTCTTCGCGAAGGTGTTCTGGGTCAAGGTCGCGCTCTTCCTCGCCTTCGGCACCACCATGGGCGCCGGGCTGGCCGTCGCCATGTGGCTCGCCTTCCGGAGCCGCCCGTTCCTGCACCCGGCACAGCTGGAGTCGGGCCTGGAGCGCTACCGCGACGCGGTCAACCCCATCCGCACCTGGCTCTGGCTCGGCGTGGCGGCGGTCGCGGGCGCGTTCGCCGGCGTCTCCGCCGCGAGCCGCTGGCGCACCTTCGAGCTGTGGCTGCACGCCACGCCGTTCGGCGAGAAGGACCCCTACTTCCACAAGGACGTCGGGTTCTACGTCTTCGACCTGCCCTGGCTCCACATGCTCGTCTCCTTCGCGATGGCCGCCTCGGTCGTCGCGGTGCTCGGCAGCCTCCTCGTCCACTACCTGTACGGCGGCATCCGGCTGCAGTCGCCCGGCGACCGCCTCTCGCAGGCGGCCCAGGTCCAGCTGTCGGTCCTGCTGGCGGTCTTCGTGCTGGCCAAGGCGGCCGACTACTGGCTCGACCGCTACGACCTGACCAGCTCCGACTCGGCGCTGTTCACCGGCATCGGCTTCACCGACGACCACGCGGTGCTGCCGGCCAAGTCGACCCTGTCGGGGATCGCCCTGATCTGCGCCGTGCTCTTCCTCGTCAACGTCTGGCGCCGCACCTGGCTGCTGCCCGGGGTCGGCGTCGCCCTCATGGCCGTCTCCGCGGTGCTCCTCGGCCTGATCTGGCCGGCCATCGTCCAGACCGTCCAGGTCAACCCCTCGAAGACGGACAAGGAGACGTCGTACCAGGCGAAGAACATCAGCCAGACCCGCAAGGCCTACGCGATCGACGACGCCAGCGTCGAGGTGGAGGACTACACCCAGGAGCCGAGCGCGACCGCGCAGGCGAAGGAGCTCAACGCCGAGACCTCGTCGGCGCCGCTCGTCGACCCGAAGCAGGCCAAGCCGTTCTTCGAGGAGCAGCAGCAGGTCCGGAAGTACTACACGGTCTCCCCGATCCTCGACGTCGACCACTACGAGATGGACGGCACCGACCGGGCGCTGGTGCTCTCCACGCGCGAGCTCGACGAGTCCGCGTCGGCGGTCACCAAGAGCTGGACCAACCTCCACACCGTCTACACCCACGGCTCCGGCGTCATCGCCGCCTACGCCAACCAGCGGCCGCTGGACAACGACGCCGAGTCGGTCGACGTCCAGTTCGCCCAGGGCAACGAGGCCTCGCAGAACGACCTCGTCACCGCCGGGCCCGGGGAGTTCGAGCAGCGGATCTACTTCGGCGAGCAGTCGCCGACCTACTCCATCGTCGGGCGGCCTCAGGGTGCCAGGTCGGTCGAGCTGGACCTCGCCCGGGACGCCTCCTCCGACGAGGACGACACCACGACGTACGACGGCGTGGGCGGTGTCAAGATCGGCTCGACGTGGCGCCAGCTGCTCTACGCGATCAAGTTCAACTCGGCCAACATCCTGCTGTCGGAGCGGGTCAACGACAACTCGCAGATCCTCTACGACCGCACGCCCAAGGAGCGGGTCGAGAAGGTCGCGCCCTGGCTCACGCTCGACGACGACGCCTATCCCGTGGTCGCCAACGGCCGGGTCACGTGGGTGATCGACGGCTACACCACCACCGACCGCTACCCGGGCTCGCAGTCGGAGTCCTTCAAGACGATGACCGACGACTCGCTGCAGCAGGAGACCACCGGGCCGCGCACGCTGCCGACCGACGAGGTCAACTACATGCGCAACGCGGTCAAGGCCACCGTCGACGCGTACGACGGCACCGTCACGATCTACGCGTGGGACGAGTCCGACCCGATCCTGCAGACGTGGTCGAAGGTCTTCCCCGGCACGGTCCAGCCCAAGTCGTCGATCCCGGCGTGGCTGACGCCGCACCTGCGCTATCCCGAGGACCTGTTCAAGGTGCAGCGCTACCAGCTGGCGAAGTACCACGTCACCGACGCGTCCGCCTTCATCGACGGCTCCGACGAGTGGCAGGTGCCGAACGACCCGAACGACACGTCGCTGACCAAGTCCGTGCCACCGGTGCGGATGTTCCAGGACGACGCCTCCTCCGGGACGGAGACGTGGTCGATGACGAGCACGTTCACGCCGAAGGAGCGCAACAACCTGGCGGCGATCATGACCGTGAACTCCGACGCGAGCTCGGCCGACTACGGCCGGATCAGCGTGCTGGAGCGGCCCGACCAGCAGACCCAGGGTCCGGGCCAGGTGGTCGCGGACATGAAGAACGACGCCGGGGTCAGCCAGGCGCTGCTGCCCTACACCCGCAGCTCCAGCGGGGTGGTCTCCTACGGCAGCCTGCTCACCGTCCCGACCGCGTCGGACGGACTGGTCTACCTGATGCCGGTCTACGCCCAGCAGGCGGCGACGTCGAGCTATCCCGTGCTCGCCTATGTGCTCGCCTCCTATCGCGGCAACATCGGCTACGGGCGCACCCTCGAGGCGGCCCTGAGCTCGGCGCTCGCCAACACCGGCTCCTCGGGCACCGGCGACACCGGATCCGGCGGGTCGACCACCTCGCCCTCCGCGTCGCCGTCCACCTCGCCGACCGCCTCGCCCAGCGCGTCGGCCTCGGGATCGCCCAGCTCGTCCCCGACGAGCGCCAAGGAGCTCCTCGGGCAGGCGCAGGACCTCTTCACCCAGGCCGACGCCGCCGGCCGCGCGGGCGACTACACGACCCGCGAGGAGCTGCTGAAGCAGGCCGAGGAGAAGGTCGCGCAGGCGCTCGTCATGATGGGGTGACGCCGGGGCCGTTCTCAGGATTTCCTTCGCCGCCTCCCCAGGATCGGCTCAGCGTCGCGGCTCAGGATCGAGGCATGAGCGAGCACCAGCAGTATGCGTCCCCGATCGGCCCGAGCCTCCCGGCAGGTCCCTCCGGTCCGCCGCCGCGGTCCCGGCGCCCGCGCGGGACCCGTTGGCGCGTCGCGGTCGCGGC
>NZ_JASGDD010000059.1:0-3872 GCF_047607365.1 Nocardioides sp. | reverse complement strand
TTTGTATTTCAATGAATGTCTAGCAATTTCTGATTCATTTCGGCATTTTGCTGTGTTAACAGTAATAGTTAACTCTCTTTCCATACCCGGTGTTAAAACTTTAACCTTATGTTCACCTATAAATCTTTGCTCCATCATCTTGTGAGCAATGCTAAATTTCTCTTCACGTTTTAACAACCATATTGGTAACATCATGCTCATATATTCGATTTCAACTTCATTATCGTCTTTATCAGCGTTAAGTGCATGATAATATGCCATTGCTCCTAAAAAGCTTATATAAGGGATCGGGCTTTTAATTTTATCGTGCATTTTATTTACGTGAGAATTTGCTAACTGATTATCTTCAGCTAAGCGTCCCAATACATAATAAGATTCTTCTCCGTCGATTTCAGTTGAAATTAATAAACTATTTAACAAATCCTCTGGATTTGAAATACGTTCAACAAGTAAATCTTCCGCTTTTTTCTTAGAAACTTTTACTACATTCGTTGCTAATTCAAAGTAATAGCCATCCACCGTGAAATTATTAAAACTGTTTCCGAAATCAGCTACTTTTCTTCCAATCTTCATTAAAAATTCCTCCCTTTCGTATCTAAGTACGACTTAAGTGTGACTTATAATCTTATTTTAGCACATTTAACCAAAAAAACAACTGTTTTCTGAAAATAAGTACGACTTAAGTCGTACTTATTTTCAGAAACTTTTATTGAAAGGAAAACACTTATTAGTAATCGAATTAGACGAATAACGAACATTCAACAACATGACGAACATTGATTTTAACCATTAACGACTAAATGCCAACTTGAAATAACGTATTAAAGACATAAAACGAGGTGGTGACGACGAATGACGACTAGGGAAGATCACACAGAGGAATCGTGGCACGGCAGCCAGGACAGTACGTATAAAAAAACTTATTCTCTTGCTGATATTGCACGGATACTCCAAAAACCCCGTACAACTATTCAAGCTTGGAGAGACCAATTCAAACCATACTTAGCAACAGTACCAGGAACAAAGGGAAGAACCCTAAGATACCAAAGGGAATCCCTAGAGCTTTTTAAGCTAATAGCCAATATGAAGGATGCCCAAGAACCTCCTGATGTAATTGAGAACGTATTAAAGGGAACTGTAAACTATATTGTGGTTGATGAAGAAGCTACACAGGATGAACTTATGGATAAGCCCATGCTTCAAATGATGTACGAGAATATGAAAGAAGTTGCTGTACATCTTCAAAATCAAGAAGCGCTAAATCTACAGCTCATTCAACATATGAAAGAAGTTGAGGCAACTAATAAAATACTTCTCTCCAAAATTGAGGAACAACAAAAGATTTTTGATTCTACAATAAGTAGTAAAGATCAACAATTAATAGAACTAATTCAAGAGGTGCAAGAAACCAAAAAAATAATAGCATCTAGTCAACAGGAAAAATCCTGGTTTACTAAACTATTTAAAAAGTAATTGTGATTTAAAGTGTGGTATAGAAATTTAGGGAAGATTGTAAGCTAATTACAATCTTCCCTTTGTATTTTATAAGTTTGATAAGCCTCGCTAAATAATTACAAATTTTTATTAGAACATCTTATTTATTAAATCTTGTTTTTAAAAAATAAAACCAATAAAAACATTAGAAATAAAATAAAGCCTTTGACTCTAACTCTTACAAGCGATATAGAATTCTATCTTAGTAAATTTCTAAGTTAAAATGTGGGTAAATTTTGGGATGTTCATTTTTAAAAGGGAAGATTTCTTTACTAGAATTTAAAACAGAAAATGAAATTTTTCGATGAAAAATCTGGATAATTTTTTCTTTAAGTATCTGAAGGAGCTTGAAGAGAGTGGAGGATAAATAATGACATGACGAATATCCTTGCTATGTGTGATTTTTTCAAGCAAGGCTAAATGATAATTATGTTTTTAAAAATGAGGTTTACAGGTTTGGAATAAGCATTTTTTTGAATAAATCAAATGAGATTTTACTTTTATTCTTTTTTTCTATCCCCATTTTTGCAAGACGTTTTTGAGATTCAATTGCTCTTTGTTTTTGATAAAACTTTAATTTGTCACTAAACATTTTCATAAAATGAGCAGGAGCGCTATAATCAGTTTTGTTATCTCTGAACCATTTAACAGATTCTTCAAAAGCCCACTCACCAGACGTTTCTAAATTATTTAAATCTGGTGGCAATCTTAAAGCAATTACATAAGCATCTTTTTCAGTTAAATTTGTTACACGTTGACTCATCATATAGTGGTAAGCTTTTTTTTGATCTTCACTTAAGTAAGTTTCTATGTCTTCTTCTCGCTCTGTTTTAATATCCAAAATATCTAATCCAGAGGAAACAGGTATTTGACTTTCCTCTTCAGATTTACTTTTTTCTTTAAAAGTTTTTTTCTTTAAAAACTCTGTAAAAGTAGAGCATATATCAATAGCTAAAGCCCATTTTACCTTGAAGTATTCAATGATTTTTAAATAATTGTTATGTACAGTCAAGATGTAAACGGAAGGAGCAATCTTTCCGTGCCGTCTTACCTTTATTTGTTGACATACTCCTAAATCTTGCAGCCAATTCAACACGTAACTAATAATGGGTTTAGAAATACCCGATTTTTTACAAATGTGCTCTTGCCTTACTTGGGCATAACCTTCTTGTACCAAATACGATAAGATAGTCTCAAAGGCTTCAAATTGTCTTTTGGTAAGGTAATCTTTTGTGGTAACACCTTCATATTCATCATGGACAATATTATCAATATAAGTAGTAACTTTCTTGATTGATTGATTAATAGTTCCTGGTGTTTTGGGTAAATGTTTAATTCGAGGGCTTAATTCAGCTTTTGCTCGACTAAGCAAAAAGTTGTTTAATAACACGGAAAAAACCTCCTATTTTTTTCCACCACAAAGAAACAGAAAAATGCTGGAAAAGTAGAGGTTTTTATTCACATTATATATATTAGGTGCTATAATAGTTGTAGATAATATATATTTTAATATGGAAAAAACCCCTACTTCTTTAGGATTTTTAATTGATTCAGCCGCCAAACTGAAAGATCAATTAAAAATGGCTTGTGGTAGGGTTTTTTATTTGTAATAATTTAAACGATAAATTTATTTATGCATTAATTTTATAACTATTAAGATAGAATATCAATCTAATAATTAGTATTTTTTACTTAAACAGTTTGTTTATAGATTAATTGAATTAAATTATGCGTGTAATTTTCAAAAAAGGTCTCTAATGTTTAGAGACCTTTTTTTGTAGTTCATGTTGAAGGTAATTTGTGAAATTAACGAAATCTACATGTAACTGATCGTACTTATATCCAAAAAACTTAAGGTATTCAGTTAGTTCTTTTTCTAACTGTTCTTGTTTTTTATCAGGCAACAAAAGAATTTCTTGATGTAGCTCTTTTACTTTTGTATATATGTCTTGTTTCTTTTCATGTTCACTTATTGTCAAATATAATTCTACATTATTAATTATGTCTTGTTTATGCTCAATTTTTTCTGTAGCTATTTCATTATTTAGAGTAGGTGTGTCACTTATTCCTATTAAATAGTCAGCGCTAACATCAAAAATTTGTGCTATTGCAGCCAAAATGTTGTATGGTGGCTCTGAACCTTTCTTTTCCCAATTCGATACAGATGCAGAACTAAAAGAAGATCCTACAACATCACTTAATTTTTCCCCTAACTCCTTCATTGACCAACTACGTTCTTGGCGTAATTTTCGTAAACGCTCGCTAAAAATATTCATATTTTTAGTCCTTTCATATAAATTCATATTCCAGATGTGTTAAAAATACTAAAAAAGAGTATGTGATACATATTATTTTGTGTATATTTAAGTAAATAAAAC
>NZ_JASGDD010000058.1:0-4170 GCF_047607365.1 Nocardioides sp. | reverse complement strand
TGACGTCCAGGCCCGAGATCTGGACCTGACCCGACTCTGACACCCCACCCCGATCCACACCATGGGGAGAACTCCCCATGCGCTCCCCATGCGCTCGTCGGCGCGCTCGTCGGCCCGTGGCGGCGGGCTACCGCCCGAGGAGCGCGCGGATCGAGGCGTCGAGAAAGGCACCGGTGAGATCGGCGCCCTTCAGCTCGGCGAGCGTGCCCAGGCCCTCGAGCCGGTCGAGGAGCGCCTCGGCCTCCTGCCCGGGCGCCTCGCCGAGCGGCACGTCGAGCAGCAGTGGGCAGTCGATCGCGCCGCCCTCGGGCTCAGGGCCGGCGCCCTCGACCCAGGCGCCGACCTCGAAGACGAGCTCGGCGGTCGGCCGTGGCGAGTCCGAGCGCAGGTCGATCCACCAGACGACCTCCTCGCCGGCGACGCGCCAGTGCCCGCGCCGCAACCCGACCTTCCGGGCGCGGAACGCCTTGGCGACCGCCGCCCGGCGGGCCTTCTGATCCACGCGGATCAGCCTACGACTCAGAAGTCGAGGTCGGCGTCGGAGAGCTGGTGGGCGCCGGCGGTGATGAACTCCTTGCGGGGGGCGACGTCGGTGCCCATGAGGAGCTCGAAGATCGCGGCGGCCGACTCGGCGTCGTCGACGGTCAGCCGTCGGAGCGTGCGGTGGCGCGGGTCCATGGTCGTCTCGGCCAGCTGGTCGGCGTCCATCTCGCCGAGGCCCTTGTAGCGCTGCGGGGAGCCCTTCACGGCGACGTTCCTCTTCTTCAGCTCGGCGAGCTTCCGCTGCAGCTCGTCGTCGGAGTAGGTGTAGATGTACCTCTCCATCCCCTTCTTGGGGTTGGAGAGCTCGATCCGGTGCAGGGGCGGCACGGCGGAGTAGACCCGGCCCGCGGTGACCAGCTCAGGCATGTACTTCATGAAGAGGGTCGCGAGGAGCGTACGGATGTGGGCGCCGTCGGCGTCCGCGTCGGCCATGAAGATGATCTTCCCGTAGCGGGCCGCGTCGAGGTCGAAGGTGCGCCCCGACCCGGCTCCGACGACCTGGATGATCGAGGAGCACTCGGCGTTCTTGAGCATGTCGCTCACCGACGCGCGCTGCACGTTGAGGATCTTGCCGCGGATCGGCAGCAGCGCCTGGAACTCGCTGTTGCGAGCCAGCTTGGCGGTGCCGAGGGCCGAGTCGCCCTCGACGATGAAGAGCTCCGTGCGGTCGTTGTCGGCGGCCCGGCAGTCGGCCAGCTTCGACGGCAGCGCGGAGGACTCCAGCGCGTTCTTCCGGCGCTGGGTCTCCTTGTGCTGGCGCGCGGCGATCCGGGTCTTGGCGGCGCCGAGGACCTTCTCCATGACCAGCTTGGCCTGCGCCTTGTCGCGCGCCTTGGTCGAGGTGAGGAAGGCCTTGAGCTCGGCCGCGACGACCTTGCGAACGACGGTCCGCGCCGCCGGCGTACCCAGGATCTCCTTGGTCTGGCCCTCGAACTGCGGCTCGGCCAGCCGGACCGTGACGACCGCGGTGAGGCCCTCGAGCACGTCGTCCTTGATCACGTCGGCGTCGTTGGCCTTGAGCACGCGGGCGGCCTTCATCGCGTCGTTGAAGGTCTTGGTGAGCGCCGCCTCGAACCCGCTCACGTGGGTGCCGCCCTTGGGGGTGGCGATGACGTTGACGAAGGAGCGCAGCTCGGTCTCGTAGCCGCTGCCCCAGCGCAGCGCCACGTCGACGCCCAGCTCGCGCTCGACGTCCTGCGGGGTCATGTGTCCCTTGGCGTCGAGCATGGGCACGGTCTCGGTGAAGGTGTCGGATCCCTGCAGCCGGAGCACCTCGGTGACCGGCTCGCCGGCGGAGAGGAAGTCGACGAACTCGGCGATGCCGCCGGCGTGGAGGAACTTCTCCTCCACCGGACCGGCCGCGTCCGGGGCATCGGTGCGCAGGTCGCGGAGCACGATCTCGAGGCCCGGGACGATGAACGACGTCTGGCGAGCGCGCCCGACGAGGTCGTCCCACACGAAGCCCGCGTCCTTGGTGAAGATCTGGCGGTCGGGCCAGAACCGGATCAGGGTGCCGCTGCGGCCCTTGGCGACGCGGGCGCCCTTCCGGGTGAGCCCGCCGCCCGGGGTGAACGCCGCCGCCGGGCCGTCGCCCGCGAAGACGCCGGGGACGCCGCGCTGGAAGCTCAGTCCCTGGCGTGCGGGGCTGCGGTCCACGTCGATGTCCATCCGGGAGCTCAGCGCGTTGACCACCGAGAGGCCGACGCCGTGCAGGCCGCCCGTGGCGGCGTACGACGACCCGCCGAACTTGCCGCCGGCGTGCAGCTTGGTCGCCACCACCTCGACGCCGGTGAGCCCGGTCTTGGGCTCCTTGTCGGTCGGGATGCCGCGGCCGTCGTCGTAGACCTCGACCGAGCCGTCGGCGTGCAGCGTCACCTCGACCCGTGTGGCGAAGCCCGCGAGAGCCTCGTCGACGCCGTTGTCGATGATCTCCCAGACGCAGTGCATCAGGCCCCGGGTGTCGGTGGAGCCGATGTACATGCCGGGACGCTTGCGCACCGCCTCGAGTCCCTCGAGGACGAGGAGATGCGCTGCGTTGTAGGTGTCGCTCCCAGTGGTGGCCATGGTCCGGAAAATCTATCGGACACCGCAGACATGATCGTGGAATGCCGATAAGAGTCGCGACTCCGTGGTTGGATGGATGGAAGTTGCCACACAGGCGTGGGAATCTTGGACCGCCCCGCTACGTTGCACCTGTCACCGAGACAGAAAAGAGGCCCCTTATGAGCGCAGTGACCACTGCTCCCCACTCCTCGGCGCTGACGGCTGCCGACCGTTGCGACCGTTGCGGTGCCCAGGCCTACCTCCGTGTCGAGCTCCAGTCCGGCGGCGAGCTTCTGTTCTGCGCCCACCACGCCCGGGAGCACGGTGACAAGATCAAGGAGCTCGCGGCCAACGTGACCGACGAGACCCACAAGCTGACGGAGAAGCGCCCGGTCACCGACTGAGTGACCTGACGTCGTCCCCGACGCGCGAGGCCCCCGACTCCGGTCGGGGGCCTCGCTGTTTTACGCCGGAGGCCCGGGTGTCACTAGGGTCCTGCGCCATGGACGACACCACCGCCCTGATCCTCGCGGCGGCTCTGGTGGCGCTCGGGCTGTTCGGCATCCTCGTGCCGGTGATCCCCGGCGGATCGCTGCTGGTCGGCGCCGGCTTCCTGGTCTGGGCCTGGCAGGGCGGGCACTGGGCGTGGTTCGCCCTGCTGGCGACGATCCTCGTGATCGGCGTGGTGCTCAAGTGGGTCTTCCCGCAACGGCGGCTGTCGGCGTACGGGATCCCGGTCTGGACGCAGCTCGCCGGAGCCGCGGCGGCCGTGGTCGGCTTCTTCGTGGTGCCGGTGATCGGGCTCTTCCTCGGATTCGCGGTCGGCATCTTCGCCGCGGAGTCGCTGCGCCTCGGCCCCCGGCTCTCCGCAGGCTCCACGTGGGCGGCGATCAAGGCCGCACTGCTGTCGATCGCGATCGAGCTGGCCGCGGCCCTCCTCGCCTCCGTCGTGTGGATCGTCGGCGTGATCGCGTGACCGTCGTCCTCGCGCTGCTCTCGGCGCTGTGCTACGGCACGTCCGACTTCGTCGGCGGCTTCATGGCCACCCGGATCCCGGCCTGGACGTCGGCGTTCTGCGCCCAGGTCGGCGGCGCCGTCGCGATGGCGGTGCTCACGCTCGTCACGGGCGGTCACCCGGACGCCGCGGCGATGGCCTGGGGTGCCGGCTCGGGCGTCTCGACCGGCGTCGGGCTGCTCGCCCTCTACCGCGGGCTCGCGGTCGGCCGGATGGGCGTCGTCGCGCCGGTGTCCGGGATCGTCGGCGCCCTCGTGCCCGCTCTCATCGGCATCCTGTCCGGCGAACGGCCGTCGGCGCTGGCCTGCGCCGGGCTCCTGCTCGCCCTTCCCGCCGTCTTCCTCGTGGCGAGCGCCCCGCCCACCGACGAGGAGTCCACGCACGGCTCGGGCATCGTCTTCGGCGTCGTCGCCGGTCTGGGGTTCGGTGGCGGATTCGCCGCCATCGCGCAGGTGCCGCCGGAGGCGGGCCACTCCCCCGTGGCGGTCTCCATGGTGGTCGGCGCGCTGCTGACCACGCTCGCCGCCGTGCTCGCCGGCGAGGAGTGGCGCCCGCGCCGGCCGGGCGAG
>NZ_JASGDD010000057.1:0-50333 GCF_047607365.1 Nocardioides sp. | reverse complement strand
CGCGCGCCCGCCGCCGCCAGCGCGGCGAATGCGAGGAGCGCGGCCCAGGCGAGCGGCCCCTGGCGTGAGGCGGGCACCACGTCGGCGTTCCAGATCCCCCCGAGGGTGAGCACGGCCAGGGGGGCGGGCAGGCCGTCGGAGGAGGTCGCGAAGGCGCGATACCCCTCCGCGCCGGCCGCGGCGCCGGCATGCGCGAGGCCCGCGACGACCCAGGGCGCGTTGACGATCGCGACCGCCGCCAGCACCCAGGCGACCCGCGGGCGCCGGACTCCGCCGGCTGCGACGGTCACGACCAGGACGGCCGCGCAGACCAGCCCCGCGTTGGCGCTGAGGCTGCCCGCGGCGAGTGCCGGGACCAGCCACCACGGCGCGCCGTCCCCGCGGGCGATCCGCCGGCCGGCGACGGCCAGCCACGGCACCATGCCGTAGCCGAGGAGCAGGGGCCAGTGGCCGATGCCGAGGCGCTCGACGACGAACGGGTTCCAGACGGCCAGCGTGGTGGCACACAGGCGCGCCGTCGTACGCGTGCCGACGAGGGCGGCCGCCCCGGTTCCGGCGGCGACGAGCGAGCCGAGCAGCACGAGCTTCTGCAGCAGCATGCCCGGGAGCAGCTCGTCGAGGGCGGCGACGACGGCGTCGGAGGGGACGGCTCGCGGCAGCGCGCTTCCCAGCCCCAGCACGTCCGAGCGGCCCAGCGCCAGGTCGGGCACCCACGCCATGTCGCGCTGCAGGACGTAGCCCGGGGCCAGGGCCGGGCCGAGCAGCAGCGCGCCGAGCACCACGCTCCAGGCCAGCGGCCACCATCTCCTCCGCACGCCGGTGACCCTAACCGGTCCCGGCCGCCCGCCACGCCCTAGGAGCCGGCAGGTCTGAGGCTTGAGGGCCTGGTCCCTGACGGCTGGATCCTGCTCGAGGTGAGCCCTTGGCTGCCCGAGTCCAGCCGGTTGCATCGAGCGGCGCCTGCGTGGTCACCGCCGGGTCACAGTGAGCCAATCACGTTCTCTCCTTCACGGAGGATGCTCGACCAAGCAGCTCGTAGGCATGTCACCTAGACGACGAAATTCCAACGGGTGTCAGTGTCGTGGGCCGTCAGTGAGCGTCTGACCGCGGTCGGACTAAGCCCAGCGCGACAGGATCACGCGGGCGCAGTCACCCTCCAGAAGTTGCCGCGAAGGGTGACTGCCACAGGCGTTAGCGATGTGCCAGCTTTTCGGTGAGGGCCCATGCGGCAACTGATGCCACGGTGAGGCCACCGGAGATGGGCCCAGAGTTGCTTACGTGGTTGCTGTCCAATACCCAAGCGACCACGAGCGCGGGGGTGAGGCATAAGAGGAATCGGACTCCGTAGGGGATTCGCCAATACCGGTCCATCACTTCGCCTTGCAGTAGGTCGAGTTGCTGCTGTGACCCGCATGGAGGATCACCTCAGGGTACCTCGTGTACGTCAGCGTGAAGCATTGCTTGTGGTTGTGAGCGGCCCGGAGGTTGTCGAGGATCCCGTTCGCATACAGGTTGCCGGCGAGGCCGCACAACGTGGCGCTGATTCCGCCGAGGCTGAGACAGGCCGCGGCGAAGATGCCACTGACGACGGAGCTCGACTGCCCCGAGTGATCTGCGAGCTTGTCGTACAACTTCTCTGTGTCGGCCTTCGTGAGGTACTTGGTGCAGGTGAACAAGCCACAGTCGTTGTAGGTGGGGTCTGCGACCACCGGGTACTGCGTGTCCTCGGAGGCGAGGACCGACTGAACGATCTGACCGTCGACTAACTCGAAGCTGGTGGGAACAGGCTGTCCGGTTGCGTCGGTCGCCCAGGGTGCCTCAATGTCGCCGAGCAAGCTGACACCGTCCGAGCCGATGACGTCGATGCCGCCGTCGGTCCTCAACCTCAGAGCGGCTCCCTCTGGGAGGCTCACGGGGCCCCATGTCGGCGTGGGCGGCCGCGGTCTGCCCGGTTGCCGTGCTCAGGACCCGTACATCGCAAAGACCACTTCGTTCAGACTCGGCGCGACACCAATACCGGCGTCTGGCGAGCGTCGGCAACGCCACGAGGCGCGTGCTGGGAGTGCGGGAAGCGTTCCGGAGCTTTCCGGACTGACCACTAGGCTCACGAGGTGAGCATCACCCTGGACCGCCTGCGGCAGCTTCTCGGCAGCGGCGGGATCATCGCCATCGCCGTCGTGGTGATGAACCTCAGCACGTACGGCTTCCAGATGATCGCGGCCCGCCTGGTCGGTCCCGCGCAGTTCGGCTCGATCGCGAGCCTCCTGGCCATCAGCCTCGTCGCCTCGGTGCTCATGCTCGGCCTCCAGGCCACGGCCGCGCGACGGATCGCGGCGAGCCCCGAGGAGGTCGACGAGGTCGAGCACGCCATCCTGGCGCTCGGCTGGCGCGCCTCCCTGGCCGTGGCGCTCCTGCTGGTCGCGCTCTCCCCGCTCGTCGAGCACCTGCTGCACCTGCGCAGCGTCTACCCGGCCCTGCTGCTCGCGGCGGGGACGCTGCCGATGAACGTCATGGGCACCCAGGCTGGGATCCTCCAGGGCGAGCGGCGCTGGCGCGAGCTGGCCGTCGTCTACCTCGCGGCGGGCGTCCCGCGGGTCGTGATCGGCGTGGTCGCGCTCGCCGTCCGGCCCACCGAGGGCTCGGCCATGGCCGCGGTCACCCTCGGCTGGATCGCCCCCTGCGCCGTCGGCTGGTGGTTCCTCACCCGCGGCCGCCAGGCCCGGGTGCGCCGTCTCGGCCGACCGGTCGCGCTGCGCGCGGTGTCGACCGAGGTGGCGCACAGCTCGCTCGCGCTGCTCGGCTTCTTCGCCCTGGCCAACGTCGACATCCTCATGTCCCGCCACGTGCTCACCACCCACGCCTCCGGCCTGTACGCCGGCGGCCTGATCATGACGAAGGCCGTGCAGTTCCTTCCCCAGTTCGTCTCGATCGTCGCCTTCCCGGCGATGTCGACCCCGCGCGAGCGCCGGACCGCGATGCTCCGCTCGCTCGCGGTGATCGGCGTCGTCGGCGCGGTCGCCGTGGCGGGGTCGATCCTGCTGTCGGGTCTCGCGATGACGTTCGTCGGCGGCGCGGAGTACGCGCCGATCGAGGGGCGGCTGTGGCTCTTCGCCATCATCGGCACGCTACTCTCCGCGCTCCAGCTGCTGGTCTACTCGGTGCTCGCCCGGCAGAGCCGCCGCTCGACCTGGCTGCTGTGGGCCGCCGTCGTCGTCGTGGTGGCCGTCGGATGGTGGCAGGTCGACACCATGGACGACGTGCTCGAGCTGGTCGTGCTCACCGACGGCGCCCTCTTCGCGGCGCTGCTGGGGCTGAGCCTGTGGACGATGCGCGGCGACGCGACCGGCGCCACCGCTCCCACCGACGGGGCCGGGGCGTCAGTGGGCGGCGTCGTGCCAGCTGCGGCCGGTGCCGACGCTCACGTCGAGCGGCACCCGTAGGTCCGCGGCGGCGCCCATCTCGCGGCGCACCAGCTCCTCGAGCGCGTCCCGCTCCCCCGCCGCGACCTCGAGCACCAGCTCGTCGTGGACCTGCAGCAGCAGCCGCGACCGCAGCCCCGCCTCCTCGATCGCCTCCTGGACGTGGAGCATCGCGACCTTGATGAGGTCGGCCGCCGAGCCCTGGATCGGCGCGTTGAGCGCCATCCGCTCGGCCATCTCGCGCCGCTGCCGGTTGTCGCTGGTGAGGTCGGGGAGGTAGCGCCGCCGCCCCATGATGGTCTCGGTGTACCCCGACCTCCGCGCCTCGGCGACGACGTCGGCGAGGTAGTCGCGGATGCCCCCGAAGGTGAGGAAGTAGTCGTCCATCAGCGCCCGGGCCTCGCCGGGCGAGATGCCGAGCTGCTGGGAGAGGCCGAAGGCCGACAGCCCGTAGGCCAGGCCGTAGTTCATCGCCTTGATCTTCGCCCGCTGCTCGGTGCTCACGGGCACGCCGTCGGGGACCCCGAAGACGCGCTGGGCGGTGATGGTGTGGAAGTCGCGGCCCGAGCGGAACGCCTCGATCAGCTGCTCGTCGCCCGACAGGTGCGCCATGATCCGCATCTCGATCTGGCTGTAGTCGGCGGTCATGAGGGACTCGAACCCGCCCCCCACGATGAAGCCCTTGCGGATCCGGCGACCCTCCTCGGTGCGGACCGGGATGTTCTGCAGGTTGGGCTCGGTGCTCGACAGCCGGCCCGTGGCGGCGATCGTCTGGTTGAACGTGGTGTGGATCCGGCCGTCGGCCTGGACGGTCTTGAGCAGGCCCTCGATCGTGACCCGCAGCCGGCCCGCCTCGCGGTGCCGCAGCAGGTGGAGCATGAACGGGTGCTCGGTGGTCTCGTAGAGCCACTGGAGCGCATCGGCGTCGGTGGTGTAGCCGGTCTTGGTCCGCTTGGTGCGTGGCATGTCGAGCTCGTCGAAGAGCACCACCTGCAGCTGCTTGGGCGAGCCGAGGTTGATCTCCTTGCCGATGACGTCGTACGCCGACTGGGCGGCCCGCCGGACCTCCTCGGCCAGCCGCGCCTCCTCCGTCTCGAGGTGGTCGACGTCGACCGCGATGCCGGTGCGCTCCATCTTCGCGAGCACCCCGATGAGCGGCTGCTCCATCTCGGTGAGCAGCACGGTGCCCCCGGCGCCCTCGAGCTGACCCGAGAGCGCCTCGGCGAGGTCGAGGACCGCACGGGCGTGCAGCATCGCCGCGCGCGCGGCGTCGCCGCCGAGGCCCTCGGAGGTGTCGAAGAGCGCCCCCTGGTCGGAGGCCTCCTCCTGGCGCAGCTCGCGCCGCAGGTAGCGCAGGGTGAGGTCGGCCAGGTCGTAGGACCGCTGGTCGGGCGCGACGAGGTAGGCGGCCAGGGCGGTGTCCATCCTCAGGCCCCGCAGGTCCCACTCCCCCTGCCCCCACAGCGCCTGGGCTGGCCCCTTGGCGTCGTGCAGCAGTTTCGGCGCGTCCGGGTCGGCGAGCCAGGCGCCGAGCGCCGCGAGATCCTCCGGTGCCGCGGTCTCCAGGGCGACGTACGCCGCCTCCGACCCGGTCGCGAAGGCGATGCCCTCGACGTGCCCCGTCCCCGAGCCCCAGCCGCCCCGCACGTGCACGGCCACGGCCTCGCCGGCCACGGCCCCGAGGAAGCCGCCCAGCTCCCCGGCGGCCAGCACCCGGCCGCCGACGTCGAAGCCCTCCTCGGCCTCCGGCTCCGCGTCGGCCGCGCCGCCCACCACGTCGAGGATGCGGGTGCGCAGCTCGCCGCGGAACTCGACGTCGTCGAGGAGCTCCAGCGCCGCCTGGCGATCCCACTCGGCCCGCGCGAGCTCCGAGGGACCGAGCGCGAGCGGCAGGTCGCGGACCAGCGCGTTGAGCCGGCGGTTGCGGATCACGTCGCCCAGGTGGGCGCGCAGCGACTCGCCCGCCTTGCCGGTGATCTTGTCGGCGTGGGTGACGACGTTGTCGAGGCCGTCGTAGGTCGCGATCCACTTGGCCGCCGTCTTCGGCCCGACGCCGGGGACGCCGGGGAGGTTGTCGCTGTCCTCCCCCACGAGGGCGGCCAGCTCGGGGTAGCGCTCCGGGGGCACGCCGTACTTCTCCTCCACGGCCGCGGGCGTCATCCGGGCCAGGTCGGAGACCCCGCGCATGGGGTAGAGGATCGTCGAGCGCTCGGTGACGAGCTGGAGGCTGTCGCGGTCGCCGGTGAGGACGAGCACCTCCATCCCCTCGTCGAGGGCCTGGGTCACGAGGGTGGCGATGATGTCGTCGGCTTCGTAGCCGTCGACCTTGAGGAACGGGATCCGCCAGGTGTCGAGCATCCGCTCGATCAGCGGCAGCTGGCTCTTGAACTCGTCGGGCGTCTTGTTGCGCTTCGCCTTGTACTCGCTGTACTCCGCCATCCGGAAGGTCTGGCGCGACACGTCGAACGCCACCGCGACGTGGGTCGGCTGCTCGTCGCGCAGCACGTTGGTGAGCATCGAGGTGAAGCCGTAGACGGCGTTGGTGTGCTGGCCGGTGGCGGTGGTGAAGTTCTCCACCGGGAGCGCGAAGAACGCGCGGTAGGCCAGCGAGTGGCCGTCGAGCAGCAGCAGGCGGGGGCGGGTCTCTCCGGACATCGTGACGACCCTATCTTGGGCGTATGACAGAACTGCCCGCCGAGATCAGCATCCCCGACTTCCTCGCCGCACTCCCCGAGGGCGCCGGCCGGCTCAACGAGACGATGGGCGTGGAGCTGCGGGAGATCTCCGCCCAGCGCGTGGTCGGCACGATGCCGGTGGAGGGCAACACCCAGCCCTACGGGATGCTGCACGGCGGCGCCTCGGTGGTGCTCGCCGAGACGCTCGGCTCGGTCGGCTCGGGCCTGCACGCCTACCCGCTCGGCAAGATCGCGCTCGGCGTCGACATCAACGCCACCCACCACCGCCCGGCCTTCCCCGGAACGGTCGTGACGGGCACCGCGACGGCGGTGCACCTCGGCCGGACCAGCGCCGTCTACGAGGTCGTCATCACCGACGAGGCCGGCAAGCGGGTCTGCACCTCGCGGATCACCTGCGCGCTGATCGACCCGCCCGCGTAGTCGATGCCTAGCCGGCCGACTGCGCCCGGCGGGCGCGGCGGGCGGCGAGCACCCGCTGCGGCCGGTAGCCCGGCACCCGCTGGCTCACCGGCAGCTGCTCGGTGAGCTTGTCCCGCAGCGCCTGGGTGCTGCCGAGCCGGAAGGTCACCGTCGCCGCCAGCCCGAGCCGGGCGAGGTAGCGGTTGGCGTCGCGGGAGCCGCTCGGCGCGCCGCCCGTGACGTGCGCGATGCCGTTCTCCTCCGCCCACGTGGTCGCGGCGTCCATGAGGGCGTGGCCGACCCCCTTGCGACGGAAGCCGCCGACGACGTACGGCGCCACCAGCTGCACCACCGGGGTGAGGTTGAGCGGGGTGACCGTCGAGATCCGCATCAGGACCGCTCCGGCCGGCTCGCCGTCGTACTCGGCGACGACGATGCGCTCCTGGCCGGACTCCGCGGCGTCGCGGATCAGCGTGTCGATGTCGGTGACCTGCTCCTGCGCGTCGGCCCGCCGGAGCAGGTCGTGCCACAGGCCGGCCAGGAACACGGCATCCTCCGGCCTGGCGTCGCGCAGCGCCACCAGCATCCGGGTCATGCGGCTGTTCATGTGGGGTGTCAGCCTCTCGTGTGCGTCTCGTGGAGTCGCGCTCAGCCCCCGAGATAGGCCTTGGTGATCTCCGGGTCGTTGCGGAGCTCGCGCGCTGCGCCCTCCAGTTTAAGCGTGCCGGACTCGAGCACATAAGCCCTGTCGGCGATGCTCAGGGCGGCCCGGGCGTTCTGCTCGACGACCATGACCGTGGTGCCCGACTCGCGGATCCGCCGGATGGTGGCGAAGATCAGGTCGACCAGCACCGGCGCGAGGCCCATGGACGGCTCGTCGAGGAGGAGGAGCTTGGGCCGGCACATCTGCGCACGCGCCACGGCGAGCATCTGCTGCTCGCCGCCGGACATCGTGCCGGCCTTCTGGTGCAGCCGCTCGCGCAGGCGCGGGAAGAGCTCCAGCATCGCCTCCATGTCCTCGGCGACGGCCTCCTTGTCCTTGCGCAGGAAGGCGCCCAGGTCGAGGTTCTCCGCCACGGTCATCCGCGGGAAGATCCTTCGCCCCTCGGGCGACTGCGCGATGCCGAGCGTCACGATCTTGTCCGCCGCGACGCCGTCGATCCGCTTGCCCTGGAAGGTGATCTGCCCCTTCTTGGGCCGGAGCAGCCCGGAGATGGTGCGCAGCGTCGTCGACTTACCGGCGCCGTTGGAGCCGATGAGGGTGACGATCTCGCCCTCGTTGACGGTGAGGTCCAGTCCCTTGACCGCGGCGATGTTGCCGTAGGAGACGTGGACGTCCTTGAGTTCCAGCATCGGTTCGTCCTCAGTCCTGGTCAGTCTTCGTCGGCAATGGTGATGTGGTCGTCGCCCGCCGCCGAGCCGAGGTAGGCCTCGACCACCCGGGGGTTGGCGCGGACCTCCTCGGGACGGCCCTCGGCGATCTTCTCGCCGCGGTCGAGCACGGTGATCCGCTCGGAGACCCGCATCACGACGCTCATGTCGTGCTCGATGAGCAGGACGGAGATGCCCCGCTCGTCGCGCACCCGGTGGACGAAGTTGACGAAGGTCGCCGACTCGGCCGGGTTCATGCCGGCGGTGGGCTCGTCGAGGAGCAGCACCTTGGGCTTGAGTGCGAGGGCGCGGGCGATCTCG
Source organism: Nocardioides sp. (assembly GCF_047607365.1). Taxonomy (GTDB): domain Bacteria; phylum Actinomycetota; class Actinomycetes; order Propionibacteriales; family Nocardioidaceae; genus Nocardioides. The sequence goes on along the minus strand of NZ_JASGDD010000057.1, from coordinate 42,127 downwards.
AGCCGCCGCTGGTCGCCGTACGACAGGTTGCGGGCGTAGTCGTCGCCCACCTTGCCCAGCCCCACGAAGTCGAGGAGCTCGCGGGCGAAGTCGTGTGCCTCCTTCTCCTCCCGCTTCTGCCGGGGAAGCCCGAAGACGGTGCTCCACACGCCCGACTTGAGGTGGGAGTGCATCGCGACCTTGACGTTCTCCTCGGCGGTCATGAGACCGAAGAGGCGGATGTTCTGGAACGTCCGCGCCAGGCCGAGCGAGGCGATCTTGTGCGGCTGGAGGCCGGTCACGTTGCGATCGCCGAGGATCACCCGGCCGCCCGGGTCGGGCTCGTAGAGACCGGTTAGGGCGTTGAAGAACGTCGTCTTGCCGGCGCCGTTGGGCCCGATCAGCGACACCACCGAGCGGTCGGGGATGACGAAGTCGACCTTGTTGACGGCGACGAGGCCGCCGAAGGTGACGCTGATGTTGCTGGCGACGAGCGCCGGGGGCGCCTCGACGGCGGTGGGGGCTGGGGTGTCGGTCGCGCTCACTTGGAGGCCTCCTCTGCTGACTCGACGAGCTTCTCGTCGGGCTCCTCGGCCATCAGGTCGTCGGGGCCGCCCTCGTGCATCACCGCGCGGGTGCGGCTCTCCGGGAAGAAGCCCTCTCGTCGGAACAGCATCATCAGGACGAGCGCGCCACCGAAGATCAGGAACGACAGGGACTCGAAGTTGATGCTGGTGCCGAGCGTGTCGTTGATGCTGTCGCCACCGTGCGGCAGCCACGTGGAGTTGAACATCGCGAGGCCCAGGGCCCCGACCAGGACACCCCACACGTTGCCCATGCCACCGAGGACCACCATCGCCAGAAGGATGACCGAGACGCCGAAGTTGAACTTGTCCGGGCCCATCCGGGAGAGGTGCTGGGCGTAGGCGACGCCGCCCAGGCCGCCGGCCATGGCGCCGACGGCGTACGCCGACAGCTTGACCCGGGTGAGCGGGACGCCCATCGCGCTGGCGGCGAGCTCGTCCTCGCGGATCGCTAGCCAGGCCCGTCCCATCCGGCCGCGCCGGATCCGGAGCGAGACGAAGACGATCAGGGCGGTGAGGATCGCGAAGAGGAGGAACTTGCCGACCGTGTCCGCCGAGGTCAGCGGACCCCAGCTCACTTCGCCGCGACGGACGCTGAGTCCTTCGACCGGGTCGATCGGCGAGATGCCCTGGGTGGCGTTGGAGAGGTTGAACCCGAGGCCGGCCTTGTCGCCGTTCTTGAAGACCTGCGGGATGATCTCACCGAAGCCCATGGTCACCAGCGCGAGGTAGTCGCCGCGCAGCCGGAGCGTCGGGGCGCCGATGATGACACCGAAGAGCGCGCACAGCGCCGCCGCGGCGATCAGCACCAGGATGATGTTGAGATGGATGCCCTGGTCGACGTCGTCGAGCGCGGGTGAGCCGCCGATGATGACGTTCTTGATCGGCACGAAGTAGGACATCAGCCAGGCGGTGCAGTAGCCGCCGAGCGCCCAGAACGCGACGAAGCCCAGGTCGAGCAGGCCGGCGTAGCCGACCACGATGTTGAGGCCGAGCGCGCTCATCGCCCAGATCAGGGCGTAGTTGAGCTGCCCGAGCGGGAGCCACTCCTGGAACCACTGCTGGGTGCCGCGGCCGGAGTCGGGCAGGAGGAAGCCGTACCAGATGAAGGCCAGGACGGCGAGGACGGCGAAGCCGAGCGGCCACCCGAAGGTCCCGAGGCTGAGGCTGCGGCGACTGGTGGAGGTCTCGGTGCTCACACTTTCTCCTTCGTCGAGGCGCCCATGAGTCCGTTGGGCCGGAAGACCATCACGAGGATGAGGATCACGAAGACGACACTCTGGGTCCAGCGCTGTCCGGCGCCCCAGTGCACGCCTTCGTTGAGCGCCTGGATGATGCCGATGAGCATCGCCCCGACGACCGCTCCGGGCAGGCTGCCGATGCCGCCGAGGACGGCGGCGGTGAAGGCGATGAGGCCGAGCTGCAGACCGAGGTCGTAGCGGGTGGTGCCGATGGACTGCTCGTAGACCAGGCCGGCCACGCCCGCGAGCGCGCCGCCGAGACCGAAGGTCAGGGAGATGATCCAGTTGACGTTGATGCCCATGAGCCGCGACGCGTCGGGGTCCTGGGCGACGGCTCGCATCGCCTTGCCGAGCCGGGTCCTGGTCACCAGCAGGGTGAGGCCGACGAGCACCGGGATCGTGACCGCGAGGACCACGATGAAGGAGTTCTGCACCGAGATGCCGAGGACCTCGAAGTGGCCCTTGGGAAGCACGGTCGGCCGCGACAGCTGGATCGAGCCGTTCCACTGCAGTCCGATGTACTGCAGCACGAAGCTCATGCCGACCGCGGTGATGAGCGGGGCGAGCTTGGGCGCGTGCCGCAGCCGGCGATAGGCAAGGAACTCGATGAGCATGTTCACGCCGGCACAGAAGGCAGGCACGATGATCAGGGCCGCGCCGAAGGCGGCCCAACCGGCGCCCCCGACGGACGTCTGGCCGAACCAGGTGGTGACGACCGCAGCGCTCATCAGGGTGCCGAGCATGAAGAGGTCGCCGTGGGCGAAGTTGATCAGCTCGATGATGCCGTAGACGAGCGAGTAGCCGAGGGCGATCAGCGCGTAGAGAGCGCCGAGCTGGATGCCGTAGACCAGGCTCTGGATGACCTGTGACGGGCCGTGGATGAAGTTCGCGAGCAGCCACGCGGCCACGCCCACGAGCAGGATGTACATGAAGACCCGCTCGACCGCTTGGCCGAGCCGGACCGGGTGCTTCGACACGATGTCGACGTTTTCCGCAGTGGTGGTGGCCATTGCTCTCCCTCGGTAAGGAGACGAGGGGCCGGCGCCGGGTGCGGCACCGACCCCCCGTCAATCACTGGTGCGGTCCTGACGAGGTCAGGAGACCGGCCAGCCCTTGAAGGTCGTCTCAGCGCCGCCGGTGGTCTTCTGGACGGTCATGTCGACCGCGTTGACGTCACCGGTCTCGCCGTCGATGGCGATCTCCTTGCCGAGGATGGCGTCGTCGGCGCTGATCGTGATCCCGTCGTGGAAGGCGTCGAGGACGCCGGCACGGGTGCCGTCGGAGGCCTCGATCGCCGCCAGGATCACCTGGAGGGCCTGGACGCCGTAGATGGCGTAGGAGTTGGCCGGGTCGGCGCCGCCGTGGGCCTCCTTGTAGGCGGTGAGGAACGCGCCGCCCTTCTCGGTCTTGGCGATGTCGCTGAGCGGCAGACCCGGGAAGGTGGTGAACATGCCCTCGGCCTCGGGCATGGTGTCGAGGGTGTCGGTGTACCCGGTCCAGCCGTCGGGGGCGAAGAGCTTCACCGTGGAGTTGTCGCCGAGGATGCTCACCTTGTCCTTGATCAGCTGGGCGCCGTTGTTGTCGAACACGCCACCGAAGTAGACGCAGTCCACGCCGTCGGCCTTCGCCTTGCTGAACAGGGCGTTGTAGTTGGTCGCCTTGCCGTCCCACGCCTGGGTCGAGTACTTGATGCCCTCGGCCTTGGCCTCGGCCGCGAAGGTCGAGGCGACGCCCTTGCCGTAGACCTCGGTGTCGTCGAGGACGAGGCAGTTGGTCACGCCCTGGTCCTGGATGGCGAACTGCGCACCGGCCTTGCCCTGGTAGTCGTCGGTGGTGACGACGCGGGCGTAGGTGCGGACGCCGCTCGGGTAGTACTTGTCCGGCTCGCCGGTGTCCCACTTCTTGGTCAGGCCGACCGCGGTGTTGGCGTGCGAGACCATGAACAGCGGGTCCTCGCCGCCGTTGATGGCCGGGATCTCGATGGCGGCGCAGCCCGAGTTGTAGGTGCCCATCACGGCGATCTCGTCGAGGTTGGCGAGGTGGTCGTCGGCGTTGGCCGCGCACTGCGCCTCGTCCCACTTGCCGGCGGCGGCGGTGGCGTCGTCGTACTTCTTCAGCTTGATCGTGTAGTCCCCGGCCTTGCCGTCGATCGAGTCGAGGTACTGGTTCATCGCGTCCCAGGTGGAGTCCGAGGCGGTCTGGGACGAACCCGTGAACGGGAGGTCGACGCCGATGACCAGCGTGTCCCCGCCACCGCCGCCACCGGCGGAGTCGCTGGAGCCACAGGCCGTGACAGTCAGGGCGGTGGCCGCCGCGGTCGCCAGAGCGGCGATCGCCTTGATGCGCGTGTTCATTCGTGTCCTCTCAACTGCCTCGTCGGCGGGGATGCCGGTGTGCCACCCTCTGGGCACGGCGAAGCTGGTTGAGCGTGAACCTAGAAGTCCGGGCAGGCGGTGTCAACGACCCTGGCGCGTCGGTAACGGTCCGAAACCAAGACGTAATCCCGGCGCGTCAACGGTCGGCGGAGGCGACGCCCGGACCGTGCTCGATCACGCCGTCGGCGACCTGGCGCATCGACAGCCGGAGGTCCATCGCCGTCTTCTGGATCCAGCGGAAGGCCTCGGGCTCGGAGAGCTTGAGCTGGGCCTGCAGGACGCCCTTCGCGCGGTCGACGGCCTTGCGGGTCTCGAGCCGCTCGGTGAGCCCGGCGACCTCGGCCTCGAGCTGCGCCAGCTCCTGGAAGCGGCTGACCGCGAGCTCGATCGCCGGCACGAGGTCCGACGCCGTGAAGGGCTTGACGAGGTACGCCATCGCGCCGGCGTCCCGCGCGCGCTCGACCAGCTCGCGCTGGCTGAAGGCGGTGAGCATCACGACCGGCGCCAGCCGCTGCCGGGCGATCGCCTCGGCGGCCGCGATCCCGTCGAGGACCGGCATCTTCACGTCGAGGATGACCAGGTCCGGCGTGTGCTCCGTGGCCAGGTCGATGGCCGCCTGGCCGTCCCCGGCCTGGCCGACGACGTCGTACCCCTCCTCGGCCAGCATCTCCGCCAGGTCCATGCGGATCAGCACCTCGTCCTCGGCGATGACGACGGTCCGGCGCGTGGGGCTCTGGCTCACGGGAGAAGGGTAGTACCCGCTAGGCTGAGGCGCTCAGAACGCCCCGGTAGCCCAATGGCAGAGGCCATGGATTCAAAACCCATTCAGTGTGAGTTCGAATCTCACCCGGGGCACTCAGGTTCTGCGGTAGGCGGGGGCGACCTCGTTGATCGCGTCGCCCATCCGGTGGATGCGCAGGGCGTTGGTGGAGCCGGGGATGCCGGGCGGGGCGCCGGCGATGACGACGACCAGATCGCCCTCCTCGACCCGCCCCACCTGGAGCAGCGCCTCGTCGATCTGGCGGACCATCTCGTCGGTGTGCTCGACGGTGTCGACCTTGAAGGTCTCGATCCCCCAGCTCAGCGCCAGCTGAGAGCGGGTGGAGGCCGACGGAGTGAAGGCGAGCATGGGGATCACGCCGCGCAGGCGCGAGAGCCGGCGGGCGGAGTCGCCGGTCGCGGTGAACGCGACGAGGTACTTCGCCCCGACCCGCTCCGCGACCTCCTCGGCGGCCTTGGCGATGATGCCGCCCTTGGTGTGCGGATCCCACACCAGCGGCGCGAGCGCGTTGCCGTCCTCAAAGGCGTGCCCCTCGGTGGCGGTGACGATGCGGGCCATCGTCTCGACGGTGTGCACGGGGTAGTCCCCGACCGAGGTCTCGGCCGAGAGCATCACCGCGTCGGCGCCGTCGAGGACGGCGTTGGCGACGTCGGAGGTCTCGGCCCGGGTCGGCGACGGGCTGGAGATCATCGAGTCGAGCATCTGGGTGGCCACGATGACCGGCTTCGCGTTGCGCCGGGCCTTCTCGATGATCCGCTTCTGCAGGAAGGGCACCTCCTCGAGCGGACACTCCACGCCGAGGTCGCCGCGGGCGACCATGAACGCGTCGAACGCCTGGATCACCTCGTCGAGGTTGTCGATCGCCTGCGGCTTCTCGATCTTGGCGATGACGGGCACGGTGCGCCCCTCCTCGCGCATGATCGCGCGCACGTCGTCGGCGTCCGCCGCGTTGCGCACGAACGACAGGGCGACGTAGTCGACGCCGAGACGCAGCGCGAAGCGCAGGTCCTCGACGTCCTTCTCGCTGAGCGCCGGCACGGAGACCGCGACGCCGGGGAGGTTGATCCCCTTGTTGTCGCTGACCGGTCCCCCGATCAGCACCTCGACGTGCACGTCGGTCCCGTCGGTCACGCCGGTGACGCGCAGCCGCAGCTTGCCGTCGTCGACGAGCAGCATGTCGCCGACCTTCACGTCGCCGGGCAGGCCCTTGTACGTCGTGCCGCAGATCGTGTCGTCGCCCAGCACGTCGCGCGTCGTGATCACCCAGGACTGGCCGCGGCGCAGGAACCACTTGGAGCCGTCGGCCGTCGGGCGGAACCGCTCGAGCCGGATCTTCGGGCCCTGGAGGTCGGCCAGGATGCCGACGCCCTTGCCGCTGGCGTCGGCGGCGGCACGGACCCAGCGGTAGCGACTCGCGTGCTCCTCATGGCCGCCGTGGCTCATGTTGAGCCGGGCGATGTCCATGCCGGCGTAGACCAGCTCCTTGATCCGCCGTTCCGACTCCGTTGCCGGTCCGAGGGTGCATACGATCTTGGCGCGCCTCACGTAGGCACACCCTACTCGGTTGGATCGATCACACCATCAGCGGTCGGTCGGTCGGCCGGATCGGCGCCGGCAGGGTGGTCGAGCCCGTGAGGAACCGGTCGACCGCGGAGGCGGCCGCACGACCCTCGGCGATCGCCCACACGATCAGCGACTGCCCGCGGCCGGCGTCGCCGGCCACGAAGACCCCGGGGACCGACGTCTCGAAGGCGGCGTCGCGCACGACGTTGCCCCGGCCGTCGAGCTCGACCCCGAGCTGCTCGAGCAGTCCGGGCCGCTCCGGGCCGAGGAAGCCCATCGCGAAGAGCACGAGGTCGGCGGGGATCTCGCGCTCGGTGCCCTCGATCTCGGTCAGCCGGCCCTCGACGAACTCGACCTCGACCAGCCTGAGCGCGCGGACGTTGCCCTCGTCGTCGCCGAGGAACTCCTTGGTGTTGACCGCGTAGACCCGCTCGCCGCCCTCCTCGTGCGCCGAGGAGACGCGGTAGAGCATGGGGTACGTCGGCCACGGCTGGCCCGCCGGGCGGTTGAGCGCCCTGCCGTCGGAGTCCGAGGGCCGCGGCATGATCTCGAGCTGGGTCACCGAGGCCGCGCCCTGGCGCAGCGACGTGCCCAGGCAGTCCGCGCCGGTGTCGCCGCCGCCGATGATGACGACGTGCTTGCCGGTCGCGACGATCTGGTCCTCGACCTTCTCCCCCAGCGCGAAGCGGTTGGCCTGCGGCAGGAACTCCATCGCCTGGTGGATGCCCTTGAGCTCGCGGCCCGGCGCCGGCAGGTCGCGAGGCTCGCACGCCCCGATGGCGAGGACGACGGCGTCGTACCGGCTCCGCAGGTCCTCGCCGGACAGCGCGCCACCGACGTCGACGCCGGTGCGGAAGACGGTGCCTTCGCGACGCATCTGGTCCAGGCGCCGGTCGAGGTGCTTCTTCTCCATCTTGAACTCGGGGATGCCGTAGCGCATCAGCCCGCCGATGGCGTCGGCGCGCTCGTAGACCGCGACGGTGTGGCCCGCGCGGGTGAGCTGCTGCGCGGTCGCCAGGCCCGCCGGACCGGAGCCGATGACGGCCACCGTCTTGCCCGAGAGCCACTCCGGCGCCTGCGGCCGGACCAGCCCGGACTCCCAGGCGCGGTCGATGATCGAGACCTCGATGTTCTTGATCGTCACCGGGTCCTGGTTGATGCCGAGCACGCAGGCGGTCTCGCACGGCGCCGGGCAGAGTCGGCCGGTGAACTCGGGGAAGTTGTTGGTCGCGTGCAGGCGCTCGATCGCGCCCTCCCAGTCGTCGCGCCAGGTGAGGTCGTTCCACTCGGGGATGATGTTGCCCAGCGGGCAGCCCTGGTGGCAGAACGGGATGCCGCAGTCCATGCAGCGGCTCGCCTGGGTGTTGATGATCGGCAGCAGCGCCCGGCCGATGCCGTCCGGGTAGACCTCGTTCCAGTCCTTGAGCCGCTCCTCCACGACGCGCCGCGTCGCGACCTGTCGCCCGGCCTTCAGGAAGCCCTTCGGGTCAGCCATGGAGCACCTCCATAATGCGCGCGGCGGCCTCGTCCTCGGACAGGCCCTCCTCGAGGGCCTCCTCCCGGGCCTCGACGACGCGCTTGTAGTCGCTGGGAATGATGAACGTGAAGCGCGTCAGCGCGGCGGCCCAGTCGGCCAGCAGCGCCTCGGCGACGTCCGAGCCGGTCTCCTCGGCATGACGGCGGACGAGATCGAGCAGCTCGTCGGCGTACCTCTCCGGGACCGGGCCGGTCTCGACCAGCTCGCCGTTGAGCCGGATCTCCTTGAAGTCGAGCACGAAGGCGTAGCCGCCCGACATGCCGGCCGCGAAGTTGCGGCCGGTCTTGCCGAGGACGACGACGCGGCCGCCGGTCATGTACTCGCAGCCGTGGTCGCCCACGCCCTCGGTCACGACGGTCGCGCCGGAGTTGCGCACGCAGCAGCGCTCCCCCACGCCGCCGCGGACGAAGATCTCACCCGAGGTGGCGCCGATGGCCAGCGTGTTGCCGGCGATGATCTGCTCGTTGGACGCGAAGGTCGCCGCGCGGTCGGGCCGGATGATGATCCGGCCGCCCGAGAGGCCCTTGCCGACGTAGTCGTTGCCGTCGCCCTCGAGGCGCAGCGTCACGCCGCGCGGGAGGAAGGCGCCGAACGACTGGCCGGCCGCGCCGATGAAGGTGAGGTCGATCGTGCCGTCGGGCAGGCCCTCGCCGCGGTAGCGCTTGGTGACCTCGTTGCCGACGATGGTGCCGACGGTCCGGTTGATGTTGCGGATCGGGAGCTGCGCGCGCACCGGCTCGCCGCTCTCGAGCGCCGGCTGGACCAGGGGCAGCAGGGTGGTGAGGTCGAGCGACTTCTCCAGCGCGTGGTCCTGCGCCTTGGTGTGGCGCAGGTCCTGGTCGGCGAACTGCTCGGGCAGCTCGACCTTGTGGAAGACGGGTGCCAGGTCGAGCCCGGACGCCTTCCAGTGGTCGATCGCGTCGCGCGCGTCGAGGACGTCGACCTGGCCGATGGCCTCGTCGAGGCTGCGGAAGCCGAGCGCGGCGAGGTGCTCGCGCACCTCCTCGGCGAGGTACAGGAAGAAGTTCTCGACGAACTCCGGCTTGCCGGAGAATCGCTCGCGGAGCACGGGGTTCTGCGTGGCGACGCCGACCGGGCAGGTGTCGAGGTGGCAGACCCGCATCAGGATGCAGCCGCTGACGACGAGCGGAGCGGTGGCGAAGCCGTACTCCTCCGCGCCGAGCAGGGCGGCGATGATCACGTCGCGGCCGGTCTTGAGCTGTCCGTCGGTCTGGACCACGATCCGGTCCCGCAGGCCGTTGAGCAGCAGGGTCTGCTGAGCCTCGGCGAGACCGAGCTCCCAGGGGCCGCCCGCGTGCTTGAGGCTCGTCAGCGGGGACGCGCCGGTGCCGCCGTCGTGACCCGAGATGAGGACGACGTCCGCATGCGCCTTGGAGACGCCGGCGGCGACCGTGCCGACCCCGACCTCGGCGACCAGCTTGACGTGGACGCGCGCCTCGCGGTTGGCGTTCTTGAGGTCGTGGATCAGCTGGGCGAGATCCTCGATCGAGTAGATGTCGTGGTGCGGCGGCGGGCTGATCAGGCCGACGCCGGGCGTCGAGTGCCGCGTCTTCGCAACCCACGGGTAGACCTTGTGGCCGGGCAGCTGACCGCCCTCGCCGGGCTTGGCGCCCTGGGCCATCTTGATCTGGATGTCGTCGGCGTTGGCGAGGTACTCGCTGGTGACGCCGAACCGGCCGGAGGCGACCTGCTTGATCGCCGAGCGCCGCTCGGGGTCGTAGAGCCGCTCAGGGTCCTCGCCGCCCTCGCCGGTGTTGGACTTGGCGCCGAGCCGGTTCATCGCGATCGCGAGGGTCTCGTGCGCCTCCATGGAGATGGAGCCGTACGACATCGCGCCGGTCGAGAAGCGCTTGACGATCTCACTCGCCGGCTCGACCTCGTCGATCGAGATCGGCTCGCGGCCGGTCGCGCTCGCGTCCTTGAACTTGAACAGGCCGCGGAGCGTCATCAGCCGCTCGGACTGCTCGTCGACGCGCGAGGTGTACTGCTTGAAGATGTCGTAGCGGCCCTGGCGGGTGGCGTGCTGGAGCCGGAAGACCGTCTCGGGATCGAACAGGTGCGGCTCGCCCTCGCGACGCCACTGGTACTCCCCGCCGATCTCGAGCTCGCGGTGGGCGGCGCCCACGCCGTCGCGCGGGTAGGCCCGCGCATGGCGCAGCGCGACCTCCTCGGCGATGACGTCGAGGCCGACGCCGCCGAGCTTGGAGGAGGTGCCGGTGAAGTACTTGTCGACCACCTCCTGGGAGAGGCCGACGCACTCGAAGAGCTGGGCGCCCGTGTACGACGACAGGGTGCTCACTCCCATCTTCGACATGACCTTGAGGACACCCTTGCCGAGCGCCTTGATGAGGTGCTTGACCGCCACCTCGGGCTCGACCTTGACGTAGTAGGCCTCGCGGGCGAGGTCCTCGACGGACTCCATCGCGAGGTAGGGGTTGACCGCGGCGGCGCCGAACCCGCAGAGCAGCGCGATGTGGTGGACCTCGCGCACGTCGCCGGCCTCGATGAGGAGCCCGACCTGGGTGCGGGTCTTCTCCCGCACGAGGTGGTGGTGCACCGCGGCGGTGAGCAGCAGCGACGGGATGGGCGCGAGCTCGGCCGTCGAGTGACGGTCGGAGAGCACGACGATCCGGGCGCCTCCGGCGATCGCCTCGCTGACCTCGGCGCAGATCTCCTCCAGGCGGGCCGCCATGGCGGCGCCACCGCCCTCGACGGGGTAGAGGCCCCGGGAGACGTGGGTGACGAAGCCGGCGTGGTCGCCGTCGCGGTTGATGTGCCGGATCTTCACCAGGTCGTCGTTGGAGATGACCGGGAAGGGCAGCACGATCTGGCGGCACGACGCCGGGCCGGGGTCGAGCAGGTTGGACTCCGGGCCGATCGAGCCGTTGAGGCTCGTCACGAGCTCCTCGCGGATCGCGTCCAGCGGCGGGTTGGTCACCTGCGCGAAGAGCTGGGCGAAGTAGTCGAAGATCAGTCGTGGCTTGCTCGACAGCGCCGCGATCGGCGCGTCGGTGCCCATCGAGCCGAGCGGCTCCGCCCCGGTGTTGGCCATCGGCGTGAGGATGACGCGCAGCTCCTCCTCGGTGTAGCCGAAGACCTGCTGGCGGCGGGTGACCGAGGCGTGCGAGTGGATGATGTGCTCGCGGTCGGGGATCTGCTCGAGCTTGATCAGCCCGGCGTGCAGCCACTCGTCGTAGGGCTGCTCGGAGGCGAGCTGGTCCTTGATCTCGTCGTCCTCGATGATCCGGTGCTCCTCGGTGTCGATGAGGAACATCCGGCCCGGCTGCATCCGTCCCTTGCGCACCACCGTGGCGGGGTCGATGTGGTCCAGGACCCCGGCCTCCGAGGCGTAGACGACCAGGCCGTCGTCGGTGACCCAGAAGCGGCCCGGGCGCAGGCCGTTGCGGTCGAGCACGGCGCCGACCTGGGTGCCGTCGGTGAAGACGACGTTGGCGGGACCGTCCCACGGCTCCATGAGCGTGGAGTGGAACTCGTAGAAGGCACGGCGCTTGGGGTCCATCTCGGCGTGGTTCTCCCACGCCTCGGGGATCATCATGAGCACCGAGTGCGGGAGGCTGCGGCCGCCGAGGTGGAGCAGCTCGAGCACCTCGTCGAAGCTCGCCGAGTCCGAGGCGCCGGTGGTGCAGATCGGGAACAGCCGCTCGAGGTCGCCGGGGATGACGTCGGACTCGAGCAGCGCCTCGCGGGCGCGCATCCAGTTGCGGTTGCCCATGACGGTGTTGATCTCGCCGTTGTGGGCGATGAACCGGAACGGGTGCGACAGCGGCCAGCTCGGGAAGGTGTTGGTCGAGAACCGGGAGTGCACGACCGCGATCGCCGACGCCATCCGCTCGTCGCGCAGGTCCGGGAAGACCTCGGCCAGCTGCGAGGTGGTGAGCATGCCCTTGTAGATCAGGGTGCGGCTCGACAGCGACGGGAAGTAGGCGTCGGTCTCGCTCTCGACGCGGCGGCGCAGGCAGAACGCCAGCCGCTCCAGCGCGAGGCCCGTCTGGCGGGAGCCGGCGGCGGCCACGAAGAGCTGCTCGAAGGCCGGCATGACGGCCAGCGCCGTCGGGCCGAGCGTCGCGGGCTCGACCGGGACGACCCGCCACCCGAGGACCTCCAGGCCCTCCTCGGCGGCGACCTGCTCGATCTGCGCCTTGGTCTTGGCGACGTGGTCCGGCTCGCCGGGCAGGAACGCCGTGCCGACGGCGTACGCGCCCGCGGGGGGGAGCTCGCCGAGCCCGCTCTCGGAGGCCACGGCGCGCAGGAACGCGTCGGGCACCTGGAGGAGGATGCCGGCGCCGTCACCGGAGTTGACCTCGGCGCCGGCGGCGCCGCGGTGGTCGAGGTTCTCGAGGGCGGTGATGCCCTGCGCGACGATCTCGTGGCTGGGGACGCCGGTCAGCGTGGCGACGAAGGCGACACCGCAGGCGTCACGCTCGAAACGGGGGTCGTACAGACCCTGGGCTGCCGGGAACGAGTGCTGGTAGGGCACAGGAAGATCTCCTGATCGGGTCGTCGTCCGTGTGGTCGTGCAGGTGGGACGGCTTTGGCCCAGGCGCGAAGCGTTACGTTACCACCGTGTGAACAGGCTCCGCATCCCGATAGACACTCTCCTCCCGTCCGGGATGCCTGCGGAGGCTCCAGACGAAGTACGCCGCCGCGGCGGCGAACAGCACGATGGAGGTCCACACGTTGAACCTCAGGCCGAGCACGTCGTTGAGCTCGACGTCGTCGATCCGGAGCGACTCGATCCAGCCGCGGCCGGCGCAGTAGAGCATCACGTAGAGCGCCATCACCCGGCCGTAGCCGATCCGGAAGCGTCGCTCCAGCCACAGGATCAGGGCGAACGCCAGCAGGTTCCAGAGGCACTCGTAGAGGAACGTCGGGTGGAAGGTGGCCGTCTCCGGCGGGTCGGTGCCGGCGGGCAGCGAGGCGAGGTAGGCGTCGGAGAAGTGGGCCCGGTCGATGGTCAGCCCCCACGGCAGGTCGGTCGGCTTGCCGTAGAGCTCCTGGTTGAACCAGTTGCCCCAGCGTCCGAGTGCCTGGGCGATCAGCAGGGTCGGCGCGACCGTGTCGGCGAGCGTCGCGAACAGGATCCGCTTGGAGCGGGCGCCGAGCCACGCGCCGAGCGCTCCCCCGCCCACGGCTCCCCAGATGCCCAGCCCGCCGTGCCAGACGTAGAGGATGTCCCACGCGCTGCGGCCGGGACCGAAGTAGAGGTCGTGGTCGGTGGCGACGTGGTAGAGCCGGGCGCCGACGATGCCGAACGGCACCGCCCACAGCGCGATGTCGGTGATCTCGCCGGACGTGCCGCCACGCCTGGCCCAGCGGCGCTCGGAGAGCCAGATCGAGGCGATGATGCCGAGGACGATGCACAGCGCGTAGCCGCGGATCGGGATCGGGCCGAGGTGCCAGACGCCGCTGCTCGGGCTGGGGATGGCGAGGAGGGTCATGAGCGGCGTCACGAGAGCGGGGCCTTTCCGTGCAGGATCGCGGTGAAGTCGGCGGCGAACTCGGCCGAGGAGGTCTCCATGTCCCACAGGACGGTGGAGGTGTGGTCGGGGCCGAGCGCGGTGATGGTCGTGCTGTGCGAGGTCAGGTCGTAGCCGCCGTCGGGCAGCTTGGTGCCGTCGTCGACGCTGACGGCCAGGGATCTCGCGACGGCGACGATGTCGTCGAGCTCGCCGGTCAGGCCGACGAAGCCGGAGCCGTAGCGGTCGAGGTACTTCCGCAGCACCGGCCCGGTGTCGCGCGCGGGATCGCTGGTGACGAACACGAGGTCGACGTCCTCGCGATCGGCCTTCGAGAGCCGGCTGAGCGCCACCGAGAGGTTGTTCATCACCAGCGGACAGTAGTCGTCGCAGTGGGTGTAGCCGAAGAAGACCAGCGTGAGGGGCTTGTCGGCCTCCGTCAGCGCGTACGACGTGCCGTCGGTGTCCTGCAGCGCGACGTCGGACACGCTGTAGGGGGCATGGGTGATCCCCGTGAACGCGCTCGACGACCCGCCTCCGCCGCATCCGGCGAGCACGAGGAGCGAAGCGACGAGGGCGAGCCCTCGACTAGCGCCCGCGAACACCAGCAGCCAGCTCCTCGGTGAGCGCGCGCAGCGCCCCGAGCCCCGCGGACCGGTCGGCGCCGTTCGACAGGAGGGTGCGCACGAACGCCGTGCCGACGATGACGCCGTCGGCCAGCTTGCCGAGCTCGGCCGCCTGGGCGCCGGTGCTGACACCCACTCCCACCCCGACAGGGAGGGACGTCGTGGCCTTGGTCCGCGCGATGAGCGGCCCGACGACGTCGGCGGTCGCCTGCTTGCCGCCGGTGACGCCCATGACTCCGGTGGCGTAGACGAACCCGCGGCTGGCGGCCGTGGTCATCGCGATCCGCTCGTCGGTGCTCGACGGCGAGACGAGGAAGACCTTGTCGAGGTCGTGGGCGTCCGCGGCGGCGATCCAGGCCTCGGCGTAGTCGGGGGTGATGTCGGGCGTGATCAGCCCCGCTCCCCCGGCGGACGCCAGGTCCCGCGCGAACCGCTCCACCCCCCTGTGTCCATTCCTACGGCCTGCTTCGCGACCGTAGGCCTCCACGGGGTTCCAGTAGGTCATCACCAGCGTCGGCGTGCCGGTCGCGGCGACGGCCTCGACGGTGCGGAGCACGTCCTTGATCCGCACCCCGCCGTCGAGCGCCTGCTGGGCGGCGGCCTGGATGACCGGGCCGTCCATCACCGGATCGCTGTAGGGCAGGCCGATCTCGATGACGTCGCAGCCCGCTTCGACCATGGCCTTGAGCGCCTCGATCGCGCCGTCGACGTCGGGGAAGCCGGCGGGCAGATAGCCGACGAGCGCCGCGCGGCCCTCCGCCTTGGCCGAGGCGAACGCCGCCGACGTACTGCTCGCGGTCACTTCGCCCCCTCGGCGATCTGCTCCTCGGACGCTGCGACGGGCGTGCCGTCGGGCTTGGCCTGGCCCAGGCCGAACCACTCGACGGCGGTGCCCATATCCTTGTCGCCCCGGCCGCTGAGGTTGACGAGGATCGTCGCGCCCGCAGGGAAAGTGGGCGCGATCCGGAGCGCGCCGGCGACGGCGTGGGCCGACTCGATCGCGGGGATGATGCCCTCGGTCCGGGCGAGGAGGGCGAAGGCGTCCATGGCCTCCGCGTCGGTGACCGGCTCGTAGGTGGCGCGGCCGGCCTTCGCGAGCCACGCGTGCTGCGGCCCGACGCCGGGGTAGTCGAGGCCGGCGCTGATCGAGTGCGACTCGATGGTCTGGCCCTCGTCGTCCTGCAGCACGTAGGTGCGGGCGCCGTGGAGGACGCCCTCGTCGTTGGCCGTGATCGTGGCGGCGTGGCGACCGGTCTCGTAGCCGTCGCCGCCGGCCTCGAAGCCGTAGATCCGCACGCCCGGGTCCTCCAGGAAGGCGGTGAAGAGGCCGATCGCGTTGGAGCCTCCGCCGATGCACGCGGCGACGGCGTCCGGCAGGCCGCCATACTGCCGGAGCACCTGCTCGCGCGCCTCGTCGCCGATGCCGCGGGTGAGGTCGCGCACCAGCGTCGGGAACGGGTGCGGCCCGGCGGCGGTGCCGAAGAGATAGGCGGTGTGCTCGACGTTGGCGACCCAGTCGCGGAAGGCCTCGTTGATGGCGTCCTTGAGCGTTGCGGAGCCGGTGTCGACCGGGATCACCTCGGCGCCGAGCAGCTGCATCCGGGCGACGTTGAGGGCCTGCCGCTCGGTGTCGACCTTGCCCATGTAGACCGTGCAGTCCAGGCCGAAGTACGCCGCCGCCGTGGCCGTGGCGACGCCGTGCTGCCCCGCGCCGGTCTCGGCGATGACCCTCCGCTTGCCCATCCGGCGGGTGAGCAGCGCCTGGCCGAGGACGTTGCGGATCTTGTGGGCGCCGGTGTGGTTGAGGTCCTCGCGCTTGAGCAGGATGCGGCGACCGACGGTCTCGGAGAGTCGCTGCGCGTGGTAGAGCGGCGAGGGCAGGTTGGCGTAGTCGCGCAGGATCGCGTCGAACTCCCGGACGAAGGTCGGGTCGGCCTTCGCCTCCTGCCACGCCTCGTCGATCTCGTCCAGGGCGCGCATCAGGGCCTCGGGCATGTACTTCCCGCCGAAGCCGCCGGCGGAGCCGCCGAAGAAGCCGCGCGCGTCGGCGTCGAAGCTGGTGGTCTCGCTCAGGTGGGTCGTCATTCGAGTCCTGTCATCGCGCGTACGGCGGCCTCGGGGTCGCCCTCCTTGACCAGCGCCTCGCCGACGAGGACGGCGCGGGCGCCCTCGGAGACGAACCGCTTGACGTCGACGGGGGTGAAGATCCCCGACTCGGCCACCTTGACGCAGGTGTCGGGGATGAGCGGGGCGAGCCGGCCGAAGACGTCGGCGTCGACCTGGAGGGTCTTGAGGTTGCGCGCGTTGACGCCGATCAGCGCAGGCCCGAGGCCGACGGCGATCTCGGTCTCGCGCTCGTCGTGCACCTCCACGAGCGCCGTCAGCCCCAGCTCGCCGGCGAGCTCGAAGAGCGAGCGCAGGCGATCGATGTCGCCCGGGAAGTTGGCCACCATGAGGAGCGCGAGGTCGGCGCCATGGGCACGCGCCTCGAGGAGCTGATACGCGTCGACGATGAAGTCCTTGCGCAGGATCGGCGTGTCCACGGCCGCGCGGACGGCGTCGAGGTCCGCGAGGCTGCCGCCGAAGCGACGTCGCTCGGTGAGCACGCTGATCGCGCCCGCTCCTCCCCGCGCGTACGCCGACGCCAGGTCGGCCGGGTCGGGGATGTCGGCCAGCGCGCCCTTGGAGGGGCTGCGGCGCTTCACCTCGGCGATGACGCTGCTGCCCGGCGTACGCAGGTGCGGAAGGGGGTCGCGCGGCGGATCGACGTCGGCGAGCATGGCCCGCAGATCGGCCTCGGAGGTGGCCGAGCGCCGCTCCCCGAGATCCTCGCGGACGCCCGCGAGGATGTCGTCGAGCACGGTCCCAGCCATGGGGGCAAGTCTGGCATGCCCCGGTCGTGGCCCACGAACCGATTCCTCCGGTCTCGGAGATGCCCTAGGGTTCGGGCCACCGCTCTGGCCACTCTCGGGCCAGGCGACCAGCGAAAGGAACGTCGCATGAGCTACGGAACCCCTCCGCCCCCGCCGCCCCAGTGGGGCGACCAGCAGCCGGCGTACGGCGGCCTCCCGCAGCCGCATCCCAAGGGCACGATGATCCTGGTCTTCGGCATCATCGGCTTGGTGTGCTGCATGCCCTTCGGCATCGCGTCGTGGGTGATGGGCAACAACGCGCTGAAGGAGATCGACGCCCGCCCGGGGGCCTACAGCAACCGTGGCACCGTCCAGGCAGGGAAGATCCTCGGCATCATCGCCGTCGTGCTGACCGTCGTCGGGATCATCGGCTACGCGATCCTGATCGCGATCGTCGCCTCGAACGGCGGCTTCGAGACCTCTCCCTGATCAGGGGGCGAGCCAGCTGCCCGCCGGCGTGTTGCGCAGCAGCGTGAAGAGCAGCGCGCCGGCGGCGAGCCCGGTCCACGCCCGCCGGGACCACTCGTCGGGCAGCCGGGGCGGCGGGCGGTCGCGCCAGCGGCTGACGAACCACAGGGCGAGCAGCACAACGGCGACCGGGATGCCGACGGTGACGAGCAGGTTGCTGGACAGCGCCTGGCCGACGTGGCCGTCGGTCAGGTCGTTGACCGCGCGCAGGCCGCCGCAGCCGGGGCAGTAGATCCCCGTGACCTTGTAGAGCGGGCAGAAGCCCCACGCTCCCTGGTCGTGCGGGTCGCGCAGGTGCAGCGCGAGGGTGGCGGCCGCGAGGCCGCCGATGGTCAGCGCGGGAGCGCGCAGGCGCTCCGCTCGCGACTCAGTGAGAGTCAATGCGAGTCACTGGCGAGGCGCGGCAGGATCAGGTAGGCGGCGAGGCCGATCAGGGTGACGACGACGCCGATCCAGAACACGAGGTAGCTCACCGGGGAGAGCATCAGGCCGACGCTGCCGATGACGAAGCCGAGCAGACCGATCGAGATGCCCGTCCAGGCGGCGGGAGTGTTGCCGTGATTGTCAGCCATGGTGCCGATCCTAACGGTCGTCCGGGTTCGTCACGTCGGTCGGGTCGCGCCCCTCGTCGAGGGCCCTCCACAGGTCCAGCGGGGTCTCGGGCCTCGTGTCCGCGGGGTCGCCGGGCGTCCGCGACTCGTCGGCCCGGCGGCCGCGGCGCCACAGCGCGATCACGACGACCAGCGCGACGACGGCGATGAGGATCGGGCCGGCGGCGTCGGCCATCAGCAGGCCCTCGTCGCTTCGGGCGTCACAGGAGCTGGTCCGCGTCGAAGCAGGTGCGGTCGCCGGTGTGGCAGGCGCCGTCGACCTGGTCGACCTTGAGCAGCAGGGCGTCGCCGTCGCAGTCGAGGCGGACCTCCTTGACGGCCTGGGTGTGGCCGGAGGTGGCGCCCTTGACCCAGAGCTCGCCCCGGCTGCGGCTCCAGTAGGTGCCCTGGCCGGTGGTGAGCGTGCGCTCGAGCGCCTCGTCGTTCATCCACGCGAGCATGAGCACCTCCCCCGTGTCGTGCTGCTGCACGATGGCCGGCACGAGGCCGTCGGGGGTGCGCTTGAGTCGGGCGGCGAGGTCGGGGTCGAGCACCGCTCCATTATCCCTGCTGCGCCACCCAGCTGCGGTGCAGCCGGTCGTACGCCGTCCCGGGCTGGGTCACGAGCTCGGTGTGGGGACCGCGCTGGACGATGCGCCCGGCGTCGACGACGATCACCTCGTCGGCCGCCTCGGCGGTGCTCAGGCGGTGGGCGATCGTGACGCTGGTGCGACCGGCCATGAGGCGCTCGAGCGCGCGGTTGATCCGCATCTCCAGGCGGGGGTCGACCGCGCTGGTGGCCTCGTCGAGCACGAGCAGGTCGGGGTCCGCCAGCTGGGCGCGGAGCAGCGCGACGAGCTGCCGCTCCCCCGCGCTCATCGACTCCCCCCGCTGTCCCACCGGCGTTGCGATGCCGAGCGTCAGCGAGGCGAGCCACCCATCGAGGCCGAGGGTCCTCGCCGCGGCGAGGATGTCCTCGTCGGTCGCGTCGAGGTCGCCGTACCGCGCGTTGGCCGCGAGCGTGTCGTCGAAGAGGAAGCCCTCCTGCGGCACGAGGACGACGCCGCGGCGCAGGCTCGCCTGGCCGATCTCCCGCAGGTCGACGCCGTCGAGGCGGACGACGCCATCGGTGGGGTCCATCAGCCGGGTGAGGAGCTTGGCGATCGTGGACTTCCCCGAGCCCGTCTCGCCGACGACGGCGACGCGCGTCCCCGGCTCGATGCGGAGGTCGAGGTCGTGGAGGACGGGGGCACCACCGGGGTAGGCGAAGGTGACGTGGTCGAACTCCACAGCGATCGGGCCGCGTGGCAGCGTGGCGGCGTCGGGGCCGGGGTCGGTGAGGTCGGCGGGCGTGTCGAGGACGCCGATGACGCGCCGCCAGCTGGCGATGGCGTTCTGGGCGTCGGTGAGGATCTGGGTGCCCATCTGGACGGGGTTGACGAACAGGCTCACCAGGAAGGCGAAGGCCAGGATCCTGCCGCTGGTGGTGTCCCCGACCCCGGGGAGGCCGGTGTGGGCGGCGAGCCAGATCCCTCCGAGGATCACGCCCGCGTTGGCCAGCCCGCCGCTGATCCCGCCGAGGCTGAAGCTGAGCACGGTGTAGCTCTGCGCACCGGTCTGCGCCGCCCGGTTGGCGTCGATCGCGGCGTCGATGCGCTGCTGGGTGCGGTCCTCGACGGCGTACGCCTTGACGACGGCGGCGCCGACGACCGGCTCGCTGATCGCGCTGAGCATGACCGCGATGCTCTGGCGGACGTGGGTGTAGGCGACCGAGAGCCGGCGCTGGAACCAGCGGATGCTGAAGAAGAGCGGGGCGAAGCAGAGCCAGACCATGAGCGCCAGGGGCCAGCTGTAGACCGCCATGACGACGGTCGCGACGAGCATCTGGCCGGCGCTCACGACCAGGATCAGGCCGCCGAAGACGAGGAACTGGCTGATCTGGTCGACGTCGCTCGTCACCCGGGAGACCAGTGCGCCGCGGCGCTCGGTGTTCTGGGTGAGCATCGGGAGCTCGTGGATGTGCCGGAAGGCCTTGATCCGCAGGCTCGCCAGGCCGCGCTCGCTGACGGTGAAGAGCCGGCTGGTCATGGCGTAGGAGGCGGCCGCGGTGAGGCCGATGGCCAGCGCCGAGACCGCCGCCGCGACGACGGTGAAGGTCACGTCGGGGCCGCGCCCGTCGCTGCCGCCGATGCCGTGGTCGAGCGTCTGCTGGACGGCGATGGGGACGACGACCTGGCCGACGCTGGCGAGCACGGCGAGGGCGAGGGTGCCGCGCAGGCCTTCGGTGAGCTCGGGGCTGTGCCGGATCCCGCGGCGGATGGTCTCGATCGCCCCGATGTCCGCACCCGTGTCGACCGTGGTCACGCGCCGGCCCCCTCGTGCTCGGCCTCGTAGGCGTTGACCAAGCGGGCGTAGTCGGCGTCCCGCTCGAGGAGCTGCGCATGCGTGCCGCGATCCGCGACCCGGCCCTCGTGCAGGTGGACCACCTCGTCGGCCAAGCCGATCGTGGCCTTGCGGTAGGCGACGACCACCAGCGTGCTGTCACTGGTCTCCCGCAGGCCGGCGAGGATGCGCTGCTCGACCTCGGGGTCGACGGCGCTGGTGGCGTCGTCGAGGACGAGCAGCCGCGGGCGGCGGATGAGCGCGCGGGCGAGGCTGATCCGCTGCCGCTGCCCGCCCGACAGCGAGGTGCCGCGCTCGCCGAGGCGGGTGTCGAGCCGCTGCGGGAGCGCGTCGACGAACTCCGCGGCCTGCGCGATCCGCAGCGCCGCCCACACCTCCTCGTCGGAGAAGTCGGCGCCCAGCGTGACGTTGCCGCGGACGGTGTCGTCGAAGAGGAACGCCGTCTGCGGGACGGTCGCCACGGCGCGGGCGAGCTCCCCCGGCGCGAGGTCGCGGAGGTCGGTGCCGTCGATCGCGATCGCGCCGCTGTCGGGGTCGACGAGGCGGGCGAGCAGGGTGGCCAGCGTGCTCTTGCCGGCTGCGGTGGCGCCGACGACGGCGGTCGTCCGGCCGGACGCCACGTCGAAGGTGACGCCGTCGAGGACGGGCGGGCTGCCGTCGTACGCGAAGGCGACGTCGCGCACGTCGAGGGCCGCGCCGGTCCGGGCGACGGCGAGCGAGGCTCCGCCGTACGCCGTCGACCCCTCCGCTTCGAGCACGGCCGTCACGCGCCGCCACCCGACGACGCTGCGCGGGAACTCGCCCAGGAGCCAGCCGATCGAGCGGATCGGGAAGCTGACGATGGTGAGCAGGTAGGCCACCGTGACGACGTCGCCCGCCTCGGTCGATCCGCCGCCGACACGGGCGACACCGACGATGAGGACGACCAGGACGCCGAGGTTGGGCAGGGCGGCCATCGCGGGGTCGAAGGCGGCGCGGATCCGGCCGGCGCGGATGTTCACGTCACGGAGCTGGTCGGCCTTGGCGGCGAACCGCGCGGTCTCCTCCGTCTCGCGGCCGAGGGTCTTGACGACGAGCGCGCCGTCGAAGGACTCGTGGGCGACCTCGGAGAGCTCGGCGCGGAGCTGCTGGGCGCGCGTCATCAGGGGGCTGGCGAAGCGCTGGTAGGCGAGGTTGGCCAGGATCACGGCCGGGAAGACGAGCAGGCCGACGAGGGCGAGGACGAGGTCGGCGGCGAACATCTGCACGACCGCGATGACCATCATGACGATCGTGCCGACCGCCATGGGCAGCGGCGCGATCGGAGACCACGCCGCCTCGACGTCGGAGTTGGCATTGGAGAGCAGCTGGCCGGTCGGGTGCTGGTGGTGCCACGCCAGAGGGAGCTCGAGATAGCGCCGCGTCACCTCGCGCCGGGTGTGGGCCTGCATGCGGTACTGCATGACTCCCGCGCCGAGGCGTCGCGCCACGATGCCGACCGCCCGCAGCAGGGCGACGCCGACGAAGAGCGCCGCGACGGCGACGAGGAGGCCCGCGCCGACGTGTCCGTCGTCGAAGTAGGGCAGCAGGACGTGGTCGGTGGACCAGCCGAGCACCCACGCGTCCGCGACGGTCAGCGCGCCGAAGAGGGCGCTGCCGATCGTCGAGACGGCGAAGATCCAGGGCTCCCGCCGGATCGCCACGCCCAGCACCTTGAGGCCGTCCCAGGTCGTCGCTCTCGTCGAGGACGGTGAGGAGCGAGCCACGAGGATCGACCCTACCGAGCCTCACCTACCGGACGGCGGGAGGATACGGTCGAGGTCGAGCGCGCCTAGGGTGTGTTGATCAATTCGGCGCCGTCGCGAGCGGCGTCCGGCGCGTGCGCTGGCAAGGCGGAGCGAGGAGCGATGCCGGAGGCATCGTGACGAGTGACAACGCCGCCAGGGCGCGTGCTGGGCGACGCGCAGCAGGCGTCCGAATTGATCAACACGCCCTAGGGGATAAACACGCCCAGGTCGAGGGACCCTCGACCGCCGCGCCGGCGCGGATCTTCCGCGAGGCTGGTGTCGCCCGAGGATCCCGGAGTGTCACCCGAGTCCTGACACATCACACGCGAAGGATTGCGTGATGTGCACTTGATTCGAACTGGTGTTCGAACTAGAATCCCTCCATGACCCTGCCCGCCACCGACGACCAGTCGTCCGCCGACGACGCCTCGGGCGTGCTCGCGGAGCTGCGCCGCTCCCAGGCACGGGTCCGGCGGGAGGAGGCCCTCCAGATCGAGCTCGCCACACGGTTCGCGTCCTTCCACGAGGTCGACCACTGGACCCAGGCGGCGTCGTTGGTGGAGCGGGAAGACGAGATCCCCGGCGCTGAGGGCGAGCTGCTCCTCGGCGGGGACGGCTGCCCGTGGGTCAGTGAGTTCGCCGTGACGGAGTTCGCGGCCGCGACGGGGCGGTCGCTCCGGAGCGGCCGGGTGTTCCTCGCCCAAGCGATCGAGCTGGTCCACCGCCTGCCCCGGACCTGGCGCGAGGTCAAGGCGGGTCGGGTCGAGGGATGGCGTGCCCGCCGGGTCGCCGAGGCGACGATGACCCTGCCCCGTCAGGCCGCGACCTGGGTCGACACCCACATCCACACCCGCGCCCAGGCAGTCGGCGTGGCGACGCTCGACCGGCTGGTCGAGGAAGCCCTGGCCCGGTTCGACCCCGAGCGACTGATCGAGGAGGAGCAGTCCGACCTCGCCGGCCGGCATGTCGAGGTCACGGTGCACAGTCGTGCCGCGACCAGCCACATCGAGGCAGTCCTCGACACCGACGACGCCCGGGCTCTCGAATCGGTGTTGAGCGAGGTCGCCGAACAGCTCCTCGCCTCCGAAGGAGCGGTCGACACGGTCGCGGTGCGTCGGGCACG
Organism: Nocardioides sp.; assembly: GCF_047607365.1. Lineage (GTDB taxonomy): Bacteria > Actinomycetota > Actinomycetes > Propionibacteriales > Nocardioidaceae > Nocardioides. Next base: position 18,681 of record NZ_JASGDD010000057.1, on the reverse strand, counting down.
GGCGTTGGGGATGCTCGCCCGCGGCGAGGTCACCGTCGGGGATCGGAAGGCCGCGACGGCGACCGTCGAACCGCCACAGTTGCGGATGGTCGTGCGGGTCACCGAGGGCGACACCCTCGCCACGATCCACTCCCTCACCGGCCAGCGACTCGGCATGGTCTCGATCGACCGCCTCCAAGCCTGGGCCGGCCGCTCATCAGTGATCGTGAAACCCGTCCTCGACCTCACCACCGCCACGACCACCACAGCAACCACAGCCACAGCCACAGCCACCGCAACCACCGCAACCACAGCCACTGGCCGGTTCGCCGAGGGCCGGCTCCGGGAGCAGGTCATCGAACGCGACCGGACCTGCGTCTTCCCCCACTGCGAACGTCCCGCCGAGGCCTGCGACCTCGACCACATCGAGGCGTGGCCACGAGGCTCGACCACCACCGCCAACCTGGCCCCGCTGTGCCGACATCACCACCGGGTCAAGACCCACACCGCGTGGCGCTACCACCGCATCGACCCCGGGATCTATGTGTGGACCAGCCCGCACGGACTGACCTTCCTCGTCGACCGCCACGGCACGCACGATCCCGCTCAGGGGCGGCGGGCGAAGCCTGCGTAGCCGTAGGACCACGGCGCGGCCATGCGCGGCAGGTCCTCGACGTAGGCGCTCTCCACCTCCGCACTCACGAAGCCGGCGGCGGCGAGGAGTGCTCGCGGGTCGCGGGTGAGATGGCAGCCGCCGAAGACCCGTTGCTGGGTGCGGTCGAGGCGGTGCTGCCAGGCGGCCACCTTCGGCTCCGGGGAGAGCCCGTGCTCGGCGAGGTGGAGGGTCCCTCCCGGTGCAAGCACCCGGGCCGCCTCCCGCAGCGCGCCGTCGACGTCGGGGATGGTGCACAGCGTGAACGTGGAGAGGACGCAGTCGGCCGCGCCGTCGGCGAGATCGATCCGAGCTCCGTCGAGACCGATGCGCTCGACGGGGACGGCTGCCGTTCGGCGTACGTCGGCGGACATCCGCCATGCCTCGTCCGACGGCTCCACGGCGAGGATCCGGTCGACCGTCGCCGGATAGCGTCCCACGTTGGAGCCACTCCCGAAGCCGAGCTCGACGACGGCCCCGTGCAGGCCGAGCATCGCGTGCTCGCGCAGGGGGTCGAGGCGCTCGTCGCCGCACGCGTGATCGATGACATGCGGGAGGATGCGATCGGTCCAGAGCCCCATGAGGCCGACTCTAGGGCGTGGGTCGCGCGCGGCTCGCCCGAGGAGTCGCTCTAGGAGCCGACGAGCACGGGGGTGGCGGTGCGGATCGTGAGGGCCTGGGTGGCGCCGGTGATGGTGACGGTGTCCGGGACGGTGGCCCAGGGGCCGTTGTCGATGCGGTAGTCGGCGCTCCAGGTGGTGTCGACGCTCGGCGCCACCTGGCCCTTCCTGCGGTACTCGTGGGTGACCTGGAGGTGCGGGTAGACGTCGCCCGGCTTGGCCGTGCGTTCCTCCTTCCCGTCCCCGTAGTGCCAGTGGAAGCTCGAGGCCTTGATGCGGAAGTCGACCCGGTGACCCAGGAGGGTGAGCGTGGTGTCGAAGGGGTCGGCGTGGGTGAGGAAGTTGGTCTCGAAGTTCACCAACGTCTCGCCGTTGGGCGGTTGGATCTGGAGGACGGAGGCGGGCAGGGGGACGCTGCGGAAAGCTCGGAGGATGTCGTTGAGCCCCGGTCCCGTGTCAGCACCGTCGGTGGCTTCAGAACAGTTGCTCACCGTTTCAATGACCGACCCGTCCGCCGCGTGTAGGTAGCCCGTCATTCGGGGCTCGCCGTCTGGACACACGGAAGAAGTGTCTAGGTCGCAGCTCGCTCCTCCGTAGTGGCACCAGGGTTCCCAAGTCCAATACGAGCCGTCATCCACCGCCTTGGCTCCGCCATCGCTGCCGGGTGTGCCGTCGCAATGTGTAGTTACCTCGACCCCACCACCGAACTGGCCGGGGCCAGAGCTTGCACTCCCCTCTACCGATGCCGAGCAACCGGCCGTGGCCAGTGCCGGCTGAACCGAAGGCCATCCCATGGCCAGGATGGACACGAATACCGTCAGGAGTAGCGCGCGCTTCATTCTGAAGACGCACCTAACTCACTCACGCTCCATTGATCGTCGATCGCCACCAAAACCATCGAGTACGTGCCTACGCCGCCCTGGATGGGGTGGTCCTTCGTTGAGTCCGGGTAGCGAGCTTTGGATTGCGTCGCTCGAACTGAAACGTCCACCGTCGCGATGACATGCTCACCAGCTTGGCCGACCTGTGCGCCAACGTGCGCGGCCGCGGTGCGACCGCCTTCGATATGACCCCCTGCATCGTAGATCGCATCAACGGCTTCGATGCCCCCGTTGCACCCCTTGCACCGCGACAGCGACAGGTCCCGGACGGCGTCAGTGTCGCCGCTGAGCTGGGCATAGTCGACAACGTCCCAGTAGTACCGAACGAACGCCTCGGCGCTCGCCTTCGCTTCGGCCTCGGTGGCGTCCTTCGCGGGTGCCTTCGCTGCTTCGGGCATCAGTGGGGGCGCGGGGGTGGGCGAGGACGTAGGGGATGCGGACGTGCCCGACGATGTGGGCGTCGGGAGCGCGGGTTGCTCGGACTCGCTCGACCCGCACCCGCCCAGCAGCACCGCGGCCACGACGCCGACCGTGGCGAGAACGACTTTCCCCATGGACCCTGGCCTTCCCGAGAGCATCACTCCGACCAGTGGAGTGATGAAACCGACGCTAGCCGCACCAAGCAGAGCCCGCCAGAGGCCAATAACGGCCTGTGGAGGAGAAGGTGGAGGAGAAGAGCGACGCACCGTGCGCGGTTCCCGGCACCGGCGGGGTCAGGGGGCGGTCAGGCCGGCGCGGTCGAGGTAGGGACGGGCGGCGGTGGTGACGGCGTCGAAGACGGCGCGGGTAACGGCCGCCCCCTCCCGGCGTACGGCGTCGGGCCGGACGGACACGAGGCGATCCAGCCGCACCTCGGACGGTCGGCCCCGCGGATCCCAGGCGCCGGAGCCGATGTCGAGCCAGTGCCGGCCGGCGCGGGCCTCCTGGGCGGCATCGCGGTCGTGATCCTTCGAGGTGAGGTACAGCCCCCAGAGCGCGTCGTGGGCCAGGTCGCGGGCGACCAGCAGCACGGGCCGGTCCTTGCCCTGGGCAGGGTCGTCCTCGTAGGGCACCCAGGTCCAGACGACCTCACCGGGGTCCGGGCGACCGTCCGGGTCCGGCGCGTAGTCGAAGGCGAGCACCGCGATCAGCGAACGGGGTGGCCGGCGGAGGCGAGGGCCGCCTTGGCGTCGGAGATGCGGACCTTGCCGAAGTGGAAGATCGTCGCGGCGAGGACGGCGTCGGCGCCCGCGTCGACGGCGGGCGGGAAGTGCGCGGCCGCACCGGCTCCGCCCGACGCGATCACCGGGATGGAGACCTCAGCACGAACGGCGCGGATCAGCTCGAGGTCGAAGCCGTCCTCGGTGCCGTCGGCGTCCATCGCGTTGAGGAGGATCTCCCCCGCCCCGAGCTCGGTCGCGCGGGCGGCCCACTCGATGGCGTCGAGCCCGGCGGACTTGCGGCCGCCGTGGGTGGTGACCTCGAACCCTGAGGGGGTGCCGGTGGCGCGCCGCGCGTCCAACGACAGCACGAGGACCTGGTTGCCGAACCGGTCGGCGACCTCGGCGATCAGCTCCGGGCGGTTGATCGCGGCCGTGTTCATCGCGACCTTGTCGGCGCCGGCGCGCAGCAGCCGGTCGACGTCGGCGACCGAGGAGACCCCTCCCCCGACCGTGAGCGGGATGAACACCTGCTCGGCGGTGCGCGACACGATCTCCATGGTCGTCGCGCGCCCCTCGTGGGAGGCGGAGATGTCGAGGAAGGTCAGCTCGTCGGCGCCCTCCGCGTCGTAGACCTTGGCCAGCTCGACCGGGTCGCCGGCGTCGCGCAGCGACTGGAAGTTGATCCCCTTCACCACCCGGCCGCCGTCGACGTCGAGACACGGGATGACGCGTACGGCGAGGCTCACGATCCGTCCCCGAGGGTCCGACCCAGGGTGAGGTCCAGCGCCTCGGAGAGCGACAGCGAGCCGGTGTAGAGCGCGGTGCCGGCGATGGCGCCCTCGACCCCGAGCGGGACCAGCTCCATGAGGGCGGCGATGTCGTCGATCGTCGTCACGCCGCCCGAGGCGACGACGGGCCTCGAGGTGGCGGCGCAGACGTCGCGCAGGAGCTGGAGATTGGGGCCCTGGAGCATGCCGTCCTTGTTGACGTCGGTGACGACGTACCGGGCGCAGCCCTCGGAGTCGAGGCGCGCCAGCGTCTCGTAGAGGTCGCCGCCGTCCTTCGTCCATCCGCGAGCGGCCAGCGTGGTGCCACGGACGTCGAGCCCGATCGCGACGCGGTCGCCGTACTCGGCGATGGCGCGCGCGCACCACTCGGGCTGCTCCAGCGCGGCGGTTCCGATGTTGACCCGGCGGCAGCCGGAGTCCATCGCGGCCCGCAGCGACTCGTCGTCCCGGATGCCACCGGACCGCTCGATCTTGATGTCGACGGCACGGGTCACCTCGGCGAGTACGTCGGCGTTGGAGCCGTGGCCGAAGGCGGCGTCGAGGTCCACGAGGTGGATCCACTCCGCGCCGAGCTCCTGCCAGCGCAGGGCTGCCTCGACGGGATCGCCGAAGACCTTCTCGCTGCCGTCGACGCCCTGGACGAGCTGGACGGCCCGGCCGCCCTTGACGTCCACGGCGGGAAGGAGTTCGAGGTAGGCGCTCACAGGGTCTTGATCCAGTTCTGGAGGAGGTGGTGGCCGGCGTCGCCGGACTTCTCGGGGTGGAACTGCGTGGCCCACAGCGGGCCGTTCTCGACGGCGGCGACGAAGCGGTCTCCCCCGTGCTCGGCCCACGTGACGAGCGGGGCCCTGGTGCGGTCGTTGGTGACCAGCTCCCAGGACCGTACGCCGTAGGAGTGGACGAAGTAGAAGCGCTCGTCCTCGATGCCGGCGAACGCTTGGGTGCCCGCGGGCACCGAGACCGTGTTCCAGCCCATGTGCGGGACGATCGGCGCCTGCAGTCGCTCGACGACGCCGGGCCATTCGCCGCAACCCTCGGAGTCGACGCCGTGCTCGATGCCGTGCTCGAAGAGGATCTGCATGCCGACGCAGATGCCGAGCACCGGCCTTCCGCCCGAGAGGCGGCGCGCGATGATCCGCTCGCCGCGGATCGCGCGCAGGCCGGCCATGCAGGCGGCGTACGCGCCGACGCCCGGGACGAGGAGGCCGTCGGCCTCCATCGCCCGGTCGAGGTCGGCGGTCAGCTCGACGTCGGCGCCCGCGCGCTCGACCGCGCGCACGGCGGAGCGCACGTTGCCCGACCCGTAGTCGAGGACAACGACCGAGGGAGCCGCCATCTAGAGGGCGCCCTTGGTCGAGGGGATGCCGGCCTCGCGGGGGTCGGGCTCGATCGCGGTGCGCAGCGCGCGGGCGAACGCCTTGAACTGCGTCTCGACGATGTGGTGCGGCTCGCGGCCGTCGAGCACGCGGATGTGCATCGAGAGGTGCGCGTGGTGCGCGATCGACTCGAAGACGTGCCGCGTGAGGGAGCCGAGGTAGGGGACGCCGGAGCCGCCGATGAGGACGTACTCCTGCCCGGCGGGCTCACCGGTGTGGACGCAGTAGGGGCGCCCGGACACGTCGACGACCGCCTGGACGAGCGCCTCGTCGAGCGGCACGGTGGCGTCGCCGTACCGGCGAATGCCGATCTTGTCGCCGAGGGCCTCGCGGATGGCCTGGCCGAGCACGATGGCGGTGTCCTCGACGGTGTGGTGGGCGTCGATGTGGACGTCGCCCTCGGCCTGGACGGTGAGGTCGATCAGCGAGTGCCGCGCGAGGGCGGTGAGCATGTGGTCGTAGAACCCGACGCCGGTGGAGATGTCGTGCTTGCCGGAGCCGTCGAGGTCGAGCTCGACGAGGATCTTCGACTCGCTGGTCTGGCGCTCGATGCGAGCACGGCGCGGAGCGCCTTCAGACGATGCAGAGGTCATGACGTCACCACTTCTGTCAGGGCCTGTGTGAGAGCAGCGCGGAAGGCGGCCATTTCCTCCGGCGTGCCGACGGAGACGCGCAGCCATCCGTCGGGACCAGTCTCCCGGATCAGCACGCCACGATCGAGCAGACCCTGCCACACGGCGTGCCGGTCGGCGAAGGTGCCGAAGAAGACGTAGTTGGCGTCGGAGTCGGCGACGGCGTGGCCCTGGCCGCGCAGCCAGGTGACCAGGGCGTCGCGCTCGCGGCGCAGCTCCTCGACCTTGCCGAGCAGCTCGTCGGTGTGGCGCAGTGCGGCGAGCGCGGCCGCCTGGGTGACGGCGCTGAGGTGGTAGGGCAGCCGCACGACGCGGATCGCGTCGGTGATCGCCGGGTGTGCGGCGAGGTAGCCGAGCCGCAGACCGGCGCCGGCGAAGGCCTTGCTCATCGTGCGGGTCACGACGAGGTTCGGGTACGCCGGCAGCAGCTCCAACGCCGACGGCACTCCGTCCCGGCGGAACTCGCCGTAGGCCTCGTCGAGCACGAGGACGCCGTCGACCTCGCCCAGCGCCTCGGCGAGGACGGCGACCGCCTTCGGGTCGAGCGCGGTGCCGGTCGGGTTGTTGGGGCTCGGCAGCAGGACGATGCTCGGCCGGACCTCGGCGATCAGGTCGCGGGCCAAGGCGTGGTCGAGGCTGAAGTCCTGCTCGCGCGTCCCGGCGACCCAGGTGGTGTTGGTGTCGCGGGCGTACTCCGGGTACATCGAGTAGGTCGGGGCGAAGCTCACCGCCGTACGCCCCGGGCCGCCGAAGGCCTGCAGCAGCTGGAGCATGACCTCGTTGGAGCCGTTGGCGGCCCACACCATCTCGGGCGTGACAGGGGTGTCGCCGGAGTCGCGGGTGAGGTAGGCCGCCAGCTCGGTGCGCAGCTCGGTGAACTCGCGGTCGGGGTAGCGGTTGAGCGCCGCGGCAGCCCGGGCGACGGACGCGGCGACGTCGTCAACGACCGCCTCGCTCGGACCGTACGGGTTCTCGTTGACGTTCAGCTGGACGGGGACGTCGAGCTGCGGGGCGCCATAGGGCTCGATCCCCTTCAGCTCGTCGCGGAGGGGTGGCGTGTAGGTCATGAGCTACTCCCCCGCGAACCGGATCGTCGCGCCGGCGCCGTGGCCGGGCAGGTCCTCGGCCTCGGCGAGGGTCCTCACGTGGCCGGCGACGACGGCGAGCGCGTCCCGGGTGTACTCCACGACGTGGATCTGCTTGCGGAACGTCCGCGCGCCGAGACCCGAGGAGTGGCAGGCGCAGCCGCCGGTGGGCAGCACGTGGTTGGAGCCGGCGCAGTAGTCGCCGACGGCGACCGGCGACCAGGGGCCGATGAAGATCGCGCCGGCGTTGCGGACCCTTGCCGCCACCGCGGAGGCGTCGCGGGTGTGGATCTCGAGGTGCTCGGACGCGTAGGCGTTGACGACGTCGAGACCCTGGTCGAGGTCGTCGACGAGGATGACGGCCGACTGCGGGCCGGCCAGCGAGGCGGCGATCCGCTCGCTGTGCGTGGTCGCGGAGACCTGCTTGTCCAGCTCGGCGACCACGTCGTCGGCCAGCGCCTCGGAGACGGTGACCAGCACCGAGCCGGACGAGCCGCCGTGCTCGGCCTCGGTGAGGAGGTCGGCGGCGACGAAGGCCGCGTCGGCGGAGTCGTCGGCGAGGATCGCGATCTCGCTGGGGCCGGCCTCGGCGTCGATGCCGACGAGTCCGCGGAGCAGCCGCTTGGCGGCGGTCACGTAGGGGTTGCCCGGCCCGACGACGAGGTTGACCGGGCGGCACGGACCGGCGCCGTAGGCGAACATCGCGATCGCCTGGGCTCCGCCGGCGGCGTACACCTCCTCGACGCCGAGCAGCGCGCAGGCCGCCATGATCGTCGGGTGCGGCAGGCCGCCGAACTCCTTCTGGGGCGGGGACGCGAGCGCCATCGACGGCACGCCGGCCACCCGGGCGGGCACGACGTTCATCAGGACGGTGGAGACCAGCGGGGCGTCGCCGCCGGGGACGTAGAGGCCGACACGGTCGATCGGGACCGAGCGGTGCGTGACGGTCGCGCCGTCGGCGACCTCCACGACGACGTCGTCTTCCAGCTCGGCCGCGCTGGCCGTCCGGAGCCGGGTGATCGACTCCTCCAGCCCCGCGCGGATGGCCGGGTCGAGCTCGGCGAGCGCTCGGTGGAGCGTCTCGACCGGCACCCGGAGGTCGGTCTGCTCGACGCCGTCGAAGCGCGCGTTGAGCTCGAGGATCGCCTCGACGCCCCGCTCACGGACCGCGTCGAGGATGGGCTGCACCGCATGCGTCGCCTTCTCGATGTCGAACTCCGCGCGCGGCACGACCGCGCGGTAGTCAGTGGATGCCTCGGCACCCCGGAGGTCGATGCGGCGGATCATGACCCAAGTCTAGATATGTTGGTGCGCGATGAGCGATCCGGTAAGCGCCGCTGGGACGACAGCCCTGCCCATGTTCCCGCTGAACACCGTGCTGTTCCCCGGGGTGAGCGTGCCGCTGCGCGTCTTCGAGGACCGCTACCGCGCGCTGATCCACCACCTGCTGCGGATCGAGGATCCAGCCGAGCGGGTCTTCGGCAGCGTCGGCATCCGAGAGGGCTACGAGGTGGGCGAGCACGGCGCGCAGTCGCTCTACCGTGTCGGCGTACGGCTTCAGCTGAGCGAGGTGGAGGCGCGGGCCGACGGCAGCTTCGACATCGTCGCGATCGGCCGCGACCGGATCCGGCTGGAGCGGCTGGACACGACCGGGGAGTTCCCGGTCGGGCACGTGAGCGACCGGCCGGCGCCGCAGGTCGAGGTCGACGAGGAGACGCTGACCCGCGCGCGGGCGACGTTCACCGCCTTCCGCGCGGCGGTCAGCGAGCTGCGCGGCGATCCGTACTCGGGCCTGCTTCCCCAGGACGCGGAGTACCTCTCGTGGACGCTCGCCGCCGTCGCTCCCCTGCCGCTGGCCGAGCGCCAGACGCTCCTGGAGGCCGACGACGCGGGGATGCGGATCACGCTGGTGAGCGACTACCTCCGCGAGGAGCTGGAGGCGATGAACGTCATCCCCTCCCTCCCCGCGACCGAGGTCGCGCGGACGCGCTGGTCGCCCAACTGACCAGAGTCCGGCACTCGGCTACTTGACGCTCAGGACGAGCTGGGCGTGGGTGACGGAGCCGTCGAGCCAGGCGCTGAGGCCGAGGCCCTGGAGGGGCTCGAGGTTGGCCTCGACCTCGGCGTCGGAGCCGGTCGCGTCGTTGATCGCCTTCTTGAGCTTGGCGAAGTCGACGTAGATCACCGAGCTCGCCTTGTCACCCTCGGGCACGACCGCCTGGAAGTCCTTGTCGTCGCCGAGCTTGCCGCCCTTGGCGAGCTGGTCGCGCAGGTCGGTGTCGAAGCCGAGGCTGACGGAGTCCTTGCCCGCCTTCGTCTCCAGGAAGGTCGAGCCGGGCGCGAGGGCGTCGAGCTTGGCGATGACGGCGCTGATCTTGTCGGGATCGCCCTTCACCCGGAGGGCGACGGGCAGCGACGACGGGTCGGCGGAGTTGATGATCTCCTCGACGTCCAGGTCGCCGCCCAGGACGAGCTGCAGGGAGTCGCTGGTGAGGGTCTCGAGGTCGGCGGGGGCGTCCAGGCCGGTGAACTCGCTGACCATGTCGTAGAGGCTCTGCGGGTCGAACTGATCGCCGCAGGTCTTCTTCAGGCTCTCGAGCGCGCTGTCCAGCCAGTTGTCGGAGAAGCCGATGCCGAGGACCGCGCTGACGTCGGCCGGGAGGTCGGCGACGTCGGCCGAGTGGGAGCCGATGGTGGTGATGCCGAAGTCTCCCGCGACGTCGAGCTCGAGGCCGTCGTCACCGAAGCGCACCGTCGCGCCGGCGCCCTTGAAGCTCTTCAGCGAGCTGGTGTCGGCGCCGGACGCCGCGTCGCTCGCCCCCGGGCACCAGGAGAGCGCCGACGAGCCGAGGTCCCCGCCCTCGAGACCGCCGAGATCCGACCCCAGCGACCCGAGGTCGGTCAGCTGGCCCGCGAGCGCCGACCCGGCGTCCGGCGCCGCGTAGGCGGTGAGGATGCCCGGGTCTCCGGCGGCGTCGGTCCACTTCTTGAAGTCGTCGTCGTCGGCCAGGGAGCTCTTCTTGGCCGCGGTGACGAATGTCTTGGCCTGGTTCTCGTCCTTGCCGAAGACGAGGAAGTCCCCGTTGACGGCGAAGGCGACGGGCTCCTCCTCCGACTCCGTGCACGCGAGCACGTCGTGGATCCCCGCGGTGGCCTTCTTGGCGTCCTTGATCTCCAGCGCCGCGACGACCTGCGGATCGGTCTTGCCGACGATCCCGAACGCGACGGTCGAGCCCAGCCAGGGCTTCACGTCCTTGTCGTAGTCGATGTCGCACCCGGAGCCCTCCGTGATCGACTCGACGAGCTTCCGGCGTACGTCCTCCTCGGAGGAGACGCCCAGCTCCTTCTTGAGCGAGGGGAACTTGTTGACCAGCTTGAGCGCCGCGATCTTCTGGCTGCCGCTGGGGTTCACGTCGAGCGAGACGTAGGCGATCGTGTCGGCGGGCAGCGCCTCGGCCGCCTGCGGACCGGCGTCGAAGAACGAGACCGCGGCCCAGGTGGCCGCACCCGCACCGACCGCCACCAGCGCGGCTCCGCCACCGATGATCCAACCCTTGACCGCCATCGACCCCACTCCTTCGCGTTCAGGCTGGGTCGGAGCCTACGGCCTGGCGGCGGGAGTTTCCCGGCGAAACGAGCAGGAACCATGCTCCGAGGGCGAGCGAGGCCGCCAGTGGGAGACAGGCACGCGCGGACCAGCCCGGCGGGGCCATGGTGCCCAGCATCCGGGTGCCGTCCGCGGCCTTCTTCGCCGCGGCCGTCGGATCGGGAGGAGCGCTGCTGACGCCGTGGTGATACATCAGCCAGGCGGCCAGGCAGGTGCCGGCCAGCACGGCGCCGATGGTGAGCAGCTCGCCGGCGCGGGAGCACCAGGCCGCGAGCAGCCCGATCAGCGTCCCGAGGATCAGCGCGATGACCGTGTACGACGCCGTGGCGGCGAAGGCGGCCCGGCTGCCGGAGTCCCACGGGTCGGGATACCAGACGTGGGCGGCGACGACGCCGGTCGGCGCGGTCCACCTGCTCGCCCACACCCAGCCGCCCACGACGCCGATGAGGGCGCACCACACGACGATGCCGGCGCTCCACAGCAGCCTCGTCACGTGAGGCAGCCCGGACCGAGGATGTGCTTGAGGTCGGCGAAGAGCGCCGGGCTGGGGGTGACGCGGAGGTTGTCACCCAGCTTGAGGGTGCGGGTGTTCTCGCGGGTCAGGAGCCGCAGCCGCACCTCGGTCAGGCCCGGATAGGTCGCGAGGACGTCGTGCAGCTGCTGCACCACCGGCGGAGTGCAGCGGGTCGAGGGCAGGCTGATCACGACCGGGCCGTCGGAGAGGTCGGAGAGGTCCGGCACCGTCACCTCCATCCCCCGCAGCTGGACGGAGTCGCGCTCCTTGTCCACCGCGGCGCGGACCCGGATGATCGCGTCCTGGGCGAGGACGGAGCTCACCTGGACGTAGATGCTGGGCCAGAGCAGCACCTCGACCGCGCCCTCGAGGTCCTCGAGGGTGATCGTGGCCCACGGGTCGCCCTTCTTGGTGATCCGCCGGTTGATGTTGGTGATCAGGCCGGCCACTGTCACCGCCTGGCCGTGCGGGATCGCCTCGTCGACGAGCAGCTGGCCGACGGTCGCGTCGGTGCCCTGGGCGAGCACGTGCTCCAGCCCGAGCAGCGGGTGGTCGGAGACGTAGAGGCCGAGCATGTCCCGCTCGTGGGCGAGGAGGGTCATCTTGTCCCACTCCTCGAGGTCGGGGATGGTCACCGAGATGCCGAACCCGCCGCCCATCTCCTCGTCCAGCCCGCCGAACAGGGAGTCCTGGCCGATCGCCTCGTTGCGCTTGATGTCGACGAACTGGTCGACGGCCGTCTCGTGGACGGCGACGAGCGCGCGGCGGCGGTGCTTGAGGTCGTCGAAGGCGCCGGCCTTGATCAGCGACTCGATCACCCGCTTGTTGCAGACCACCGCGGGGACCTTGTCGAGGAAGTCGTTGAAGTCGGCGAAGCGCCCCTTCTCCCGGCGGGAGGCGACGATGCCCTCGACCACGTTGAGGCCGACGTTGCGCACCGCGGTGAGCCCGAAGCGGATGTCGTTGCCGACCGCGGCGAAGTCGACGACCGACTCGTTCACGTCGGGCGGCAGGACGTTGATCTTCATCCGGCGACACTCGTTGAGGTAGATCGCCATCTTGTCCTTGTCGTTCTTGACCGAGGTCAAGAGCGCCGCCATGTACTCCGTCGGGTAGTTGGCCTTGAGGTAGGCGGTCCAGTAGGTGACGACGCCGTACGCCGCGGAGTGGGACTTGTTGAAGGCGTAGTCGGCGAACGGGACGAGGATGTCCCAGAGCGTCTTGACGGCGGCGGCGGGATAGCCGCGCTCCAGCATGCCGGCCTCGAAGCCGGCGTACTGCTTGTCGAGCTCCTCCTTCTTCTTCTTGCCCATCGCGCGGCGCATGTTGTCGGCGGCGCCGAGGGTGAAGCCGGCGAGCTGCTGCGCGATCGCCATGACCTGCTCCTGGTACACGATCAGGCCGTAGGTCTCCCCCAGGATCGGCTCCAGCGCCTCGGCGAGCGCGGGGTGGATCGGCTCGATCGGCTGGCGGCCGTTCTTGCGGTGCGCGTACTTGTTGTGGGAGTCGGCGCCCATCGGGCCGGGGCGGTAGAGCGCGGAGACGGCGGTGATGTCGGCGAACTGGTCGGGCTGCATCGAGCGGAGCAGGTTGCGCATGCCGCCGCCATCGAGCTGGAAGACGCCGAGCGTGTCGCCGCGCCCCATGAGCTCGTAGGTCGCCCGGTCGTCGAAGGGGACATCCTCGAGCACGACGGTCTGGCCGCGGTTGGCCGCGATGTTGGCGACGGCGTCCTCGAGCGTGTGGAGGTTGGACAGTCCGAGGAAGTCCATCTTGACCAGGCCGAGCTCCTCGCACTTGGGATACTCGAACTGCGTGATGATCTGGCCGTCCTGCTTGGGATCCATCAGCGGGACGATGTCGATGAGCGGCTCGCTCGACATGATGACGCCGGCGGCGTGCACGCCGGTCTGGCGGATCTGGCCCTCGAGACCGAGCGCCGTCTCGTAGATCTTGCGGACCTCGGGGTCGGAGTCGTGCAGCGCGCGGAACTCCGCTCCCTCGCCGTAGCGCTTGGACTCCGGGTCGAAGAGCTCGGGGAGCTTGATCGACTTGCCCATCACGTCGGGGGGCAGGGCCTTGGTGATCCGGTCGCCGATGGCGAACCCGTGGTCGAGGATGCGGGCGGCGTCCTTGATCGCGGCCTTGGCCTTGATCCGGCCGAAGGTGGCGATCTGGGCGACCCGCTCCGCGCCGTACTTCTCCGTGACGTAGGCGATCACCTCGCCGCGGCGGTGGTCGTCGAAGTCGATGTCGAAGTCGGGCATCGAGGGGCGCTCGGGGTTGAGGAACCGCTCGAAGAAGAGGCCGTGCTCCAGCGGGCACAGGTCGGTGATCCGCAGCGCGTAGGCCGCGATCGAGCCGGCGCCCGAGCCACGGCCCGGCCCGACCCGGATGCCGTTGTCCTTGGACCACTGGATGAAGTCGGCGACCACGAGGTAGTAGCCGCAGTAGCCCTTCTGGGAGATGATCGCGAGCTCGAAGTCGACGCGGTCACGGACCTCCTGCGTGAGCCGGTCGCCCGGGTAGCGCGCCTCGATGCCGCGCCACACCTCCTGGCGGAACCACGACTCCTCGGTCTCTCCCGCGGGGATGTCGGCCCGTGCCATGTAGCCGCCGGTCGACTCCACGAACTCGACGTTGCAGCGCTCGGCGATCAGCAGGGTGTTGTCGCAGGCCTGGATGAGGTCCTGGCTCCCCCACAGCTCGCGCATCTCCGCGGCGGACTTGATGTAGTAGCCCGAGCCCTCGAAGGCGAACCGCTTGCCGCCCTTGCTGTAGGGCGGCTCGGCCAGCCGGCTGCCCGACTGGACGCAGAGCAGCGCCTCGTGGGCGCTCGCGTCCTCGGGATTGTTGTAGTGCGAGTCGTTGGTGGCGATCGGCTGGATGTTGAGCGTCCGGCCGAGCTTGAGCAGGTCGTCGCGGACCCGCTTCTCGATCGAGATGCCGTGGTCCATCAGCTCGAGGAAGACCGAGTCCGCGCCGTAGATGTCCTGCAGCTCGCCGGCCTCGCGGACCGCCTCGTCCCACTGGCCCAGCCGCAGCCGGGTCTGGATCGCGCCGCTGGGGCAGCCGGTGGAGACGATGATCCCCCGGCTGTGCTCGGCGAGGATCTCCTTGTCCATGCGGGGCTTGTAGAAGTAGCCCTCCATCGACGCCCGCGAGGAGAGCCGGAAGAGGTTGTGCATGCCCTCGGTGGTCTCGGCCCACATCGTCATGTGGGTGTAGGCGCCGCCGCCGGAGACGTCGTCGCCGCCCTCCTCGGCGGTCTCGCCCTTGCCCCACCGCACCCGCTTGCGCTCCCCGCGCGGGGTGCCGGGCGTCAGATAGGCCTCGATGCCGATGATCGGCTTCACGCCGTACTTCTTCGCCTTGGAGTAGAAGTCGTAGGCGCCGTGGAGGTTGCCGTGGTCGCTCATCGCGATGCTCGACATGCCGAGCTCGCTGACACGGGAGAAGAGGCCGTCGAGCAGGCTCGCGCCGTCGAGCATGGAGTACTCCGTGTGGACGTGCAGGTGGGCGAAGTCCTCGGCCACGGATTGCCCTCCTCAGGGGTCGCTCGTCAGGGTGCGCGGAACGCCGTTGCCGCCGCAGCGGCGGGCACCTGGGGAAGGACCCTCAGCCTACGCGACGGCTGGCGACCATCCTCATCGACACCGCCGACATTTCCGCGACCTACACTCGGCCCCGTGACGAGCAGCGCTGCCGCCCACCCCCTGATCCCGCCGATCGTCCTCGACGGAGGCCTCTCCAACGCCCTCGAGGGCCGGGGTCACACACTGGGCGGCGATCTGTGGACCGCTCGGCTCCTGCGGGACGACCCCGAGGAGATCGCGGCGGTGCACCGCACCTACTTCGAGGCGGGCGCGCGGGTCGCCACGACCGCGAGCTACCAGGCGAGCGTGCCCGGGCTCGTCGCCGCCGGCTCGAGCCGCAGCGAGGCGGAGCGACTCATCCGGCTCAGCGTCCGGCTCGCCAAGGAGGTCGCGTCCGAGGAGTCCGGGCGGCTCGTGGCGGCCTCCGTCGGCCCCTACGCCGCCACGCTGGCCGACGGCTCGGAGTACACCGGGTACGCCGGCCGCGTGCCGCGTCAGGTGCTGCGGGAGTTCCACGCGCCGCGCCTGGAGCTCCTCGCGGCGGAGGACCCGGACCTGCTGGCCGTGGAGACGCTCCCGGACGCCGACGAGGCCGAGGTGCTGGTCGAGCTGCTCGACCGGATCGGGCTGCCGGCCTGGATCAGCCTCTCCGCGGACGCCGACCGCACCCGGGCGGGCCAGCCGCTGGCCGAGGCGTTCGCGATCGCCGCCGGCTGCCGGACCGTGATGGCCGTCGGCGCGAACTGCTTCGACCCCGCGGACGCGCTCGAGGTCGTCCGCCTCGCGGCGGCCACGACGGGCAAGCCGGTGGTCTGCTACCCCAACAGCGGCCAGGGCTGGCAGAGCGGGGTCGGCGAGGAGGCCGGCCACTGGACCGGCGACCAGTCCTGGTCGCCGTCGGCCGCGCCCGCGTGGATCGAGGCCGGGGCGGCGTACGTCGGCGGCTGCTGCCAGGTCGGCCCCGACGAGATCAAGGCGCTGGCCGCCGTCGTCGGCTGAGACGGCGGATCAGAGCAGGTCGCGGATGACGTCGAGGGCGTGGGCGAGGTCGTCGGGGTAGGGCGAGGTGAACTCGACGTACTCCCCGGTCTCGGGGTGGGTGAAGCCGAGCCGGACGGCGTGGAGCCACTGGCGGGTGAGACCGGTGCGGGCCGTGAGGGTCGGGTCGGCGCCGTAGGTGGCGTCGCCGACGCACGGGTGGTGGGTGGCGCTCATGTGGACGCGGATCTGGTGGGTGCGGCCGGTCTCCAGATGCACCTCGAGCAGGCTGGCGAAGCGGTGCGCCTCGAGCGTCGCGTAGTGGGTCACCGAATGCCTGCCGTCGGCCCGGATCGCCATCTTGTAGTCGGCCTTGGGATGCCGTCCGATCGGGGCGTCGATGGTCCCCTCGATCGGGTCGGGGTGCCCCTGCACGAGCGCGTGGTAGACCTTCGTCGGGGTCCGGTCGCGGAAGGCCTGCTTGAGGACGCTGTAGGCGTGCTCGGACTTCGCGATCACCATCACGCCCGACGTGCCCACGTCGAGGCGCTGCACGATCCCCTCGCGCTCCTTGGCTCCGGAGGTGGAGATGCGTACGCCGGCGGCGCGGAGGTGGCCGACGACCGTCGGTCCGGTCCATCCCGGACTCGGATGCACCGCGACGCCGACGGGCTTGTCGATGACGACGATCGCGTCGTCCTCGTGGACGATACGGATGCCCTCGACGATCTCCTCGTGGATCTCCAGGGGGTCCGCGAGGACGGGGATCGTGACGTCGAGCATGCTGCCGGCGCTCACCCGGTCGGACTTCCCGGCCGTGGCTCCGTCGAGGGAGACCAGGCCGTCGGCGGCCAGCTCGGCGGCCCGGGTCCGGGAGAGGCCGAAGAGCCGGGCGATGGCGGTGTCGACCCGCTCGCCCTCGAGCCCGTCGGGCACGAAGAGGGTGCGCTGCTCGCTCGCGCTCATGAGAGCTTCACGTCCCGCGTGGACTGCAGGATGATCAGCGCGGCGGCCACCGTGATGCAGCAGTCGGCGACGTTGAAGATCGGCCAGTGCGGCAGCTCCAGGAAGTCCACGACATGACCCCGGAACGGACTGGGCTCACGGACCATGCGGTCGACGACGTTGCCGAGGATGCCGGCCTCCAGCAGGCCGAACGCGAGGCCCCAGAGGAGGTCGGTGGTCTTGGCGACGACGAGCCAGGCGACCACCACGGCGGCGACGATCGCGACGCACGAGAGCAGGACCGTCAGGCCGGTGCCGGTGCTGAACGCCGCGCCGGGGTTGCGGGTGAGGTGGAGCTGGAGCAGCGAGCCGATCAGGTGCCTCGGCTCGCCGTCGCTGAGACGCGCGACCGCCAGGGACTTCGTGAGCTGGTCGACGCCCAGGCCGACGATCGCTGCGACTGCTGCGACTACCGTCGCTCTTCGCGCTGCTTGCATGGCATGCAGAGTGTGGCACGCGGGAACGCCATGAGCCGCATCTTGCCGATGGGCTCGCCACAGGACTCGCACACGCCGTAGGACCCGTCCTCGATGCGGACCAGGGCGCGCTCGATCTGCGCGAGCTTGTCCTTCTCGGAGTTGACGACGCTGAGCTCCTGGTCGCGCTCGAAGCTGGTCGCGCCCATGTCGGCCTGGTCCTGGCCGGCGCCGTCGCCGCTGTCCTTCATCAGCCCGGAGAGCTCGTTCTCCTGCGCCTCGAGGAGGGCCAGCGAGTGGTCGCGCTGCTCGGTGAGCTCGGCGACGATCTCGGCCAGCTCGGCCTGGGTCCAGGCCTCCTCGTCCGCCTTGACGACCAGTGCCTCGGGAGCCGACTCGACCGCTGCCTTCTTTGCCACGGGAGAAGTGTGCCCTGTGGCCGAAATGGCCTTCGTCGCGGGGGCCTTCTTGGCTGGCGCGGCCTTCGTCGCGGGGGCCTTCTTGGCTGGCGCGGCCTTCGTGGCGGCGGCCTTCTTCGCGGGAGCCTTCCTGGCCGGCGCGGCCTTCTTCGCGGCGGCCGCCTTCGTGGCCGGAGGCGGCGGAGACGCGGGCGGCTCCTTCTTCGCGGGCTCCGCCGCGACGCGGCCCGTGAGCTTGCGCGCGGCCGAGGACACCGTGCCGGCGATCGTGGGACGAGCCATGGTCCTGCCTCTCCTTCGTGGCGGGAGTGCCGCCCGGAGAGTAGCCGCTGCGCGCCTCGCCCTCAATGCGGCTCACCGCACGACATGCCCGATGGGTCACAAATGACCCGCGGCCGGCCCCTCCCGTGGAGAGGACCGGCCGCGGTGACGTCGTACGGGCTCAGGCGAGCCTCAGGACTGCTCGGACTCCTCGCCCAGGATGGAGCGCAGCCGCTTGGGGGCGGCGGGGCTGTCGTCACCCGACGGCTCGTTGGCCGACGTGCCGAGGGCCTCGAGCTGCTGGGTGAAGTAGCCCTTGAGGCGGGAGCGATACTCGCGCTCGAAGGAGCGCAGGTTCGCGACCTCCTGGTCGAGCTTGTCCTTCTCCCGCTCCAGGTCGCCGAAGAGCTGGGTGCGGCGCTCGGCGGTCTCCTGGTCGAGCATCTCCGAGCGCTGACGGGCGTCGGCCTCGAGGCGGTCGGCCTTGGCCTTCGACTCGGCCTCGAGCCGCTCGGCCTTGGTGCGGGCCTCGCCGATGATCTTGTCGGCGTCGTCCTTGGCGCCCTCGACGAGCTCGTCGGCGTTGCGCGTGGCGATCTCGAGGAGGCGGGCGGCGGCGTTGGAGGCCTGCGGCACGGTCTCCACCCGGAGGGTCTCGACGCCCTGCGCGGCGGCGACCGGGGCGGCCTCGGCGGCGGGCGGCGGGGACACGACGGCCGGCTCCGGCTCG
>NZ_JASGDD010000056.1:0-4526 GCF_047607365.1 Nocardioides sp. | reverse complement strand
GCGCCGCCGAGCTCGACCTGGCGGGCAACGACTACCTCGGCCTCAGCCGCCACCCGGAGGTGACCGCCGCGGCGGCGCGGGCGGCCGTGACGTGGGGGGCCGGTGCCGCGGCGTCGCGCCTGGTCACCGGCACCCTCGGCCTCCACGAGGAGCTCGAGGCCGAGCTCGCCGCCTGGCTCGGCCAGCCCTCCGCGCTGGTGCTCTCCACGGGCTACCACGCCAACCTCGGCGTCGTCGCGGCGCTCGGCGGCCGGGGCGTCCAGGTGATCAGCGACGCGCACATCCACGCCTCGCTCATCGACGCGGTCCGGCTGAGCCGCTCCGACCTGGCCGTCGTGCCGCACAACGACACCGCCGCCGTCCGCGCCGCGCTCGAGGCCCGCACCGCGACCCGCTCGATCATCCTCGCCGAGTCGATCTACTCCGTCCTCGGCGACGCCGCTCCCCTGGTCGAGCTCGCCGCGCTGGCCGAGGAGTTCGACGCGCTGCTCGTGGTCGACGAGGCGCACGGCGTCGGCGTCCACGGCGCCGGCCTGGTCCGCGAGCTCGGCCTCCACGACCGTCCGCACGTCCTCGTCTCCGCCACGCTGTCGAAGAGCCTCGGCGCCCAGGGCGGCGCGATCCTCTCACCCGTAGCCGTGCGCGAGCACCTGGTCAACCGCGCGCGCCCCTTCATCTTCGACACCGGCCTGGCGCCCGCCTCGGCGGCCGGCGCCCTCGCGGCCGCCCGGATCGCGCGCCGCTCCCCCGAGCTGGGGATGAGGATCCAGCGCCGGGTCGTCGCCCTCTCCGAGCGGCTCGGCCAGGCACCGCCGGCGGGCGCCGTGATCTCGATCCCGATGCCGAGCCCGCAGGCGGCCCTGGACGCGCAGGCCAAGCTCGCCGCCGACGGCATCCGGGTCGGCTGCTTCCGCCCCCCGTCCGTCCCCGACGGCATCAGCCGGCTCCGCGTGACCGCCAACGCCGGCGTCCCCGACGAGGCGTGGGAGCTCGCGGCCGACGCCCTCCTCCGGGTGGTCGGAGAGCTGGCGTGACCGGCCGCATCACCATCGTCACGGGGACGACGACGGGGGTCGGCAAGACGGTCGCCACCGCGGCGCTCGCCGTCGCCGCCGTACGCCGCGGCGAGCGCGTCCTCGTCGTCAAGCCCCTCCAGACCGGAGGGGGGGACGGCGACTCCGACGCCCGCGAGGTCACGCGGCTCAGCGGCGTCGAGACCGTCGAGTGGATCGTGCTCGACGCCCCGCTGGCACCCGACGCGGCGGCCCGCGTCCAGGGCGCGGTGCTGCCCGGCGTGGCGACCCACGCGCCGCCCCTCCTCGAGCTGGCGGCGACCCACGACCACGTCATCGTCGAGGGCGCCGGCGGACTGCTGGTCCGCCTCGACCAGAACGGCGGCACGCTGCTCACCCTCGCCGACGCCCTGCGCGCGGGCGGCGTCGCGCCCTCCTTCGTGATCGTCACGGCCGCGGGCCTCGGCACGCTCAACCACAGCGAGCTGACGTCGCGCGCCGTCGAGGCGGCGGGCCACGAGGTCGCGGGCTTCGTGATCGGCTCCTGGCCTCAGCTGCCGGGTCTCGCCGAGGAGCAGAACCTCCTCGACCTGCCGCACCACACCGGGTGCGCGATCCTCGGGCGGATCCCGGAGGGCGCCGGGTCCCTGGAGGCCGTCGTGTTCCGGCACGCGGCGCCGGGATGGGTCAGCCCGCCCGCCACACCGTCACCGTGACGGTCGGCGCATGACGTGACACCTGCGAGGTGTCGCCCGAGGCTCAAGCGGTCACGGTGACACGCGGGGACCGGGCGGCCGCCACCACCTGGACGCCGGCGATCACGATGCCGAGGCCGATCTCGACGCCACCCTCCTCCGGACCTCCCTCCGGCCACCCCTCGATCGCGCCGACCTCGGCCGCCTGACGGCGGGTCTGCTCGTCGACCGCGTGGCCGTAGACGAAGTGCAGCAACGTCCGCGCGCCGGCCGCCGAGAGCTCCCCGAGACCGGCCTCCGAGAGCGCCTTCTCCGCAAGCTCGAACGGCAGCCGCGCGCCGAGGCCGAACGACCAGACCGTCGCGACCAGCTCGGCGCCGTCCCGCGTCCCGAGCAGCGTCTCGTGCAGCACCTGGCCGACGGCCGCGACCTGATCCGTCCACGCGTCCTCGGCCGGCCACTCCGCACCCGCGAGCAGCTCGTCGGCCATCAGGGCCAGCAGCGTCTGCTTGTTCGGCACGTGGTGGTAGAGCGCCGAGGGCTGGATGCCGAGCTCGGCGCCGAGACGGCGCATCGAGAGCTCCGGCAGGCCGACCGCGTCGAGCAGGGCGAGCGCCCGGGTGACGACGTCGGAGCGGCGGTAGCGCACGTCGCCAGCCTAGCGATCTCCCGACCGGCGACCCGGGCGACCACTACCCTGGAGCCTGGGAGCGTGGAGCGGGAGGAGGGCCGATGGACGTCGTCACCCTTCAGCTGACGTTCGCGGGAGTGGCCCTCTGCCTGCTCGTCCTCTTCTACCTGACGACGTACCGCATCACCCATGCGCCCTTCTGCGGCTGGTGGTGCGCCTCGCTCGTCTTCTTCCTCGCCGCGGAGGTCGCCTGGGTCGTCGCCAGCCTCGGGCCGCGGGCCGTGGCGAACCCGATCGGCAGCGTGCTGGCCGTGTGCGGGGCCGCCACGGTCTGGCTGGCCGCCCGCTCGCTGGAGCGGCCGCGGCCCCCGTGGGCGCTGCTGGCACTGGCCCCGGGGCTGACCGCGCTCGCCGCGATCCTGGGGCATCCCGGCAGGCACGAGTGGGCGGGCGGCCTGGTCTACCTGACGGTCATGACCCTCCACCTCGGGCTCGCCACCTGGGAGACCTGGCGTGCCCGCAGTGCCAGGAAGGCCGCCCACGCCACCAGCGCGGCGGTGGCGACCTCGCTCGCCGTCTCCTCGACCCTGGTCACGGCCTTCTACCTCGCCCGGACCGTGGTGTTCGGAGTGGCCGGGCCGGACTACCCGATCTTCACGGGGATCCTCGGGACCGGGCCCACCACCCTGTTCACCACCTCGATGCTGGTGGCGGTGTCGCACAGCATGGGCGCCCTCAGCCAGGAGCAGGTCGTCGAGGACCTCCGCCGCCGCGCCGCGCTGGACGACCTGACCGGGCTGCTCAACCGCGCGACCTTCTGGGAGCTGGCCGAGCGCGAGCTGGTCGGCGTCGGCAGCGGTGCGGTGATCGTCGCGGACCTCGACAGCTTCAAGCAGGTCAACGACCGCTTCGGTCACACCGCCGGCGACCTCGTGCTCCAGGCCTTCGCCGACGCGGTGCGCGGGTCGATCCGCTCGACCGACCTCGCCGCGCGCTTCGGCGGCGAGGAGTTCGTCATCCTCCTGCCGGGTGCCAGCACCGCCGCTGCGGGCGTGGTGGCGCGGACGATCAGCCGCTCCCTGCAGGACACGCCGCTGCTCCCCGCCGGCGACGACGTCACGGTGAGCTACGGCATCGCGGCCGTGCCGTCGCGGATCGCGCTCGCGACGGCGATCGACCGGGCCGACGCCGCGCTCTATCGCGCCAAGGAGGCCGGGCGCGACCGGATCGTCACCCACGAGGACTCACCAGCCCGGCGGTCGGCGCCCGAATCCCCCTGAGGCCTCCTCGACCTGCGCGGCCAGCGCCAGCAGCGGGCCGTCCTCCCCCGGCCGCCCGGCCAGCATCACGCCGATCGGCAGCCCCTCGCGCGACCATCCGGTGGGCAGCGACACCGCCGGCATCCCGGTGACGTTCCACACGCTGGTCCAGGGCGTGAACGCCTTCTGGCGCTCGAAGTCGCGGGCCGGGTCGGCGTCGTCGCGCAAGGACCCCACCGGCGCGGGCAGGTCGGCGAGCGTGGGCGTCAGCACGACGTCGTACGCCGCCAGCGACCGCAGCGCCTGGGCGGCGTGGCGGCGCAGCTGGCCGATGGCCAGGCCGAAGGCGGGGCCGCTGACCGCGTGGCCGCGCGCGGTCAGCCACCGGGTGAGCGGGCGGACCAGGTGCTCGCGCTCGGGCGGCACCACGGAGAGCGCGGTGAGGACGGCCCAGCAGGTCTCGAACGTCGCCACCGCCTCGCGCGGCAGCGGGACGGGGACGTCGACGACCTCGTGGCCGAGGCCCTCGAGCAGCCGGGACGCGTCCTCCCAGGCGAGGAGCACGTCGGGATCGGGCACGACGTCGGCGATGACAGGCTCCGCGAAGCGCGCGACGCGCAGGCGCCCGACCGGGCGCCGGGCGGCGGCGAGGTAGGGCTCGGTCGGCGTCCAGCTCGGGTCCCCGACCCGGCGTCCGGCCAGGACGTCGAGGAGCGCGGCGGCATCGTCGACCGTGCGAGCGAGGGAGCCGGCGGTCGCGAGACCGATCGGGTCGCCGTACATCGGAGCGGAGCTGATCACCCCGCGCGAGGGCTTGAGGCCGACCAGCCCGCAGCAGGACGCGGGGATGCGGATCGAGCCGCCGCCGTCGCTGCCCTGGGCGACGGGCACGAGCCCGGCCGCCACCGCCGCCGCGGCGCCACCCGAG
>NZ_JASGDD010000055.1:0-13569 GCF_047607365.1 Nocardioides sp. | reverse complement strand
GTAGCCCCCGCGCGGCGCGGCACCGGCGCGGCACCGGCGCGGCCCGGCACCGGCGCGGAGCGACTCAGACGGCGATGTGCGCCTGGAGCAGCCAGCGGTCCTTGGTCAGGCCGCGCTCGATCTCGATCGCGACGTCCTGGCTGCTGAGATCGAGGTCGTCGAGGCCGGTGACGGCGGCGCGCACGGTGACGAGCGCGGCGTCGATCAGGCCGACCACGGCGGCGGCCGACTCCTGCCACGGCTGGAAGCCGTCGGCGAGCTTGGGCAGCGTCGACTTCGCGGCGACGGTCTCCAGGCGGGAGTCGATCGGGAGGCCGAGGGCGACGATCCGCTCGGCGGCCAGGTCGGCGAACTCCTGCGCGTGCTCGACGACGTCGTCGAGCAGCTCGTGGATGCCGACGAAGCTGCCGCCGCGCACGTGCCAGTGCGCCTGCTTGCCGTTGACGACCAGCGCCTCGAGGTCGTGGACGACGGGGGCGAGGAACTGCGCGACGCCGGCGGCGATGTCAGCGGCGATCGAGAAGTCGGAGGGCACCTCGGTGGAGGTCGCGGCGCTCGTGGTCTCGGTGGGGGTCTCGGTGGTCATGGTGGTGTCCTTCCCGGTGGGTCTGTGTGCCTCAACCATTGCGGTTCGGTGCCGATTCCTCAACGAAGCAGAGGCTTCCCTCAGCCGCCCGGGCCTGGGTGCGGACACCACGGAACGCGCTCCGGCCGGAGCGGGAGCCATGCGCTACCGCGTCAGCAGCACGGCGGTGCGCGAGCGCTCCCGCAGCTTCCTGCCGGGCTTGCCCGCCTTCACGATGAGGACGCTCGCGCCCGGCTTGGCCTTCCGCGGCACGCGGACGCGGACGGCGGCGCTCCGGCCGGCCGGCACCCGTCCGCTGCGCACCAGCCGCGAGCCGAGGTAGATCCGGTAGCGCGCGTGCGCCGCGAGGCCGGCGAGGCTGACCTTGAACAGCTTCCCGATCCGCAGCGCGCGCGGACCGGTGCCCGCCTGGCCGGGAGCCGTCGTCGACGTGGTCGACGTGGGGGAGGTCGTGGAGGTGGCGTCGGGGACCCGGCCCGCGGACCAGTCGTCCCCCGCCGCCAGCGAGTCGGCGCCGACCTTGGCCGGGTCGATCGCGGGCAGGGTGAGGACCTGGTCCGTGCCGCCGGCGATGGTGACCGGCACCGGGACCAGGTTGCCCCGGTAGTTGAGCGAGCCGCCGGCCACGACGAGCCGCACGGAGTGCCCGACCGCGAAGTCGTGCACGAAGGCCGGCAGGGTCACGGTGAACGCGGCGCTCGGGTCGACGCGGATCGGCGCGATGGAGTTGTGGATGTAGGAGACCGAGCCGTCCGGCGCGACGTCCTGCACCTTGACGAACAGGGTGATCGGACTCGTCGCAGGCGTCGAGGGGAGGCCGGCGCTGACGCTCAGGGTGGCGGTCGGCGAGCCGGCGACCTGCAGGTCGGAGGTCAACGGCGCCGAGGTCCACGACGCCGCGGTTCCGGGAGCGTCGTTCGGCAGCTCGGCGAGCGGAGCGGGGAGCAGGCTGCCGACCACGTCGGCCGGGTCCAGCGAGGTCGGCAGGCCGGCGGGCGGCGTCACCAGCGCCGAGGTCCCCGCCGTCACGGCCGCCGGCGAGTCGACCAGCGCCCCGCCGGCCGGCAGCCCGCCGGACAGGTAGAAGGTGCGGCCGGCCGACACCGGATAGGTCGCCGAGACCTGGTACGCCGGCGCGGCATTGCCCGTGTAGGTGATCCAGTCGCGCCAGAAGGCGAAGAGCGGCCCGGTGCTGGTGGGCTCGTCCGCGAGGTAGTGGTCGAACCAGTCCACGATTCGGCCGGTGACATACGTCGCGGACGGGTCGTCGGTCCAGCTGAGCTCGCCCGGGGCCGCGTCGCCGGAGTGGCCGAACTTGGTCCAGATCATCTTCACCGGCGTGCCCTGGGCCCGCAGGGTCTTGAAGTTCGCGATCCCCTCGTTGAGGTTGAACAGGGTGTCGTCCTGGCCCTGGATCAGCAGGGTCGGGATGGTGACGCTCGGCGCGTAGCTGCCCACCGATGCGTGCCGCAGGTGCTCGACGGTCGTGGCGTCCGGCGTGCCGACGGTCCCCGCCACGACCAGGCCGGGGCAGACCCAGGTGGCGAAGTTCGGGCAGGGGAACAGCCGGGTCGGATCCTCCTGGGCGTGCTGCACGCCGCCGGCGACGCCGAGCGCGGAGAAGCCGAGCGCCCAGAAGAGCTTCGCCGCGCCCGACACGCTGGTCGCGACGGTGTCGGGGCCGGTCTGCGACGTGTTGTTGGGCGCGAGCGAGTACGACAGGTCGTGCCAGGTGATGATCGGGACGATCGTGTCGATCCGCTTGTCCACCGACGCGGCGGCGAACTGGATCTGGCCGCCGTAGGACCCTCCGACCATGCCCACCCGTGGGTCGTCGGACCGGGCCACGCCGGCGTGGTCGCGCGCGTCGAGCTGGACGCTGTGCAGCGCGGGGCTCGCGGCGGTGTGGGCGCTGTCGGTGTAGGCGATGCCGTCCGCCCCGCCGAGGAAGCTCACCAGCTGGCTCGCCGCCTTGCCGTCGTAGTCCGGATCGTCGAGGGTGATCTGGCCGCCGGACCCGCCGAAGCCGAGCCCGGAGTAGCTGAGCACCACGTAGCCCCGACTCGCCATCAGGCTGCCGATGTCGGCCTGGTCGTCCTTCGAGCCGCCGAACCCGTTGGTGGTGAGGATCGCCGGGGCCGGGTGGTCAGCCGTGGCGGACGCCGGCGTGTAGAGGTCCCCGACCACGTCGACCGTCTGGTCGTCGTCGGGCCCGACCGTCACCTTGAAGTGCAGGGTCTGCACTGTGAAGGGATCGCTGTCAGCGGCCCGGGCGCTCGGCGCGATCGACGTGGACAACGTCGTGGCGGCAAGCACTCCGGCCAGCAGCAGGGCGGATGTGGACGCAGCGCGCACGAAGACCTCCGGCAGAATGTGATGAACTCCACAACGAGATCTGTGTCACAGCGTTACGTCGACCGTCCGATCTATTTACCCGGGCGTGATCTGGCGAGATGGTGGTGAAACACGTGGATCAAAGAATCCAGAGGGCTGAACCGATCGTTTCTCGAAGGGTGTGAATGCTTCATGACCATCGTCCGTGCCGCCATTTCGCAGACGAAATGGACCGGGGACAAGGAGTCCATGCTCGACCGGCACGAGCAGTTCGCCCGTGACGCCGCCGCGCAGGGCGCGCAGGTGATGTGCTTCCAGGAGCTGTTCTACGGGCCCTACTTCGGCATCACCCAGGACAAGAAGTACTACCGGTTCGCCGAGCCGGCCGACGGCCCCATCGTGCAGCGCTTCGCCGCCCTGGCGAAGGAGCTCGGCCAGGTGATGGTCCTCCCGATCTACGAGGAGGCGGAGACCGGAATCTACTTCAACACCTCCGTGCTGGTCGACGCCGACGGCACCATCCTCGGGAAGTACCGCAAGATCCACATCCCGCACGTCGAGAAGTTCTGGGAGAAGTTCTACTTCAAGCCGGGCAACCTCGGCTTCCCCGTCTTCGAGACCGCGATCGGCAAGGTCGGCATGTACATCTGCTACGACCGCCACTTCCCCGAGGGCTGGCGCGAGCTCGGCCTGGGCGGCGCCCACATCGTGTTCAACCCCAACGCCACCAAGCCGGGCCTCTCCAACCGGCTCTGGGAGGTCGAGGGCCCGGCCGCCGCCGTGGCCAACGGCTACTTCGTGCTGCAGCCCAACCGCGTCGGCCGCGAGGACAACGAGTACGGCGACGAGGCGGTCGACTTCTACGGCACCTCCAACGTCATCGACCCCCGAGGCAACTTCGTCGGCGAGCGCGGCTCCGGCACCGAGGAGGAGCTCCTCGTCCGCGACCTCGACCTGGACCTCGTCCAGGAGATGCGCGACGACTGGCAGTTCTACCGCGACCGCCGGCCCAGCACCTACACCCACATCGCAACCCCCGGAGCCACCTCATGACCACCCTTCTCATCACCGGCGGCACCGTCGTCAACGCCACCGGGACCGCCGTCGCCGACGTCCTCGTCGACGGCGAGAAGATCGTCGCGCTGCTCGAGCCGGGCTCCCAGCTGCTCGGGGCCGTCACCGCCGACACGACGATCGACGCGACCGGCAAGTACGTCATCCCCGGCGGCATCGACGCGCACACCCACTTCAGCCTGCCCTTCGGCGGCACCGAGGCGAGCGACAACTTCGACACCGGCACCCGGGCGGCCGCGTGGGGCGGCACGACGAGCGTCATCGACTTCGCCGTGCAGCGCTACGGCGAGCGCGTCGAGGACGGCCTCGCGAAGTGGCACGAGATGGCGTCCGGCGAGGCGCACATCGACTACGGCTTCCACCAGATCATCGGCGGGGTCGACGAGGAGTCGCTCAAGGCGATGTACGGCCTGATCGACGAGGGGATCACGTCGTACAAGCTCTTCATGGCCTACCCCGGCGTCTTCTACTCCGACGACGCCCAGATCCTCCGCGCGATGCAGGTCGCCAAGGAGACCGGCCTGCTCACCATGATGCACGCCGAGAACGGCCCGGCCATCGACGTGCTGGCCGCCCAGCTCGCCGAGGCGGGCAAGACGACGCCGTACTTCCACGGCATCGCCCGCGCGTGGCAGATGGAGGAGGAGGCCACGCACCGCGCGATCATGCTGGCCAACCTCACCGACGCGCCGCTCTACGTCGTGCACGTCAGCGCCAAGCAGGCGGTCGAGCAGCTCGCCGCCGCCCGCGACAAGGGCCAGAACGTCTTCGCCGAGACCTGTCCGCAGTACCTCTACCTCAGCCTGGAGAAGAACCTCGGTGCGAGCAGTGAGGAGTGGGGCGACTTCGAGGGCGCCAAGTGGGTCTGCTCGACCCCGCTGCGCAGCGAGGAGGAGGGCCACCTCGACGCCATGTGGAACGGCCTGCGGACCAACGACCTGCAGATGGTCTCCACCGACCACTGCCCGTTCTGCATGAAGGACCAGAAGACGCTCGGGATCGACGACTTCCGCGCGATCCCCAACGGCATCGGCTCCATCGAGCACCGGGTCGACCTGCTCTTCCAGGGCGTCGTCGACGGCCGGATCACGCTGCCGCGCTGGGTCGAGATCATCTCCACGACGCCGGCGCGGATGTTCGGCCTCTACGGCAGGAAGGGCGTCATCCAGCCGGGCGCCGACGCCGACATCGTCGTCTACGACCCGAAGGGGCACACCTCGATCGGCATCGGCGAGGGCCGGACCCACCACATGAACATGGACCACTCCGCCTGGGAGGGCTACGAGATCGACGGTCACGTCGACGTGACCATCTCCCGCGGCGCCGTCCTCGTCGAGAACGGCGAGTACGTCGGCACGAAGGGTCGCGGGAAGTTCCTCAAGCGCGACCTCACCCAGTACCTCGTCTGAGAAGGGCTCACGTTGAACAGTCGATCAACCCGAGAGGGCACCCCGTTGCAGTTCGGTGTCGTCCTCCAGACGAACCCGCCCGCATGGCGCACCGTCGCGCTCTCCAAGCGCGCCGAGGAGCTCGGCTTCGACATGGTGTGGACCTTCGACTCGCACCTGCTGTGGATGGAGCCCTACGTCATCTACAGCCAGATCCTGGCGGAGACGCACACGATCAAGGTCGGCCCCTTCGTCACCAACCCCGCCACCCGGGACTGGACCGTCACGGCCAGCGTCTTCGCCACGCTCAACGAGATGTACGGCAACCGAACCGTCTGCGGCATCGGCCGCGGAGACTCGGCGGTCCGCGTGCTCAACGGCAAGCCCTCGACGATCAAGGAGATGCGCCAGGCGACCCACGTCATCCGCGAGCTCGCCAACTGCCGCACCGTCGAGATCAACGGCTCCACGCTCCAGTTCCCGTGGGCGTCGAGGTCCGAGCTCGAGGTGTGGATCGCGGCCTACGGCCCGCTCGCGCTCAAGGCCGCGGGCGAGGTCGGGGACGGCTTCATCCTGCAGCTGGCCGACCTCGACATCGCGGCCTGGATGATCAAGGCCGTCCGCGACGCCGCCGAGGCCGCCGGGCGCAACCCCGACGACATCACGTTCTGCGTCGCCGCGCCGGCGTACGTCACGGACGGGAGCGCCGAGCAGCGCGCCCACGCCCTCGACCAGTGCCGCTGGTTCGGCGGCATGGTCGGCAACCACGTGGCCGACATCGTCGCCAAGTACGGCGACTCGGGGACCGTCCCGCAGGCGCTGACCGACTACATCAAGGGTCGCGAGGGCTACGACTACAACGAGCACGGCCGGGCGGGGAACACCCACACCTCGTTCGTCCCCGACGACATCGTCGAGCGCTTCTGCCTCATCGGCACGGTCGAGGAGCAGGTCGCAAAGCTCGAGGCGCTCAAGGAGCTCGGCGTCGACCAGTTCGCCGTCTACCTCCAGCACGACGCCCAGGACGAGACCCTCCTGACCTACGGCACCAAGGTCATCCCCGCCGTCAACGTGGCGGTGACCGCACGGTCATGATCTCCGGGGCGATGAGCGGGCGGCTGTGGGTGCGGGCACGGGCGGTCGTCTTCGCGGTCCTCGGCATCCTCGCCTTCGTCGCGGCCTGGGAGGGCTACAAGGCGGTCGGGCCAGCCGCCGGCGTCACCCTCGGCGACTCCGGCGCGGTGCTGCTGCCGCGCACCCAGGACAAGTTCATGCCGCACGTGTGGACGATGTTCGAGACGCTGACCAAACCGGTCAACCGGCTGCTCCCCGACATCACCTACGGCAGCGAGGTCTGGCACGCCTCCTTCTTCTCGCTCAAGCTGGCCGCGCTCGGCTGGCTGATCGGCGTCGTGGTCGGGCTCGGCCTCGCGATCCTGATGAGCCGCAGCCGGCTCGCGGAGGCCGCGCTGTCCCCCTGGGTGATCATCAGCCAGACCATCCCGCTCGTCGCCATCGCTCCGGTGACGCTGAGCTGGGGGAAGTACCTCCACACCGGCAGCTGGGCCTGGGGCGCCGAGCAGACGATGGTCGTCATCGCCGCCTACCTCGCGTTCTTCCCGGTCGCGGTCGGCGGCCTGCGCGGCCTGCGCTCCACCGAGGCCAGCCAGCTCGAGCTGATGCACGTGTACGGCGTGGGCTCGCTCGAGACGCTGGTCAAGCTGCAGCTCCCGGCGGCCGTCCCCTATCTCCTGCCGGCCTTCCGGCTCGCGGCCTCGAGCGCCGTCGTCGGCGCGATCATCTCGGAGATGTCGACCGGCCAGGGCCAGGGGATCGGCCGGCTGATCGCCTACTACTCCCAGAACGTCACCGACGTCAGCGCCGGCAAGCCGTGGACGGCCGTCATCGGCGCGGTCGGCGTCGGGCTGGTGGCGGTCGGGCTCACCAGCCTCATCGGGCTCGCCCTCGGGCGCTATCGCAGAGGAGAGACCGCGTGAGTGCGAGGAGCCCCCGTGGAGTCGTGCCGAGCGCCAGCGAGGTGCGGCGGAGCGAGGCACCGCAGTGCTCGCGCAGAAAGGACACAGCATGACGAGCAGCGCGGTCGTCGCGTCCGGGATCGGACGCGTCTTCACGGCCAAGAAGAGCAGCACCATCGCCCTCACCGACGTCGAGCTGTCGGTCGCCGAGGGCGAGTTCGTCTCGCTCATCGGGCCGTCGGGCTGCGGGAAGTCCACGCTGCTGAGGCTCATCGCCGACCTCGACGCTCCCACCTCGGGCACGCTCACCGTCTTCGGCAAGGGCGCCCGCCAGGCGCGCCTGGACCACGACTACGGCATCGCCTTCCAGCAGGCCGGGCTGCTGCCGTGGCGCACCGTCGCCGACAACGTCGGGCTGCCGCTGGAGGTGCACAAGGTCGCCAGGGCGCAGCGCCGCGCCCGGGTCGACCAGCTGCTCGAGATGGTCGGCCTCGCGGACTTCGCCAAGCACTTCCCCGACCAGCTCTCCGGCGGCATGCAGCAGCGCGTCGCGATCGCCCGCGCGCTCGCCGAGTCGCCGCGGCTGCTGCTCATGGACGAGCCGTTCGGCGCCCTCGACGAGATCACCCGCGAGCGGATGCAGGCCGAGCTGGTCCGGATCACCAAGGAGACCGGCGCCGCGACCGTCTTCGTCACCCACTCGATCCCCGAGGCCGTCTTCCTCTCCGACCGGGTCGTCGTGATGTCCCCGCGCCCCGGGCGGATCGTCGACATCGTCACCACGGGACCGGGTCCGGGCAGGACCCGTGACGAGGGCTTCCGCGACACCGGCGAGTTCGCCGCGGGCATCTCCGCCGTACGCCATCTGCTGCACGGCGGCGCGCCCCAGCCCGTCGGGGTCGAGGACCGATGAGCCACCCCACTCCCTCCTGCTCCGCTGTGCGCCGCACGATCGAGCGGGGACGCCGGTGAGCACGGCCAACGTCAGGGTCCCCACCCTCGTCGGAGCGCCCATCCTGCTGGGCGTCGCGGTGCTCGCGCTCTGGCAGCTGTGGGCCTCGGCGTTCGACATCCCCGACTACTTCGTCCCCTCGCCCGCCCACATCCGCGCCGAGCTCGCCGAGCAGCACTCGCTGATCACCTCGGCCACCCTGCACACCGGCTGGAACGCGCTGCGCGGCCTCGTGCTCGGCACGGTCGTCGGCCTGCTCGCCGCACTCGTCTCCAACGCGCTCCGGTTCGTCGGCGAGATGCTCGCGCCGATCGTGCTCGCCGCCTCGGTGCTCCCGATCGCCGCGCTCGCTCCGGTGCTCAACGGCATGTTCAACCAGCGATTCAACACCGGGCGCGTCCTCATCGCCGCCATCGCCGTCGGCGTCCCGGTCTACGTCAACGTGCTGCGCGGCCTGCGCCAGGTCAAGCCCGTGCACCGCGAGCTGATGCACGCCTACTCCACGCGGGCGGTCACCACCATCCGCACCGTCACGCTCCCCACCGCACTGCCCTACCTCTTCACCGGGCTCCGGATCGGCTCCAGCCTCGCCGTCATCTCGGCGCTCGTCGCCGAGTACGTCGGCGGCCCCCGTCAGGGTCTGGCCGCCGTCATCACGGAGAACGCGAAGAACGGTCAGTACGCGCTGTCCTGGGCCGGGATCGTCGGCTCCATCGTCCTCGGGTTGTTCTTCTATCTCGTCACCTACGCAATGGAGCGATGGTTCAACCGGCACACCAGTGCCTGACTCACCACCAGGAGAAACCATGAAGTCCCCCCTCACCAAGGTGATGGCATCGGCGGCCTCGGTCGCGCTCGCAGCCATCTCGCTGTCCGCCTGCGGCAGCTCGGACGACTCAGACGCCTCGGGCGACTCGACGACGGGCGGCGCCAGCAGCTGCTCGACGATGACGCCGGTCAAGCTCCAGCTGCAGTGGAACAACCAGGCCCAGTTCGCCGGCTACTACGCGGCCGCCGACGAGGGCTACTACAAGGACGCCTGCCTCGACGTGACCATCCTCGAGGGCGGCTCCGACGTCGTCCCGCAGAAGGTGCTCTCCGACGGCGGGGCGGACTTCGCCGTCTCGTGGGCGCCCAAGGTGCTCGGCGACATCGAGGGCGGCCTCGACCTCGTCAACGTGGCCCAGATCTTCCAGAAGAGCGCGCCCCTCATCGTCTCGCTCAAGGACAAGGGCATCGAGAAGCCGGCCGACCTCAAGGGCAAGAAGTGGGTCAACTGGGGCTACGGCAACCAGTGGGAGCTGCTCGCCATGCTCCAGGGCGCCGGTGGCCTGGCGCCGGCCGACACGGCGTACGAGTCCGAGGGCGACGCCGCGGCCAACCTCTTCGACGACGGCTACGACGCCGTCACCGCGATGACCTACAACGAGCTGGCCGAGCTGCTCGAGACCAAGAACCCCGACACCGGCGAGCTCTACACGAAGGACGACTTCAACATCCTCGACCCCAACGAGTACGACGCGGGCATGCTCGAGGACGGCATCTGGACCACCGGCGAGGAGATCTCCAGCAAGCCCGACGTGGTCCAGGCCTTCATCACCGCGAGCCTCAAGGGCTGGATCTACGTCCGCGACAACCCCACCGACGGCGCCGCCATGTCGGCCTCCCACGGATCGCAGCACCCGGCGACCCACGAGCTGTGGATGATGAACGAGATCAACAAGCTCATCTGGCCCTCCTCGGCCGGCGTCGGCACGGTCGACGACGACGCCTGGAAGCGGACCGTGAGCGAGTCGCAGTCGGTCATCGACCCCGCCAGCGGCAAGCCGCTCATCACCACGGCGCCCGCCGACTCGGTGATCAACCAGACCTTCGTCACGCAGGCCCTGACCGACCTCAAGGCCGAGGGCCTCGACGTCACGGGCGACGACTTCACGCCCGAGACCGTCGAGCTCACGGAGGGTGGAGAATAGTCCCATGAGCAACGCTGAGACCCTGGCCCTCGACCCTGCCTACGTCTTCCACTCCTGGTCCGCCCAGGGGGCGCTGAAGCCTCTGGTGGTGTCGGGCGGCCAGGGCTCTCAGGTCTGGGACGCCGAGGGCCGCACCTTCCTCGACTTCTCCTCGCAGCTGGTCAACGTCAACATCGGCTACGGCCACCCGCGCGTGGTCGAGGCGATCCAGGCGCAGGCCGCCGCGCTGGCCACCATCGGCCCGGCCACCGCCAACCACGAGCGCGGGCTCGCCGCGCAGGCGATCCTGTCCAAGGCCCCCGCCGGGTTCGCCAAGGTGTTCTTCACCAACGGCGGCGCGGACGCCAACGAGAACGCCATCCGGATGGCCCGGCACGTCACCGGCCGGGACAAGGTGCTCTCGACCTACCGCTCCTACCACGGCAACACCGGCGCGGCGATCGTCGCGACCGGCGACTGGCGCCGCCCCGCCGGCAACGAGTACGCCGTGGGCCACGTGCACTTCTTCGGCCCCTACCTCTACCGCTCGGAGTTCTGGGCGACCACCCCCGAGGAGGAGTCAGTCCGCGCGCTCCACCACCTCCGCCGGGTGATCGAGGCCGAGGGGCCCGCCACCATCGCCGCGCTCCTGGTCGAGTCGATCCCGGGCACCGCCGGCATCCTGATGCCGCCGCCGGGCTACCTCGCGGGCGTCCGCGCGCTCTGCGACGAGTTCGGGATCGTCCTGATCACCGACGAGGTCATGGCCGGCTTCGGCCGCACGGGGGAGTGGCTGGCGCTGGACGCCTTCGGCTACACCCCCGACCTGATCACCTTCGCCAAGGGCGTCAACTCCGGCTACGTCCCGGTCGGCGGCGTCATCATCTCCGAGCGGATCTCGGAGTTCTTCGACGAGCGGGTCTTCCCCGGCGGCCTCACCTACAGCGGCCACCCCCTGGCGATGGCCTCGATCGTCGCCGCGCTCGACGCCATGGAGACCGAGGGGATCGTCGCGAACGCCAAGCGGATCGGCGCCGAGGTCATCGCGCCCGCGCTGGAGAAGATGGCCTCGACGTACGACGTCGTCGGGGAGGTCCGCGGCAGCGGCGTGTTCCACGCCATCGAGCTCGTCTCCGACCGCTCCGCCCGCGCCCCGCTGGACGCGGCCACCATGGCCGGCATCAAGTCGAAGCTCCTGGAGCGCAACCTCCTGCCGTTCGTGCAGGAGAACCGCATCCACGTCGTCCCGCCGTGCGTCGTCACCGACGAGGAGGCCCACCAGGGCCTCGCGATCATCGACGACGTCCTCTCCACTCTCTAGCTCCACCCTCCAGCACCTCCAGAAAGCAGCTCCCATGTCTCTCCCTACCGTTGACCACTGGGTCGGTGGCGCCTACACGCCCGGCACCGGAACCCGCCTCGGCGACGTCTACGACCCCGCGCTCGGCACGGTGACCAAGCAGGTCCGCCTCGCCAGCGCCTCCGACGTCGACGCCGCCATCGAGACCGCCAAGAAGGCCTTCGCGGACTGGTCGCAGGCCTCGATCGCCAAGCGCACCCAGGTGCTCTTCGCCTTCCGCGAGCTGCTCAACGCCCGCAAGGACGAGCTCGCGCTCATCCTCACCTCCGAGCACGGCAAGGTGCTCTCCGACGCCGGCGGCGAGATCGCGCGCGGCCTCGAGGTCGTCGAGTTCGCGTGCGGCATCGCGCACCTGCAGAAGGGCGCCATGTCCGACCAGGTCTCGACCGGCGTCGACGTCTACTCGGTCCGCCAGCCGCTCGGCGTGGTCGGCATCATCAGCCCGTTCAACTTCCCGGCCATGGTCCCGATGTGGTTCTTCCCGATCGCGATCGCCACCGGCAACACCGTCGTCGTGAAGCCGTCGGAGAAGGACCCCTCGGCGGTCAACTGGATCGCCGAGCTGTGGAAGGAGGCCGGTCTGCCCGACGGCGTCTTCAACGTCGTCCACGGCGACAAGGAGGCGGTCGACGCCCTCCTCGAGTCGCCCGACGTGGCCTCGATCTCCTTCGTCGGCTCCACGCCGATCGCGCAGTACGTCTATGAGACCGGCACCCGCAACGGCAAGCGCGTCCAGGCGCTCGGTGGCGCCAAGAACCACATGCTGGTGCTGCCCGACGCCGACCTCGACCTGGTCGCCGACTCGGCGGTCAACGCCGGCTTCGGCTCGGCCGGCGAGCGCTGCATGGCGATCTCGGTCATCGTCGCCGTCGACTCGGTCGCCGACCCGCTCATCGAGAAGATCCGCTCGCGGATGGCGTCGCTGAAGATCGGCGACGGGCGCAAGGGCTGCGACATGGGCCCGCTCATCACCGGCCAGCACCGCGACAAGGTCGCCTCCTACATCGAGCTCGCCGTCGAGGACGGCGCCGACGTGCTCGTCGACGGCCGCGGTGGCGAGGTCGACGGCCCCGAGGAGGGCTTCTGGCTCAGCCCGACCCTCATCGACCGCGTCCCGACGACGTCGAAGGTCTACACCGAGGAGATCTTCGGCCCGGTCCTCTCCGTGGTCCGCGTCTCCGGGTACGAGGAGGGGCTGGAGCTGATCAACTCCGGCGCCTTCGGCAACGGCACGGCCATCTTCACCAACGACGGCGGCGCCGCCCGGCGCTTCCAGCGCGAGGTCGAGGTCGGCATGGTCGGCATCAACGTCCCGATCCCGGTCCCGGTCGCCTACCACTCCTTCGGCGGCTGGAAGGCCTCGCTCTTCGGCGACACCAAGGCCTACGGCACCCACGGCGTCGACTTCTTCACCCGCGAGAAGGCCGTCACCTCCCGGTGGCTCGACCCGTCGCACGGAGGCATCAACCTCGGCTTCCCCCAGAACGTCTGACGTCGAGAAGGGCCTCCCCGCCCGCCGAGTAGGGCTTTCGCTCCCGCCGAGTGGGGGCTTCTGAGAGGCTGGCGGGGTGAGGTTCGCGCACACGGTCGAGCAGATTCGTGCCGCTGAGGCGGCCCACCCGGACCTCGCGTCCGGGGCGTTGATGCAGCGGGCGGCGTACGGCGTCGCCACGGCGGTGATCGAGTTGCTCGGCGGGATCTACGGCCGCCGGGTCGTGCTCCTGGTGGGCTCCGGCGACAACGGCGGCGACGCCCTGTACGCCGGCGCCGTGCTCGCCCGCCGGGGTGCCTCGGTCGAGGCCTGGCTGCTCGGATCGACCGCGCACGAGGGCGGACTGGCGGCGCTGCGCGGCGCCGGTGGCCGGGTCGGCCCAAATTTGTTAACGGGTTTTCTTTGTTCGCAAAATCGACCTTCATGCCCTTGGATATGAAATATGCAAGCGGCAT
>NZ_JASGDD010000054.1:0-14400 GCF_047607365.1 Nocardioides sp. | reverse complement strand
GCGGTGGCGCCACCAGCGCCGCGGTGCGCTCGCAGAGCCGCAGGCCCACCTGGTCCCGGGCCGGGCCGCGGTCGCGGGCGGCGAGGTAGCGGCGGATCGCCAGGGTCAGGCCCGGAGGCATCCGGCCGAGGTCGGCTCGGGAGGCCCACCCCGCGAGCGCCGGCGGCATCGCCGGCGGCGGCGGGAGGCTCACCCGGGCGCGGTCGCGGACGACGTACGTGCCCGCGGCGTAGTCGCCGAGGCGCTTCGTGCGGGCGGAGAGGATGGCCGCGAGGAAGGCGATCAGCCCGCTGGCGACGTAGATCTCGACCACGCCGACGATCGCGCGCACGAAGGCGTGCTGGAACGTGATCGGCCCGGCGTCCTCGCGGACCACGCGCAGGCCGAGCGCCCACTTGCCGACCGTCCGTCCGCGGGTGAGGGTCTCCTGCGCGGTCGGCAGGCCGACCAGCGTCAGGGCGATGGTGACGATGACCGCGACCTGCGCCCAGGCGACGTCGGCTCCGGCGGCGGCGCCGGTCACCAGGACCAGACCGATCCCGATCGACGCCAGGATCATCACGATCAGGTCGATC
The DNA here is from genome assembly GCF_047607365.1 of Nocardioides sp. Lineage (GTDB taxonomy): Bacteria > Actinomycetota > Actinomycetes > Propionibacteriales > Nocardioidaceae > Nocardioides. Next base: position 13,825 of record NZ_JASGDD010000054.1, on the reverse strand, counting down.
AGGCCCGCGAGGATGCGCACGCCGATGCCCGCCGCCGGCAGGTCGAGGGCGACGGCCTCGCCGGTGACCACCTCGTCGACGTCGCGGGGGCCGTAGCCCTGTGGCCCGGAAGCCCCGCTCAGCCCGCTCATGTCCGGCAGGATACGGGCGTGGATGTCGATGCCTACGTCGCCGCGCACTGGGCCGAGTGGGAGCGCCTGGGCGCGCTCGTACGCCGGCGCCGGCTCAGCGGCGCCGACGCGGACGAGCTGGTGGAGCTCTACCAGCGGGTCGCGACCCACCTCTCCGTCCTGCGCAGCGCCGCACCCGACCCGTCCCTGTCGGTCCACCTGTCCCTGCTCCTGGCGCGGGCTCGTGCCCGGGCGGCCGGCACCCGCACCAGCACGTGGCGCTCGGTGGGCGGCTTCTTCGCCGAGCGGCTCCCCGCCGCCCTCTTCCGGCTGCGCTGGTGGTGGCTCGGCATGGTCGCGGTCAACGCCCTCGTCGTGGCGGTGATGATGCTCTGGCTGCGCGAGCACCCCGGTGTGGAGCAGTCGATGCTGAGCCCCGAGGAGATCGACCGGCTCGTCAACCACGACTTCGCCGACTACTACAGCGAGCACTCCGCGTCGTCGTTCGCCGCACTCGTGTGGACCAACAACGTCTGGGTGAGCGTGCAGTGCCTCGCATTCGGCGTGCTCGGGCTGCCGGTGCTCTGGGTGATGCTCCTCAACTCCGCCAACCTCGCGGTCATCGGCTCGATCATGACCCGGCACGGGCACGGCGCGGAGTTCTGGGGGCTGATCCTTCCCCACGGCCTGCTCGAGCTGACCGCGGTCTTCCTCGCGGGCGGCGTCGGACTGAGGCTGTGCTGGGCCTGGATCGCGCCGGGCGACCGGAGTCGTGCCCAGAGCCTGGCCCGCGAGGGCCGCACGGCGGCGACGGTCGCGCTCGGCCTGGTGATGATGCTCGCCGTCAGCGGCATGATCGAGGCCTTCGTGACGCCGTCGGGGCTCGGCACGGCCGCCCGGATCGGCATCGGGGTGGCCGCCGAGACGGCGTTCCTGGCGTACGTCCTCGTCGTCGGCCGCGCGGCCGTCGCTCGCGGCCACGACGGCGACCTCGCGCCCCACCTCCTCGACGACCGGGTCGCCACCCAGGCATGACTTTTTCACGAGGGCGCGAAGCCATCCGCAATAGCCCGATCGGGCCGTTTCCGATGGTGCTCACGGGTCATATCCGCGAGTTCGGACCTGATGGTCGCGGATTCCTCTTGCCGCCCCGTCCACCAAGAGGCAACTCTCGGCACGTCGCGATGGTCAGCGACCGACAACTCGGAAGGCATGGGGGCCTGTCGTGAGAGTTCGATCCGGTGGCGTGGGGCGTCGCTCGGTGGGCCTGGCGGCGCTGAGATCTCGGGTACGGCGCCCGATCCTGCTCTGGGTAGCGAGCGGAACGGCCGGAGCGGTAGTCCTCGCGGGCCTCGCGATCGTGAGCGTGTCGATGGCAGACGATGGTTATCGCCTCCCCACCCCGGCGGAGGCATCGCAGCCTCACCTGGGGCAACTCGCTGCCATGCGTCGGCCTGGAACGACGAAGGGCGTGCACATCGATACGCCCCCAACGGTTGAAGGTTCCCTGGAGGAGCCGACCGTTCCCGAGCTTCCTCCGACCAAGACCTCTCGCCAGTGTGGCACCGCGAGTTCCTCTGATCCTGTCGTCGAGCTCGAACGAGGTGACAAGGTCTGTACTGCCACCCAGACCAGCTCGTCGGGGGATGTGGCCGGCCTCCAGCGCCTTCCGCGCTCCTCCGCGACCGCCAGCGACCCCAGTGGCGTCGACGTGGGGGCCTCGCCTGGCGCGAAGGAGCCGTCGGCCACGCCTAGTACGGCGCCTTCGCGTCAGGCGGGGCCGTCGGCATCGGCTGTCCCCGACGGGGCTGGCTCCCCGATCCCGAGCCCGTCGTCAAGCGGCGGCACTGGAGGGTCACACGGCGAGTCGCCCACGCCGAATACGGGCGCCCCTACCGCGAACGCCTCGCCGGCGGCCTACATCAACAAGGCGGTCCAGACGGGCGGTGCAGGAAGGTTCCTCTCGCCCAACTGGTCCCAGCGCTCTTTGGCCACGCAACCGCCTGCCTTGAGTGGAGCCTCGTCGGTCTACGACCCCGTCCATCAGCAGACGGTCCTCTTCGGAGGGTCGACCAGTACCGGGGCTTCGGCTCAGACATGGATACAGAGCTCACTCGGCTGGACCAAGCTCACCCCGCCGGCATCGCCCCCCGCCCGCTATCGCGCTGGCATGGTGTGGGATGCCAGCCAGCAGACGGTCCTCCTCATTGGAGGCCAAACGAGCGCCGCCGGCTACCTCAATGACGTCTGGAAGTGGGATGGCACCACCTGGTCCGCGGTCACGACCACTGGAACTGCGCCGTCAGCTCGGTCAGGCGCGGTCGTCGTCTACCAGCCGGGCCGCGCAGGGACCATCCTCTTCGGAGGGTTGAACGCTTCGGGCAGCTTCAACGACACCTGGATGTTGAAGAACAACGCCTGGTCGCTCATTCAGGCCAACGGAGCGTCCACCACGCCTTCAGCGCGCTGGGGCGCAACCGGCATGCTCGACTCGTATAACAACGTCGTTCTCTTTGGCGGAATGGCAGTCAACTCTGGCCCTCAGGGCGACACTTACACGCTAAGTACGAACGGCACGACGTGGGGGTCCTCCTCTCCCGCCCATACGCCGCCCGCCCGGTTTGGCGCGTCGGGGATCTTCGATCCGGCCCTTGGAGTGGGAGTCGTCTTCGGAGGAGTGTCGTACAGCGGCAGTACGCCCACCTATCTGAACGACACCTGGGCCTGGACGGGCGGCGACTGGTTGCTAGCCTCGGGAATCGCCTCGCCGACAGGCCGAGCGTTCGCGACCACCTCCACGGATGCACGTGGCCAGGTCTCGATGTTCGGTGGCCAGAACAGCTCGATCCTCTCCGAGACCTGGATCTATGACGCGTCGGCTCCGCTGCTCACCCTCTCCGTCAGCGGGGCTTCCGATGGCACCACGGCAAGCCCGGTCTACTACACCGGCGACACGGTCCAGTTTGATCTCACGCTCACGAACCCAGGGTGGTCGGCTGTCCCGCTCAGCGCGGGCTCGACTCTCGCTTCTTGGGTCACGGCCGGGCTCAGCATGGGGGGAAGCACTCTTCAGTTCAATGGTGTGGTCCTGGCCCCCTGCACGAGCGCGATCGTCGCTCCCTGCGGGAGCATCTCGAACCTGAACGCGCTGATAGCGGGCATCACTCTGCCGGCGGGCGGATCTGCTACCGCTCGCTTCTACGCCGTCGCGGCAGGCGCGCAACAGGGGTGCACGATCCTGAAGCCGAGGGTCTCCGTCGGGAACCGCTTCGGAGCCTCCGTCTCCGCCGGTGCCGACGTCCCGATCTGCGGCGATGGGCTCGGCCTTGAGGATTCCTGGACGTTCGACACCACAGACCTCGGCAATGGATCCGCTGCCCGCGTCAACGTCGCCAACGGCAACGTGGTCCTCCAGGCCTCAGATTCGACGCCTGTCCAGTCGCGTGGAGGTCTTGAGATCGGACTCACGCGGACCTACAACTCCCAGGAACAGATGACGGCGACCGGCCCTCTCGGTGCCGGGTGGCAGTTCGACATCGGGGAGACCGGATCCGAGGCCGTAACCGGCATCGGGTTTGGTGGACTCAAGCTTCCGACCCTTCAAGGTCTCACGCAACCGATGGCCGTCGCCTACGTCGATCGTGATGGGACTCGCCACGTGTTCACTCTGCGATCTCTTCAGGAGAACGGCGAGATCGGCCTGGACATCGATCTCGGTGCCGCGACTGGCAGCGCAGTGAGGACGCTTCTGGACGAAAGCACCTTGCCGTTTGCTATCCATCCCAGCGGTGACGATCCGCCCTATGCAGACCTTTGCATCGACCAGACCTACACCGGGCCAGCCGGAACCGGGATGAACCTGTTCCGCTACGTCGGAGTGGGATCGGACAACGCCTGTGCGAACCCCGCTGCGTCGTCGGGAATCGTCGTCGGATGGTCCCTCGTGCGAACGGACCGTCTCCGTTACGACTTCAACGCCACGGGGCAACTCATCCGCATCACCGACCCCAGCGGCCAATCCCTCGACTACACCCCTGGCACTGTCTACGGGCCGACCAAGATCGCCCCGTCGACCTGTGCAAGCACGAGCACATGCCCGTCCCTCACCATCAACTACGACGCGGGCGGGGCAGGAGCGAACCGTCGAGTCACCGTCACCGACACGGCCGGACGAGTTACCTCGTACGTGGTGACACGCGATCCAACTCCCACCTTGATCGAGGTGTGGCAGCCCGGCAACCCGTACAGCACGGTAACAGGCGCCGTGCCCTCCAGTCGCTACGCCTACTCAACTCTTTCGGCTCCCTGCTCGGGATCGGTCAGCGGGACGTCGTCCGTAGCCCAAATCTGCTCGGTCACGGACGCATCGGGCGGTAAGACCACCTTCGACTATGAGCCTGCGAGCCTCGGACCTGACCGCGTGCACACCGTCACCGACCGACGAGGCAACGTGTCCGGCGACGGGTCGACGACAGGTCTCGCGACCCGTTACACGTGGCAAGCCGCCGCGGGCAGTGTGGCGGCATCTGCAACCGCTGACAAAGCCACTCCGGCACAGATCGCCTCCTGTGACGGCACGGCCGCCTGTCGCCGAACTCGATACTCCGGGATCGATACGCGTGGACGGGTTGCGGTCATCGAGGAAGGCACCGCCAACAACGTCTACCTGCACCAGACGGGCTACTTTTGGAACACTGCCGCCACAGCCGCCTTCGGCGGCGTGGACTGCACCGTGGGGGCTGCAATGCAGAACGTCACGGACCTGAACGTCCAGAACTGGCTCTGTCAGGTCATCGATCGAGCAGAACCGTCGTCGACCGCCTTCGTTCTCGGGCAAGCCGGAACCACAACGGGCGGAGGTGTCACGGTCTCGGATCATGCAGTGGACTATTCCTACAGCCCGCTCGGACAACTGGTTCGCACCCGCGTGCTGCGCGACGCATCCCAGCCGTGGACCGATGCCAATTCCGACATCACCACCTACGGCAGCCACGAACAGTACTTCGAGTCCGACGGGCAGGTCCGGACCTACGACTACACGCCGCACGGCCACGGCGCCGTCGCGATCGAGCAGCACGACGGAGGCGCCGCATACCGCCAGACCGTCCTGGACGATTCCCCGATCGCCTACTGGCGACTGGACGAGACCGACAACACGCCCGGGGTCGAGATGAGGAGCGAGACCGGGACGAACAACGGCGTCGTCACCCATCCGCTTGCTTTGGGCGAGCCCGGGATCATGCCGGGGCACGGAGCCGCCCTGGAGTCGGCGAGCCCCGACGGCACAGGAATGGTCTCCACGGGTTCCGACCTGCCGTCGGGAGCCTCGGGATCCGACGGTGAGTTCAGCATCGAGACCTGGCAGCGGAGCGACTCGCTGTGGCCCGAGACCTCGCTGACCTGGGGCGACCTCGCCGGATCGAGCCGCGCAGTGATCGCCTCGCGCGACCTGTTCTCGTTTCCGAACATCGGCTTCTACACCAACGCAGCCGAGGGCGAGTTTATGTCGACCGACGGGTACGCGCTCGTGCTCGACGGCCGCTGGCACCACGTCGTCTACACCTACGACGGATCCTTCACCAGTGCGGGGCTCAGCATCTGGGTCGACGGACAGAAGGTTCCTCAACTGGGCCCGCGCGACACCACCAGCGCGGTGGCGCCCTATGCCTCGTCCACTGACCCCGTCTACCTTGGCGGCAACTCCCAACTCGGCGTCGACAACGGCGGCTCGTGGCTGGATGAGGTCTCGGTCTACGATCGAGTGCTGAGCAAGAGTCAGATCGAGAAGCACTACAGCGACGGCAGTCCTCTTGGCACGCTTCTGCCAGGGACGATGTTCGCGGTCGCCGACCAGACTGCGCAGCTAAGCCCGCGCGGCAACGCCGCTGCCGTCTGGGGCGACTACCTCACCACCTACCGTCGCGACCTTCCTGCAGTCGGTACGATCGCGTCGATCAACCATGCCGCTGGCTCGACCATCTGCGGTTCCGCAACTCGCGGCAATACGGGGGTTCTGTGCGAGGTCGACACTCCTGCTTCCAACGGCGTGCCAGCCGGCGACTGCGCCTCTCCCGTTTCCGGCCGCCCGGCAGGTGCTTCGACGCCACCTACGTCGGCAACCTACGCCTTCACCTGTACCACCTATCGCTACAACGGTGCCGGGCAGCGCATCGAGACCCGCACCCCCGGAGCCCATGCGCGAGGATCTGACAAGGCGCTTAGCTACGCCTATTACGACGACGTGTCCACCTGCTCCGGCGACGCCCGAGTCAATTGCGACTTGTCCGGCACGGTCTCAGCCGGCGGATGGCTCAAGTCCGTCACCGATCAGGCCGGCGAGAAGGTCATCTACGCTTACGATGCGGCCGGGAACGTCGTGCGTACCTGGGATCGCAACGCCACCCACGGCCTACCCGCCGACACATGGAGCGACCCTAGCGCCCCACCGTCCGACGCGTATTCGGAGTCGGTCTACGGAAGTCCAGTCACGCCGAACTCGTTCACCGTCTCTGCTCATGGGATCGCCGCGATCCTGAGTGATGGGAGCGTGGCCGCAGCCGGCGACAACAGCAACGGCTCCGTCGGCATTGGCTCCACCACCGCGAAGCCGTCCGCGACAGCGGTGCCGATCATGCACGACGTCGTCCAGGTCGCCTCGACCACTGGCGGCGCCTCCACATCGTGCCCAGCCACCTACTACCTCACCGGAGGCGGCGACGTCTGGGTCACCGGACTCGACGCCGGGACCTCCACCTCATACCCAACCAAACTCGCCGGGCTAGCCAACATCGCCTCGATCGCCGTCGGAGCTTGCCATCTCGTCGCGCTCGACGACCATGGCCGCGTCTACGTCCACGGACTCAACGACGTGGGTCAACTCGGCAACGGCAGCACGACCGCCACCACCGCGGTCACCCAGCCGTTGAGCGGCGTAGTAGCTATCTCGGCCGGCGCGACCCACAGCCTCGCGCTGAAGGCCGACGGCACCGTCTACGCCTGGGGCAGCGGTGCTGACAGTCAATTGGGCCTCGGCAACACGACCAGCCAAAGCTCGCCGACTCTGATCCCGAACCTCACCGACATACGGGCGATCGACGCAGGCGTCGGGACATCCTTCGCCATCCGGCGCGACGGAACGGTCTACGCCTGGGGTCGAAACACCCAAGGAGACCTCGGACTAGGAGACACGGCGACCCACGCCACGCCTACTGTCTCCTCTACCCTCGGCAAGGGCAGCTCGGCCGGAACGGTCAAGCAGATGGTCGCCACAAACGGGGGTGGTGCCGCTCTGATGTCGTCCGGCACGGTCCGTGCCTGGGGACTCAACGACAGTGGCCAACTGGCAGGGGCGTCGGGCACCTATCAGGCAACGCCGATCGAAATCGCCGGCCTGGGACGTCCGCTAGCCGTTGCAGGCGGCGGAAAGACCTTCCTCGCCGCCGACGCTGCTGGTCAGATCAGGGTCTGGGGTGCAACCGGTTCGTATCAGCGAGCCGACGGCACCAATCCTGCGACCACCACGACACCTACTGTGGCGGGTATCTCCATCTCGCCGTATCAGCGTCCCGGGGGCTTCGTGAGATCGACCCGCGACGCGGCCGGCGATACCAGCGCCACCACCTACGACCTACTCAGCAACCCGCGAACGCAACGTCCGGCACGGGGGTTTGCCACGTGGACCAGCGCGTACGACTCGGTGGCCTCCTTCGACGCGGCCGACCGGATCACGTGGTCCTTGTCGGCGGCCAATCACGCCACCGCGGCCGGCGTCACCACGACCTACGATCCGTTTGGAAACGCCGTTAAGGTCATCAACGAGCGCGGGTACGCGACCGTGTCCACGTTCGACGCGGTGGATAGGCTGCGTAGCGTCCAAACTACCCGCGGCAGCCCGAACAGCCTGTACTCGACGTGCAATTTCGTGGCCACGACAGCTGTTTACACCGCGGCGCAGAACGGTCACGCCATCTGCATGACTGTCACAATCTATGACGGGCTCGACCACCCGATTGTGGGTGTGGATGCGACGGGCCAGGTGACGCGCAGGACGTTCGATGCGGCCGGGAACCAAGTCAAGATCGAAATGCCGCGAAATGACTCCACCTATACGACGGTAACGTCCACTGCCCTCTATGACGCCGATGGCCACCTCACCGTGTCCTGTTCGCCTCGGCAGATGGACACGGCCCACGAGGCTTCCGCAACCGGAGACTGTGCTGCGGGTAGCGCCTTCGCCACAACCACAACGTGGGACCGCGCCGGTCGCCAATCCGCCGTCGCCACTCACCGTGGCTCGGTCGCCCTGACGAAGACGGCCACGTTCGACGCCGATGGCAACACGACCGCGACCACTGACGCGAACGGGCATACCGCGACCGCGACATTCGACCTTCAGGGCCGTCAGCTCTCCCAGACAGTGCCCCGATCGGCGTCGTCGTCCTACACGACCGACATGACCTATGACTACGTCGGCAATCTCATCGCCTCGCAGACTCCCGGTGTCCTTGCGACAGGCAACGGCAGTGCCGGCGACCTCGTGGTTGATGGAACGACCGCGGCCAGCTCCACCGACGGCGTCGCGCACGGCACCGCCAATCCGTTCCTGATCCCGGTCGGCGCTCAATACCAGGACGTCACTCTCCAGAACGGTGCGGTTGCCACCACCGCGAGCGGCAACGGACTTCTCTTCTATGCCACCGGCACGGTGACCATCAAACCCGGCAGCAACCTCACCATGACCGGCGCCGGCGGGACTGGCGGACTCGCCGGGACCGGTGCCCTCGGCGGCAACGGCGGTGACGCACAGAATGCCAACCCTGGTTTCGGTGGCAAGGGTGGCGCCGGCGGGCTCCTCGGTCTCACTCCCGCGGCCGGAGGTGGAGGGGGAGGCCACAAGACCTCCGGCACCAACGGACAAGGCCTCAGCGCAGGCTCGTCGGGCAAGGAGAGCGGGACAGCGGACTTCACCGATGTTGGCACCGGCTCAGACGCCGACTACCTCTCCGGCTCGGGCGGTGGAGGAGGCGGCGGCGGAAAGTCGTTGCTCGGCAGCGCTGGGAAGGGCGGCGACGGCGGCGGGTTCATCCACGTCATCGCCGACACGATCACCACAGGCACTTCTGGTGCCGCCGGCGGCACCATCGTCGCCAACGGCAAGGACGGTGGTGCGGGCTCCAACGGCTCGGGTGGTGGCGGCGGCGGAGCGGGTGGAGGCGTCTGGCTCACCGCGAACACCGTCGCACTCGCCACCAGCGCCGACATCACCGTCGCGGGTGGCGCCGGAGGAGCCGGGGGCGGACTCTTCGGCGGCGGGGCAGGAGCCCCCGGGTACATCCGCGTCGAGTCCAGCGATGCCACGAACCTCCCGGACGGGGTCGACCGCACCCAGGTCGCCGCCGTCAACACGAACGCCTACGCCTACGACGCGGCGAACCGTCTGACCGACCAGCTCCTTGGAGCCCAGACGCTCCAGGCCAACCCTCAACTCGACCACAGTGCCGCGGCAGCGCCCGACGCGTACGGCTACGCCAACACGCGTACGCACTACCTCTATGACGTCGACAACCAAATCGTCGCCGTCCTCAGTCCGAATGCCTACAGCACCCAGGCATCACTGACGAACCCCGACGTCGACTACGCCACACGGATCGACCGCGACCTCAACGGCCGGGTGTCGGCCTCCTACAGCCCGCGCTACGACACCGCAAGGACCGCACTCGACGATCTGGCCTCCAGCGGGTCAAGCGACGGAGCGCTCGGCGCCAATCAGCAGAAGGCCCAATGCTCTGTGGGAGGGGCCGCCGTCGTCGACTACATCCCCGGGCTAGCTTCGTACCCCACCAGCCTCGGGGTCTGCGCGATCCGCCAGACCTACGACGCCGCGAGCAACCTCGCCCGACAGGTTCTCCCCAACTCGGCCAACAACGGCACCGACGGCCGCTATCTGGACTACACCTACACGGACGACAATCTCCTCCAGACGGTCACCGGTCCCGACCCGCGGGCCACCACAGCGACGTCGACCGCGCGGATCACAACTGCAACCGTGGTCGAGGACGGCAATGGGCGGACGGTATCTGTCACCGACGGACGCAATAACACCACCCAGACCACCTACACAGGCGACGGACTCGTATCCCAGGTCGCCCAGGCGGCCTACGGATCACTGACGCACGTCACCAAGACGACGTGGGACGCCGACGGCAACCAGAAGACCCGGACGGACCCCAACGGAGCGATCACAACGTGGAACTACACCAGCGATGGACTGGTGTCGAGTATCGCGGCGCCCGGCAAGGACGCATCGACGACCAACACCACCCAGTACGACTACGACGCCGCCGGTAATCCGACCAGCGTGCGGCAACCCCAGCAGGTTGCCGCCGGGGATCCCGCAACGGTCAACACCTACACCTATGACAACTTGCTCGCCTCGACGTTTGCTCCAGCCAACGCGAACTTCGCTCGAGTCAACCGTTACACGTACGACCCCACCGGCGCAAAGGCCAGCTCGACGGCTGGGACCTGCGGCTCGGCTGACATCGCCAGCTGCACCGGAAGCGCCTGGCACTCAGCCGGCACGCAGCGTTTCACCTACGCAGCCAACGGGCGCGCTATCGATCAGATCGGTCGCAAGTCCTTGGCGATCACGACCCGCTACGACCAAGCAGGCAATCCGACCCAGATCATCGATCCGACCAGCGGCGGGACCACGATCGCTGCGTCCTACTACCTCGACGGTCAGCTCCGCACCGCGACCGACGGCAACACGGACAACGGCTATGCATGGGACGGATCCGGCAATCCGACCGTCCGCACCGTCCGCACCACCAGCAGTGGTCCCACCGGAGGCAGCACCAAGGTCACCAGCTACGGATACAACGGCGCCGGCCTGGCCATCGCCACTCAGACCGACGTTCTCTCCAGCGGCACAGGGATCGGTTCAGGGCACACCGTCAACACGTACAACGCTGTCGGCGAGCCCAGCACGTCCGTCTCGGGCTCCCATCAGACAGCCTGGACCTGGAACGCAGACGACACCCTCAACGGAGTCGCCCAGACCTACGGCGGCACGCTTCAGCTGTCCACCCTGTACACCTACGACAACAACAAGCAGGTCAAACGCCAGACCGTGACAACGGGCAGTGGTGTCCCGGTCGCGACGTACGTCGACGACTACACCTACGCGCCCAGCGGAAACCTCACTTCCTGGAGCCACGACCCAGACGGCTCGAGCGGCGCGGGTGCCACGGCGACGACCTACGCATGGGACCGCAACAGCAACAAGGCGAGCAGCTCCGTCACCCCGCCTGGAGGCACCGCATCGACGACCAACTGGACCTACCAGTGGGATAACACGCTGAAGACCGTTGATGCGCCCGGCACGAATTTCGACGCCACTTACACCTACAACGACGGCGGTCAACTCACCAGTGACGGATGCTCTAGCTATACCTACGACGGATTCGACCGCACGAAGAAGGTCACCAACTCGAATAGCACGATCTGCGGCACATCGAGCAATGACCCCCACACAACCACCTTCACCTACGACGGGCTCGACCGGCAACAGACGTCAAGCGTCACCGGCTCCTCCACTTCCGCGGAGAACTCCACCCTCACGAACTCCTACGACGGGCTGAGCTCGACGGTCGCCGGCCAGCAGAACGCGGTGAACGGGAAGCACTCCCATCCCGAGGTGCTTTACGCCCTCGACGCGACGGGAACGCCGTATGGCTACGCTCAGACGGCGGCCGACCCCATGATCGCCCTGCTCGACATCAACGGCCTCGGCGACACCGGTGCGATCACCAGTGATTCCGGGACTGCGATCTGTTCGGTCAGCTACGACCCGTTCGGCAACCCGATCGGCGCCGCAACGACCTCCAATGCCAGCGACATGTGCGCATCCGGCAGCCCCGCGACCCAGTCCTCGGCCACAGCGAACGCCGTCTGGTACCGAGGGCAAACCCGTTCCGCTGCCACCGGTGACTACCAGCTGGGCGCACGCACTTACGACCCGGCTACCGGCACTTTCACGACCCCCGATGCGTTCCGACTCGCTGCCCCCGGTGCCGACCTCGCCATCGGGACTGACCCCGTCACCGCGAACACCTACACCTACGTCAACGGCAATCCCATCAACGCTGTCGACCCCTCGGGCCACCGCGCTATCGATGCGAGCGGCAACGAACTGTCGCCGTGTGTGTCTAACCCGCGTTCGTGCACATCGAAGGCGGCTGCCAAGGAACAGAAGGCTTACGACAGGCTCCTGAAGAGCCAAGCCAAGGCACGAATGTACGCGGCGGCAAGAGCTAGAGCCAAGCATGCTTCAGACTTAGCGTTCTACAAGAAGAACGGCTACTTCCCCGATCAGGTTCGCGTTTGCGTGAATCAACGCTGCGGGATTGTCTCCGGCATGGGCGAGTCGCCGTACATCGATCCGCTCTACGACAAGCAAGTACGCGCTTTCTTCCAGGCCGTGGTCGTTATCCCCGTCGCCGCCATTGCGACTGCCGGCTGTCTCGCGGCTGCGGAAGCTTGCGCCGGTGCCGCGCTAGAGTCCATTCCGGGCGCTGAAGGTGCTGCGGGGCTTGGCCTCGGCGGTGGGGCCGGAGCAGCGGTCCTCGCCGACAAAGTTGTTGGTGGTGCCGAGAGCGCCGCAAACGGCGTAAGCCGCTTAGTCCCTGGAGGTGGTCTTGCAGCGCACGAAGCCGCTGGTGGCCACGCCCTGGCGCGTCACCTAGGAATGACCGATGCCGACCTCCTCGCGCGGCTCTCGGCGCAGCCAGGCATCACTGGTGCCTCGTCTTTCAGTAGTCGAGCCGTCGCCGAGAGTTCGGTCGCCGGACTGCTCGACGCAAATGCCTCCGGCATCAGCAGCTGGCTGGCCGGCTCGGGAGGAAAGCTTGTGTTGAATGGCAGTGTTGGAATCACAGGGAGGTATGTGGCCCAAGGATCAACGGCCGTCTCCAATGTCTCCGGAGTCCGAGCAGTCCTAGTACGAGACGCGAACATGTCCATCGGCTACCGAATCCAGACGGCCTTCCCAACGCCATGAACTACCCCGCACTCGAACTCCTCACCCAGGGCTATCTGACGCTCGACTGGCCCGACGACTATCCGAACGCTTGGGCTGCTGTCGACGACTACGTCGCAAGTGAACCCATCGCGGGCCAACTGCCAGATGAGGTCGCTCAGGTCGTCGCAACGATCGATTCGGAGGAGGGCCTGCGCGCGTTGATCATTGGCGAGCTCGGTTGCGGGTACTTGCCGGATTCGGATGGTTTCACGATGACGACCTGGCTACTCGCAGTTGGCGAACGTGTGCGGCGGGGACGCGGGCGCAGGTCGCACCGGTGACGGGGGAGAAGTACGACCTCGCCTACACCTACTCCGCGGGCTGGCCCAAGGCGGTCACCGCGACGTCGGTCAGCACGACGACGGTCTTGGGGGTCACGACCACGGCCACGTCGTCCCAGACGGTGTCCTATGCCTACGCCGACGCTGCGCATCCCCATGCTGCGACCAGCCTCAGCGCCTCAGGTCTGACTGGCGGTGCGTTGACGTTGGCGGCCGGGTTGCCGAAGGGACTGCTGTACGGACAGGTGACATCTGATCTGCGCCGGTTGGAGCCGGCGCTGGAAGGATGTGCACCATGCCGAAGGCGTTCCCCAGGGAGTTCCGCGAGGACGTGATCAGGGTCTATCGGGACT
>NZ_JASGDD010000053.1:0-3271 GCF_047607365.1 Nocardioides sp. | reverse complement strand
TGCCCGGCGCGGTCGACCGCCTGCGTGCCTCCACGGCCGAGGTCGCGACGGTGCTGGCCGCCACCGACCCCGCCAACCCCTACGGCGCCGCGCTGCCGTGGCCCGCCTCGGGCGACGGCACGGGGCACCGGCCCGGCCGCAAGGCCGGGGCGCTGGTCGTGCTCGTGGACGGGGCGCTGGCGCTCTACCTCGAGCGCGGCGGCAAGACGCTGCTCACGTTCACCGGCCACGACGGCGACGCCGGCGTGCTCCAGCGGGCGGCCGCCGAGCTGGCCGGCGTCGTGCGCCGCGGCACCCTCGGGCGCCTCACCGTGGAGCGGGCCGACGGCGAGCCGCTGCTCGGCGCGACCACCCCGCTGCGGCAGGCGCTCGCCGACGCCGGCTTCTCGACCACGCCCCGCGGCCTGAGGCTCGATGCCTGAGGGCGACGCGGTCTGGCGCACCGCCCGCCGGCTCGACCGGGCACTGGCCGGGCAGGTCCTCACCCGCACCGACCTCCGCGTCCCCCGCTGGGCGACCGTGGACCTGGCCGGCGAGACGGTCGAGGGCACCACGACCTACGGCAAGCACCTCCTCACCCGGATCGGCGCCGACTGGACCCTCCACACCCACCTGCGGATGGACGGCTCGTGGATCGCCCTGCCCGCCCGCGGTCGCTGGACGCGCCCGGCGCACACCGTCCGGGTCCAGCTCGCGACCGAGACCACGCAGGCGATCGGCGTCCTCCTGGGGGTGGTCGAGCTCCTCCCGCGGTCCCAGGAGGCGACGGCGTACGCGCATCTGGGGCCGGACGTCCTCTCCCCGGACTGGGACGACGACGCCCTCGCCGACGCCGTACGCCGTCTGGCCGGCCACCCCGACGCCCTCGTCTTCGACGCCCTCCGGGATCAGACCTCCCTCGCGGGCCTCGGCACGATCTGGGCGGCGGAGTCGTGCTTCGCGCTGGGGCTGGACCCGCGCACGCCGGTCGCGACGGTCGATGAGCGCGGGCGGCTGCCGCGGCTGGTCCAGGTCGCGCGGCTCAAGCTGCGCGACGCCATCCGCGGCCGCGGCCCGGAGCCGTACGCGGTCTACGGTCGCGAGCGGCAGCCCTGCCCACGGTGTGGCTCCCCGGTGCGACGGATCGCGATGGGCGCCGAGGGCCGCCCCCGCCCGGCCTACTTCTGCCCGCACTGCCAACCCCGCCTCTGAGCCCCTCCCCTCCCCGAATTCCCACACGCGACGGGACATTCCGGCCCTCCCAAGGCGGACAGGAGGGCCCGGAGGTCCCTCCCTGTGTGGGAATTCGGGGAGTCCACGATCGCCGCGGTCGCCAGGGCGGCGATCGGCGTCAGGGACCCGAGGTGGCGGTCTGCTGCACCAGCACGTCGACGACGCCGACGATGCCGCGCTCGGCGAAGGCCTCGCGCTGGAGCCGGGCGCCGCTGCCCCGGCGACGGATCTCCGACAGCCCGTCGGCGACCAGCTCCTCGTCGCCGGTCTCCCGGAGAGCGGGCGAGACGTGCTCCACCAGCGCCGACACGACGTCCCACGCGGGCGCGAGCCGTCCGGTGCGGGTGTCGACGAGCGTGCCCTCCGCCCCCCACCGGGCCGCTCTCCAGTTGGCCACCCGGAGCAGCTCGCTGCGGATCGGCGGCACCGGGACCCCGGCGACCGCCTCGGCCGCGGCCGTGGAGACCAGCGCGCGGGCGAGGGCCGCGATGACCGCCGCGTCGTCCACGTCGGCGCAGACGTCGCAGACCCGGATCTCGACGGTCGGGTAGGTGGCGGAGAGGCGAGCGTCGAAGTAGACCATCCCGTCGTCGATCGCGGCGCCGGTGTCGATCAGCGCCTGCCGGGAGCGGTGGTAGCCCTCGACGGTCTCGAACGGGTCGGTGACACCGGCCGAGGGCCACTGTCCCCACAGCAGCGTGCGATAGCTCGCGTAGAGCGTGTCCTCGCCCGCCACGAACGCCGAGTTGGCGCTGAGCGCGATGAGCACCGCCGTCCACGCCCGGATCCGGTCGAGCACCGCGACGCCCTCCTCCTCGGACTCGATCGACACGTGCACGTGCATCCCGCAGGTCAGCTGGGTCTTCGCCACTCGGCCGAACGTGTCGGCCATCCGCTCGTAGCGCTGGTCGGTCGTCGTCGTGTTGCGGTCGTCGAGCGGGCTCGTCGCCGAGGCGATCAGCCGCACGCCCCGCTCCTCAGCGGCCGTGGCGAGCTCCCTCCGCCGGGCTCGGAGGTCGTCGCGCAGGTCGACCACTCGGCGGTGCGGCGCCGAGCCGAGCTCGGCCTGCTCGCGCTTGAACTCGTGCTCGAACTGGCCGTGCGACATCGCCTCCGCGGCCGCGACGACGAACTCGCCCTCGGGAGCCAGCAGCGGCGAGCCGCCGCGCACCAGGAGGAACTCCTCCTCCACACCGACCGTGCGCACCATGGTCATCCCCTCCCCGCCGCATCGACCGCGGCGACCCCAGCGGCCCCGGCGGCCCCAGCAGCCCCGTCGACCCCGGCGAGGAGGTCGACGGCGCCGAGGTAGCCGGCGAGCAGCGCCCGGGCGACCTCGCCCACGGACGCGTCCGGTGGCCGGAAGCGCGGCGAGTGCAGCATCGCCGGCTCGGCCCGGTCGGGCAGATCGGTCTGGTCGACCCCGACGAACATCATCAGGCTGGGCGCGGCACCGCCGTAGTAGGAGAAGTCGTCGGCGCCGCACGAGCGCAACGGCGCGGAGATCTCGAACCCGAGGCCGGTCAGCCACGGATGCGTCCTCTCGGTGAGCGCGGGGTCGTTGACCAGAGCGGGCTCGCCCTCGTGCACGATCACCTCCCCCTGACAGCCCAGGGCGCTGGCGACCTGCGAGACCACCGCGGTGAGCTCCTCGCGGATGAAGGTCCGGCCGCTCTCGTCGAGCACCCGCAGGGTGCCCTGGGCCCGGGCCTCGTCGGGGATGACGTTGGCCGCCGAGCCGGCGTGGACCGAGCCGATCGTGAGCACCGCGGAGTGCAGCGGGTTGATCCGGCGGCTGACCACCTGCTGCAGCATCACGATCACCTGGGCCATCGCCACGACCGGGTCGTGTGCGAGGTGGGGGTAGCCGCCGTGGCCGCCCCGGCCCCGCACCACGATCTCGAACTGGTCCGAGGCCGCGTTCACCGCCCCCGTCGTCGCCGCGACCGTGCCGCCGGTGAGGATCGGCTGCACGTGCGCCCCGACCACCGCGCCCACGCCGTGCCGCTCGAGCGCCCCGGCGGCGAGCAGGTCGCGGCCGCCGTCCGGCGCCCGCGAC
>NZ_JASGDD010000052.1:0-52879 GCF_047607365.1 Nocardioides sp. | reverse complement strand
GAGCCGGCCGGCGAGGCGGTCCGAGCCTGGGGGCGGCTGGGCTACCCGCGACGGGCACAGCGGCTGCACGCGGCGGCCACCGCCATCGTGGCCGAGTACGACGGCGAGGTGCCCTCCACCTACGACGAGCTCCTGGCTTTGCCCGGCGTCGGCGACTACACGGCGAGTGCGATCGCCTCCTTCGCCCATCGAGGACGTCACGTGGTGCTGGACACCAACGTGCGGCGGGTCTTCGCACGCGTGGCGAGCGGCGTGGAGTTCCCGCCGACGTCGGTGACGCGCGCCGAGCGCGACCTGGCCGCGGACCTGCTGCCCGACGACGACCGGGCGCCGGCGTGGGGCGTCGCCGTCATGGAGCTGGGCGCCCTCGTCTGCACAGCGGCCAGCCCGCGGTGTGCCGACTGCCCGGTCGCGGAGCAGTGCGCCTGGCGGCTGGCCGGCAAGCCGGCGTACGCGGGGCCGGCGAGGAAGGCGCAGACCTGGGCCGGGACGGACCGTCAGTGCCGCGGCCGCATCCTGGCCGTCCTGCGCGACGCCGACGGCCCCGTCCACCGCAGCAGCATCGAGACGGTCTGGGACAAGGTCGACCAGCGCGAGCGGGCGCTTGCCGGCCTCCTCGCCGACGGCCTGATCCGCCAGGTCGGCCCCGACACCTTCGCCCTCTGACCCCCCGCTCGGACGGGCAAGAACCCCACCGAGGTGGGGTTCTTGCCGTTTGCTGAGGCTGCCGAGACCGCCATTTCCCCACCAGGGTGGGGTTGTGGTCACTCCTCGGTCGGCGGGGCCTCGTCGAGTGGGTCGGTCAGCGGGTCGTTGAGACCGGCCGTCTCGAGCGGCGGGGCGTCCGGCACGGGCGTGTGCTTCTGGCCGGTGAAGCTGAACTCGGCCGTCGGGCCCTCGCCGGAGACGTCGACCAGGACGATCTCGCCCGGACCCACCTCGCCGAAGAGCATCTTCTCCGACAGCGGGTCCTCGATCTCGCGCTGGATCGTGCGGCGCAGCGGCCGAGCGCCCAGGTCGGGGTCGAAGCCACGCTCCGCGAGCAGGTCACGGGCCGCCTGCGTGAGCTCGATGCCCATGTCGCGGTCCTTGAGACGCTTGTCGATCGCGCCGACGAAGTTGTCGACCATGGCCAGGATCTGCTTCTTGACCAGCTTCGGGAAGACGATGACCTCGTCGACACGGTTGAGGAACTCGGGACGGAAGTGCTTCTTGAGCTCCTCGGTCACCTTGGACTTCATCCGGTCGTAGGAGCCCGCCTCGTCGACGTTGCCGAAGCCGAGGGACACCGACTTGTTGATCTCGTGCGCGCCGAGGTTGGTGGTCATGATGATCACGGTGTTCTTGAAGTCGACCACGCGGCCCTGCGAGTCGGTCAGGCGACCCTCCTCGAGGATCTGCAGCAGCGAGTTGAAGATGTCGGGGTGGGCCTTCTCGACCTCGTCGAAGAGGACGACGGAGAACGGCTTGCGGCGCACCTTCTCGGTGAGCTGGCCGCCCTCCTCGTAGCCGACGTAGCCCGGAGGCGAGCCGAAGAGCCGCGACGCGGTGTGCTTCTCGCCGAACTCGCTCATGTCGAGCGAGATCAGCGAGTCGTCGGAGCCGAACAGGAACTCCGCGAGCGCCTTGGAGAGCTCGGTCTTGCCCACGCCGGAGGGGCCGGCGAAGATGAACGACCCACCGGGGCGCTTGGGGTCCTTGAGCCCCGCACGCGTACGCCGGATGGCCCGTGCGACGGCCTTGACCGCCTCGTCCTGGCCGATGACGCGCTTGTGCAGCTCGTCCTCCATCGTGAGCAGCCGCTGCGACTCCTCCGCGGAGAAGTTGCCCAGCGGGATGCCGGTCGCGACGGCGAGCACCTCGGCGATGAGCGCCTCGTCGACCTCGGCCACGGAGTCCATGTCGCCGGAGCGCCACGACTTCTCCCGCTCGCCCTTGGCGAGGATGAGCTGCTTCTCCTCGTCGCGCAGCCGCGCGGCGGCCTCGAAGTCCTGGCCGTCGATGGCGGACTCCTTGCGGACCCGGACCTCGCCGATCTTGTCGTCGAACTCGCGCAGGTCGGCCGGCGCCGTCATCCGGCGGATGCGCAGCCGCGAGCCGGCCTCGTCGATGAGGTCGATCGCCTTGTCGGGCAGGAACCGGTCGCTGATGTAGCGGTCGGCGAGCGTCGCCGCCGAGACCAGCGCCTCGTCGGTGATGGTGACGCGGTGGTGCGCCTCGTAGCGGTCGCGGACGCCCTTGAGCATCTCGACGGTCTCGGCGATGGACGGCTCGGGCACCTGGATCGGCTGGAAGCGGCGCTCGAGCGCTGCGTCCTTCTCGAGGTACTTGCGGTATTCGTCGAGCGTCGTCGCGCCGATGGTCTGGAGCTCGCCGCGGGCCAGCATCGGCTTGAGGATGCTCGCCGCGTCGATGGCGCCCTCGGCCGCACCGGCGCCCACCAGCGTGTGGATCTCGTCGATGAAGAGGACGATGTCGCCGCGGGTGCGGATCTCCTTGAGCACCTTCTTCAGGCGCTCCTCGAAGTCACCGCGGTAGCGGCTGCCGGCCACCAGGGCGCCCAGATCGAGGGTGTAGATCTGCTTGTCCTTGAGCGTCTCGGGGACGTTGCCCTTGACGATGTCCTGAGCCAGGCCCTCGACGATCGACGTCTTGCCGACGCCGGGCTCGCCGATGAGGACGGGGTTGTTCTTCGTACGCCGGGAGAGCACCTGCATGACGCGCTCGATCTGCGGCTCGCGGCCGATGATCGGGTCGAGCTTGCCCTCGCGCGCGTCCTGGGTGAGGTTGCGGCCGAACTGGTCGAGGACCAGCGACGACGACGGCGCCTCGGAGCCGCCGACCCCGGCCGGCTGGGCGCCGGAGGCTCCCTGGCCGCCCTGGCCCTCCTTGCCCTGGAAGCCGGAGAGGAGCTGGATGACCTGCTGGCGGACCCGGTTGAGGTCGGCGCCGAGCTTCTGCAGCACCTGGGCGGCGACGCCCTCGCCCTCGCGGATCAGGCCGAGCAGGATGTGCTCGGTGCCGATGTAGGAGTGGCCGAGCTGCAGCGCCTCGCGCAGCGAGAGCTCGAGGACCTTCTTGGCGCGCGGCGTGAAGGGGATGTGGCCGCTGGGCGCCTGCTGCCCCTGGCCGATGATCTCCTCGACCTGGGCGCGGACGGCCTCCAGCGAGATGTCGAGGGACTCCAGCGCCTTGGCGGCGACACCCTCGCCCTCGTGGATGAGACCGAGCAGGATGTGCTCGGTGCCGATGTAGTTGTGGGAGAGCATGCGGGCCTCTTCCTGGGCCAGCACGACCACCCGACGGGCTCGGTCGGTGAATCTCTCGAACATTCGCTCTCCTCCTTCACACCGGCCACCGCGGACGCCAACACGATGGCGAAAGGCCGGCTACGGGGGTTCTAACCCCGCAGCCAGCCTACGCGTTCCGGGTTACCGGCAAATGTCATCCGCTCACAGCGAACACGGCGCCGCGCACGGCGTCGGCCAGCGGCGTGGTCGGCCGACCGATGAGCCGGCCGAGATCGCCGGTCGTGACCTCGAGCTCACCCCGGCCCACGCCGGCGCTGGAGTCGGCGAGCACGGCCGCGAACGGAGCCGGTACGCCGGCACCGGCCAGCACCGCGGCGTACTCCTCCTCGGGGAGGTCGCGATAGGCGATCGGCTTGCCCGCCGCCTCGCCGAGCAGCCGGGCGAACTCGGCGAGGGTGAAGGCCTCGTCGCCGCCGAGCTCGTAGACCTTGCCCGCCTGGTCGTCCTCGGCGAGCAGGACCGCGGCGGCGGCCTCGGCGTAGTCGCGGCGCGCGGCGGCACTGACCCGGCCGTCGCCGGCGCTGCCCAGGACGACACCGTGCTCCAGCGCGGGGGCGGCGTTCTCCGTGTAGTTCTCGTGGTACCAGCCGTTGCGGAGGAGCACCGTGGGCACGCCGCTGGCGGCGAGGACCCGCTCGGTGGCGAGGTGGTCCTGGGCGAGGATCATCGTGGTGGTGTCGGCGAACGGGATGCTGGTGTAGCCGAGCAGGCCGACGCCGGCCGCCTTCGCCGCCTCGATCACGGCGGTGTGCTGGCCGACGCGGTCGCCGCCGACGGCGTTGGAGGAGACGAGCAGCGCCTTGTCGACGCCCTCGAAGGCCGCGGCGAGAGAGGCGGGATCGGCGTAGTCGGCGCGGCGGACGGTGACGCCGCGGTCGGCGAGGCCCTTGATCGCGTCGACGTCACGCGCGGTCGCGACGATGTGCTCGGGTGCGGCGCCACGGTCCAGCAGCGCCTCCACGACGAGGCGGCCGAGGTGGCCCGAGGCTCCGGTGACGAGGATGGTCGGAGTGGTCATGGGGAGTTCCTTTCATCGGCGCCGGCATCGGCGCGGTCACCCACCCCAACGAGCCTCCCGACACGATGCTTCCCAAAAGTTAGTACCCACTTTGAGGTAAGGTACCTCCATGACGGTAAGCACACCGGTCAGCGCCGTGTTCCCCGACCAGGCGTTCACCGCCGGCTGTCCGACGCGGGAGGTCCTCGACCACGTGATGAGCCGGTGGGCGCCGCTCGTCCTCGCGTCCCTCGCCGACGCCGAGCCACTGCGCTGGACCGAGCTGCGCCGCCGCGCCGACGGGATCAGCGAGAAGATGCTGGCCCAGACGCTCAAGCGGCTCGAGCGCGACGGGCTCGTCCGGCGCGACGCCAAGCCCGTCGTGCCGCCGCACGTGGAGTACTCACTGACCTCGACCGGCCGTGAGCTGACCGATCACCTGGTCCCGCTGCTCTCGTGGATCGCCCACAACGCCGAGACGATCCTCGCCGGTCCTCCGGCCTGACCGATCAGTTGGCGGCGTCGAAGGCCTCCTTGACGGACGCCGGGATGCGACCCCGCTCGGGGACGTCGTAGCCGTTGGACTTCGCCCAGGCGCGGATCTCCGCGGCCGCCGTGCCACCGGCGGTGGCCTTCTTGGCGGCCTTGCCCGCGCGGCCCACCTTGCGGGCGTGGCCGACGAAGGGCGCGAGCGCGTCGCGCAGCTTCGCGGCATTGTCGGAGGTGAGGTCGATCTCGTACGACGTGCCGTCGAGCGAGAACGTCACCGTCTCGTCCGCCGCGCCACCGTCGATGTCGTCCTCGAGAATGATCTGAACTTTCTGAGCCATATCCCCAGCGTGACATAAAGCCACCGGATATCAAAGTCCGGATAGTCATGAATTGCGGAGATAGACCAATTCGAGACCGAGCAGCGTGAGCCAGGGAGCGTGCTCGGTGAAAACCGCGGAATCCACCATCACATCGAGGACCAGCGGAGCGAGATATCCAGTCGCGATCACGTCGACGTCCGCGGGATCGGCGCCCAGCTCGGCGATCATCCGCGACACCAAGCCCTGCACCTGCGCCGCGGCGCCGAAGAGGATCCCGGACTGCAGCGCCTCCGCGGTGTTCCGGGCGATGACGGTCCGCGGACGGCTCAGCTCGACGGCACGGAGCTGGGCGTTGCGCCGGCCGAGCCCGGCGAGGGCCAATTCGATGCCCGGAGCGATCGCGCCGCCGACGTACGCGCCCTTTCCGTCGACGACGTCGAAGGTCGTCGCGGTGCCACCGAAATCGACCACGATGCACGGCCCACCGTAGATCTGGGCCGCGGCGAGGGCATTGCAGATCCGATCCGATCCCACCTCACGCGGATTGTCGGTCTGGACGGGGAGCCCGGTGCGCACGCCCGGTCCGACAATCACGGCGACGAGCCCGGAGAAATGCCGGTCGAGCATTTCCCGCCATTCCATGAGGACGGCCGGAACCGTCGAGCACACGGCGAATCCGGTGACCTCGTCCAGGCGCGGGCCGAGCAGGCCGCGGAGCACGACCGCCCAGTCGTCGCTGGTGCGGCGCTCGTCGGTGGCGACCCGCCAGTGCGCGGCCACGTCGCCGTCGCGCAACAGCCCGAGCTGGGTGTGCGCGTTGCCGACGTCGACCGCGAGCAGCACGGCTACAGATCCTCGAGGTCGAAGCCGATGTCGAAGACGACCACCGAGTGGGTGAGGGCGCCGACGGAGATGTAGTCGACGCCGGTGAGCGCCACCTCCCGCGCCCGCTCCAGGGTGAGACCGCCGGAGGCCTCGAGCACCGCTCGGCCATCCGTCAGCTCGACGGCCTCGGTCATCTCGGCCGTCGACATGTTGTCGAGCATGATCCGCTCGCAGCCGACCTCGAGCAGGGCGCGCAGCTCGTCGAGGGTCGTCACCTCGATCTCGATGGGCAGACCCGGATGGGCGTCGCGCACCGCGAGGTACGCCGGCACGACGCCGCCGGCCGCGATGACGTGGTTGTCCTTGACCAGCGCCATGTCGACCAGCGAGAAGCGGTGGTTGACCCCGCCGGCGACGCGCACGGCGTACTTCTGGAGGCTCCGGAAGCCGGGCAGCGTCTTGCGGGTGTCGAGGACCCGCGCGCGGGTGCCCTCGAGGGCGTCGACCCAGCGCGCGGTGGCCGTGGAGACGCCGGAGAGATGGCAGGCGAAGTTGAGCGCGGTCCGCTCGGCGGTGAGGAGACCGCGGGTGGGTCCCTCCACCACCATCACCACGTCGCCGGGGGCGACACGGGTGCCGTCGGGGACGCGGCCGGTGACGACCACGTCGTCGCCGACGACGATCCGGAAGACCAGCTCGGCCACGGCCAGGCCGGAGACGACGCCCTCGTGCCGGACCGCGAAGTCGCCGCGCGCCCGCGCGTCGGGGGCGATGGTGGCCTCCGAGGTGACGTCGACCGAGTCGTCCTCGGGCAGATCCTCCTGGAGCGCCCTGAGGATGTGGTCGACCAGCGGCTCGTAGTCGAGGCCGAAGGCCTCGATCTCCTCGCGCAGGGACGACGGCACCGCGCCGGGATGGAACCTCATCGCGGATCCGTCGGCGTCGCCGAGGAGAACGTGACGGCCACTCCGCCGACGCCGAGCACCGCGTCGAAGTGGCCGGACCATCGGGCATCGTTCCTCTCGGGGAAGTCCTCGCGCCAGTGCGAGCCGCGGGTCTCCTCGCGGCCGGCGGCGGCCTCGGTGAGCAGACGCGAGACGGTGAGGAGGTTGGTGTTCTCCCAGGCCGTCGCGTCGACGTCGGTGGCATCGGTCGGGATGGCGTCCAGCGAGGCGGCCGCCTCGGCGAGCCCGGTGGCGCCGCGGAGCACCCCGACCTTGCCCGTCATCGTCTCCTGCATCGTCCGGCGTACGTCGTCGGCCGCAAGCCCCACGGGACGCCGGTCCTCCGCGGGCTGGGACCACGCGCGGAGCTCGCCGGGGAGCACCTCGGCGATCCGGCGGCTGAAGACGAGCCCCTCGAGCAGGCTGTTGGAGGCCAGCCGGTTGGCGCCGTGGACGCCCGAGCAGGCGACCTCGCCGGTCGCGTAGAGACCCGGGAGGGTCGAGCGGCCCCAGAGGTCGGTGGCGACGCCGCCGGACGCGTAGTGGCAGGCCGGCGCGACGGGGATGAGGTCGACGAGCGGGTCGACGCCGTGGGACCGGCAGGAGGCGAGGATGTTGGGGAATCGCTTCTCCCACTCGGCCTGGCCGAGGTGGCGGGCGTCGAGCCACATGTTGGGATGCCCGGTCTCGAGCATGCGCGCCATGATCGCCTTCGCGACGATGTCGCGGGGCGCGAGGTCGGCGAGCTCGTGGACCCCCTGCATGAAGCGGGCACCCTCCCAGTCGACGAGGAACGCGCCCTCGCCGCGCACGGCCTCGCTGATCAGGGGCTGCTGGCCGCGGGAGTCCGGGCCGAGGTACATGACGGTGGGGTGGAACTGCACGAACTCGAGGTCGCGCAGCCGTGCGCCGGCCCGGAACGCGACCGCCATCCCGTCGGCGGTCGACACGGCCGGGTTGGTGGTCTGCGAGAAGACCTGTCCGAGCCCTCCCGACGCGAGGATGACGGCACGGGTCAGCACCAGCCCGACGCCGTCGTCGTCGCCCTCGCCGACCACGTGGAGGGTGAGGCCCGCGACGCCGCCCTCGGCGTCGGGGACGAGGTCGACGACCATCGCGTGCTCGAAGACGTGGATCTCGGGCGCCTGCTCGACCGCCTCGATGAGCGCGCGCTGGATCTCGGCGCCGGTGGCGTCGCCGTTGGCGTGGGCGATGCGGTGGCGGTGGTGGCCGCCCTCCATGCCGAGCGAGAGGGTGCCGTCGTCCTCCTTGTCGAAGTTCGCGCCCCAGCTGATCAGCTCCTCGACGGCCTCCTTGCCCTCGCCGACGAGCACGCGGACGGCCTCGAGGTCGCACGCGCCCGCCCCGGCGACGAGCGTGTCCACCTCGTGCTGGTCGGGAGTGTCGCCCTCGCCCAGCGCCGCGGCGATGCCGCCCTGCGCCCAGTTGGTGGACCCGGCCGCGAGCACGTCCTTGGTGACGACGGCGATCGTGTCGACCTGGTCGCGCAGCCGGAGCGCGGCGGTCAGGCCGGCGATGCCGCTGCCGACGATGACGACGTCGGCTCGTGCGGTCCAGCCAGGCACCGGCGCCCTGAGCCTGCCGGGGAGATCGATCGACATGCCTGAAACCTACTCAGTGGCCGCGTCAGAAGTGGAGCGGCAGGTTGTCGATGAGCCGCGTGGTCCCCACCTTGGCCGCGACGAGGATGCGGCCCTCGGTGCCGG
Organism: Nocardioides sp.; assembly: GCF_047607365.1. Taxonomy (GTDB): domain Bacteria; phylum Actinomycetota; class Actinomycetes; order Propionibacteriales; family Nocardioidaceae; genus Nocardioides. The sequence continues at coordinate 44,263 of NZ_JASGDD010000052.1, read as the reverse complement.
GAGCGGGGTCGGCCGGCAGCTCGGAGAGGTCGGCCGCCCGCAGAGCGAGGTAGTCGAGCTCGACGCCGTCGGCGCTCTCGAGGATCTCCAGCGCCGCGTGGCGCGCCGGCTCCACGCCGTACGACGTCCGCGACTGCGCCGCCCACAGCGCCCTGCTGAGCGCGAGGGCGGTGTCGTGCTCGGCGGGGCTGAGGTAGCGGTTGCGGCTGGACAGCGCGAGGCCGTCGGGCTCGCGGACGGTCTCGGCGCCGACGACGTCGATGCCCAGGCAGAGGTCGGCGGCCATCCGGGTGATGAGGGCGAGCTGCTGGTAGTCCTTCTGGCCGAAGACGGCGACGTCGGGACGGACCAGGCCGAAGAGCTTCGCGACGACGGTGAGCACGCCGCGGAAGTGACCGGGCCGCGAGGCGCCGTCGAGGATGTCAGCGAGCCCGCCCGGCACGACGGTGGTCATCGCCGCGGTGGCCTCGGCGTCGAGGCCGCCCGGATAGACCTCCTCGACGCTCGGTGCGAAGGCCACGTCGACGCCGTTCGCGTCGCAGACGGCGAGGTCGGCGTCGAGGGTGCGGGGATAGCGGTCGAGATCCTCGCTCGGGCCGAACTGGAGGGGGTTGACGAAGATGCTGGCCACGACCCGCCCGTCGGCTCCCACGCGCTCGCGGGCCAGCCGCATCAGGCTGGCGTGGCCCTCGTGCAGCGCGCCCATCGTCGGGACCAGGGCGACCGCCCGGCCGCTCGCGCGCGCGTCCGCCAGGTGCTCGGCCAGCTCCGCGCGGGTCGGGGCCAGCCGGGTCACAGGTCGGCAGACTCGGCGGTGCCGTCGATGCCGGACTCGAAGAGGAGTGGCAGGCCGAACTCGGCGGCGTCGAGGAGCTGGCCGATCTTGAACGCCCGGATCGGCAGCAGGCGGCCGTCGGAGACGACGCGGCTGAGGGTGGCGCGCGCCAGGGCGAGGTAGGAGGGCAGCGTCTGGGGCGCGTTGGCGCGGATGTCCTCGAGGTGGGCGGCGACCGTGCCGGCGTCGCCCCGGACGATCGGTCCGGTGAGAGCGGCGTCGCCCGACGCCAGGGCGTTGTCGAGGGCCGCGGTGAGGAGCGGGCGGAGGGTGCCCGCGGGGTCGTCGGCGCCGGCGGCGGCGAGGATCTCCATCGCCTCGGTGACCAGGGTGGTCAGGTGGTTGGCTCCGTGGGCGAGACCCGCGTGGTAGAGCGTGCGCATCTCCTCGGGGACCCACATCGGCCTGCCGCCGAGGTCGCGCACGAGCGCCTCGGCCACGTCGTGGTCGGCCGGAGCGGCGGTGAGGCCGAAGACGCAGCCGGCGAGGCGGTCGAGGTCGACCTCGGTGCCGGTGAAGGTCATGGCGGGGTGGAGGGCGATGACGTGGGCGCCGAGGTCGCGGGCCGGGGCGAGGATGGCCAGGCCGTGGCGGCCGGAGGTGTGCACGACGTACTGGCCCTCGCGGAGGGCGCCGGACGCGGCGAGCTGGGTGACGACGTTGCCGAGCATGTCGTCGGGGACGGTGAGGAGCACGATGTCGGCGGCGCGGGCGACGGCGGTCGGCTTGGCGATCCGCACGCCCGGCAGGAGCGCGGCGATGCGGCTGCGGGAGGCGTCGGACTCGCCGGCAGCGGCGGCGACGGGATGCCCGGCGCGGCGGAGCGCGGCGGCGAGGACGCCTCCGACGCGGCCGGCGCCGATGACGCCCACGGAGAGGGGCGCGCCTGTGCTCGCCTGGTGAATCTGGGTCATGAGCCCGTCTCAACCTTTCGTTCCAACCCCGCCGCCCACTCCTCGCGGAGCCGGTAAGGGTGCCGGACGTCGTGTCGTTTCCAACGGGAGACGGTACGCCTCGGTTACAGACAGGTGAACAGGCCGACAGTGTGACCCGTGCCACACGTGCCTCGGCACGTGACCGGTCGCGGAGGCGCGTGACGCGCGCGGCTCCCGGGCACGGGCACGAAGGCGGCCTGGAGAGCGAAGCGGCCGTCGAGTGCCCGCAACGCAGGAGACGCGCCGTCAGGTGCCTCCGCTACGCGGACTGGATGCCCCAGCGGTCGAGGGCGGACTCGGCGGTGTGGAGCTCGGCGCGGACCGCGTCCAGCTCCAGCTCCAGCTCGTGCACGCGCAGGATCGCCTCGGCGGCGCGCGACTCGGCGTCCTCGAGCCGCTGCTCGGCCTCGGCGAGCCAGGTGTCGGCGTCGCGCGTGGCCTCGGCGCGCTGCTTCATCGCGTCGGCCGCGCGCTGGTGGGCCGCGGTGAGCGCGCCCTCGAGGTCGGCGACGGTCTGCTGGTGCTCGGCGACCTGGGACGCGAGCCTGGCCTCCAGGCGGCTCTCGAGCCGCTCGATCTGCGCGTGGTGCTCGGCGATCCGGGCGTCGGTGATGACGAGGTAGCCCTGCGCCTGCGCGGCGCGGTCCTGGGCGGCCGCGACGCGGGTGTCGAGCATCTCGAGGTGGACGATGCGGGTGGCGACGGCACCGAGGAGTACGGCGGCGCCGGCTGCGACGGCCACCGCGAGGTGGACGCCGCTCAGCACCGCGCCGGCGACGGCCAGCGCGGCGAGCACGATCAGGCCCACGGCCGCGGTGACGCGCACGTTGCGCTCACGACGGCGTGTTACACGAGTGACTCGCGTGGCCTCTGTGGCTGTTGGGGAAGACATGCATCGAGGCTACGACTCGTCGTCGTCGGGGCGGACGCGACACGCCCGCTCGAGCAGGAGCGCCGCGCCGGTGATCAGGCCGCCCGAGACACCGGCGAGCAGCGACCTGACCAGTCGCTGGTGGGCCAGCTCGGCGTCGACGCCGAGCCAGCTGACGGCGTACCCGAGATAGAGGCCGGCGGCGAGGGCGCCGACGACGGCGCACGCACGGGCCAGGACCAGCCGGTTGACGGCGCGGTGCGGCTCTAGGCGGACGCGGTGCACGTGCACGGTGCGCCACGTCGACCAGGCCACGCCGCCGAGGAGCAGCGCCATCACGAGCAGGAGCAGCGGCTGCCCCCAGGTGACGACCGGCGCGTGGTCGAGCCACGCGTCGGCGAGCCGGTGCGACACCCAGCCGGCGATCAGGCCGGCGACCAGACAGCCGGTCAGCACGCGCGCCGAGGTGGGCCTCAGCTCGGGCTGCGACATCCGCGCCGAGGTCAGTCGTCGGCGAGGGTGATGTCGGTGAGGGTGAGGCCCTCCTCGCCCACCTTGGCGAGGAGCTCGGCGACCGAGCCCACGCCGGGGATCTCGCCGTCGGGCTCGACGTCGTGCCACGGCTTGAGCACGAACGCGCGCTCCGCGGCACGCGGGTGCGGCAGGCGGAGCTCGGGAGCGTCGCTGGTCTTGTCGCCGACGATGATGAGGTCGACGTCGATCGTCCGCGGCTCGTTGACCACGCCCGGGGTCCGCTGACGGTCGAAGGCCTCCTCGATCGCCAGCGCCCGCTCCAGCAGCACGGTGGCCGGGAGGGTCGTGTCGACCAGGACGACGGCGTTGAGGTAGTCGCCGGAGCCCTCGGGCGACTCGACCGGCACGGTCTCGTAGACCGGCGAGACGCCGGTGATCCAGATGTCGGGGGTGTCGGCGAGCTGCGCGACGGCGCCCTGGAGATTCCCCTCGCGGTCACCGAGGTTCGAGCCCAGCGAGAGCACGGCGCGGCGGATCGGCTTCATGTCACCGGTCAGGGTGTCGGTGTCGATCGCATAGGGGTTCGGCGACTCAGTCACGGTCACGGCCTCCATTGGCTCGGGTGATGGTCAGGGCGACGTCGCGGAACGTCGCTTCGATCGGGGCGTCGGGCTTGTGGACCGTGACCCGGACCCATTGAACACGGTTCTCCAAGAGGACGACATCCGCGATCCGCTGGGCAAGGGTCTCGATCAGGTCGACCGGATCACGCTCCACGGCGGCCTTCACGTCCGCCACGAGGGTCCCGTAGTGCACGGTCTGGTGCAAGTCGTCCGTCGCGGCCGCCGCCGAGGTGTCGAGGCCGAGAACCAGGTCGATGACGAACGTCTGCCCCTCGCGGCGCTCGAACTCGAACACCCCGTGGTAGCCGAAGCACTCGATCCCGTGGACGGCGAGCTCGTCGATGGTGGTCACCGCTCCATCCTCCCCACCGCGAGTACGGCGTCGCGCGCCGCCCCGACGTCGTGGACCCGCAGCGCCCAGATCGGCGGGCTCGTCCGCGCCGCGAGCACGGCCACGAGGGCGGTGTGGGCCGACTCCCGCTCGCCGACCGGGCGCGGGGTGCCGTCCGGCGCGGCGAGGAGCGCACCGAGAAAGCCCTTGCGGCTCGCGCCGACCAGCACGGGGAGCCCGAGCGAGCCGATCCGGTCCAGGCCGCGCAGCAGCTCCCAGTTCTGCTCGGCGGTCTTGGAGAACCCCAGGCCCGGGTCGACGATCAGCCGGTCGTCGTCGAGGCCCGCGGCGCGGGCGGCGTCGAGCCGGGCGCCGAGCTCCTCGAGGACGCCGGCGACCACGCCGCCGGCGTACTCGAGGTGGGGGGCGGCCTGCATCTCGGTCGCGTGCGCGCGCCAGTGCATGCAGACGTAGCGCGCCTCGGAGTCGGCGGTGACGGCGAGGATGCGCGGGTCCGCGAGCCCGCCGGAGACGTCGTTCACGATGGCCGCGCCCGCTGCGACGGCCGCGGCCGCCACCTCGGCGCGCATGGTGTCGACGGAGACCGTGACGCCGTCGCCGGCGAGGGCCTCGATCACGGGGATCACCCGGGCGAGCTCCTCGGCCACGACAGGCCGGGTCGCCCCGGGACGGGTCGACTCGCCGCCGATGTCGAGGAGGTCCGCGCCCTGCGCGACGAGCGCTCGCCCGTGCGCGATCGCCGCGTCGGTCGCGAGGAACCGACCGCCGTCGCTGAACGAGTCCGGCGTGACGTTGACGACCCCCATGAGGAGCGGAGACATGGAGCCAAACCTAGTGGGACCGGCTCGGCCCGGGCTAAGTTCTCGCTGTGCCCTGCCGATGGAGCGGCTGACCTCCTCGAGCCGACCCCACGGCGGCGCGACCCGCAGATCCCCCAGCCCCGGAGCGGCGGTTGTCACCAAGCCGTGGATCGACGTTTCCGACTCTCGCGGCGCCCGATCGCCATAATGGGGTCGCACGGACAGCCCGGCTCGTGGACCGCGGCAGTGACCCGTGCGCCCCACGGCTCGCGATCCCCGCAGGAGACAGATGTCCATCTCGCTCGCCCCGCGTCGCACCCTCCGCCCGTCGACGCCACCGGCCCGAGCACGCCGCGCGGGCGCCGCGGCGGCCCTGGCGGCCCTGTCGCTCCTCGTGCTGACGGCATGCGGGGGCGGCGGCACGGCCGCGGCGCCGGTGACGGTGACCGTCACGCCGTCCGCCACCGTCGCAGCGTCGGCCTCCGCCTCCGCCTCTGCCTCCGCGTCGAGCGATCTCTGGTGGCAGAAGATCGTCGACCAGCCGCTCGACTTCAACTCGGTCTTCTCCCGCGACGGCACCTACCAGGGGCACATCAAGATCGACGACATCGACTTCGTCTACACGATCTGGTCCGCGAAGGCCACGCCTCGGATGCAGGAGTGGGCACCGGCCGGCACGAAGTACTTCTCGTTCACCTTCCAGGCGTACGACATGCGCCGCCGGCTGCGCGATCCCTTCAAGACCAAGCGCCGGGTCTACCTCGAGCACATGACCATCACCTCCGCGGTCACCGGGCCGACGGCCGCGCCGGTGTCGCCGTACGACCTCGACGGCTGGGCGCCGAACCTCACCTTCGACCCGCAGGCGAAGACCAAGTGCGGGAAGAAGGCGTCGGCCACCGCCGAGGGGAAGTGCAAGTGGGGGATGCTGATCACCTCGCCCAAGGGCGCCTTCGAGATCCGCAACCAGGGCATCAAGGAGATGCCGCTGGACGCTGAGGGCGTGACGCTCACCTTCCAGGCGACGGTGCACCTGGAGGACGACCGCAGCGGCGGGGTCTACAGCACGCACGTCGTGCCGCTGGAGCTGCCGATCGCGCTTTACACCGACGGCGTGACCGGAGCGACCACCCACCCCCAGCCCGTCCCCTACGACGCGAGCTGAGAGGCGGTGGCGCAGATGACTTCGAGGAACCCGAGAGGACCCCTGATGGAATCCCGACTCCGGGCGTCGACCCTGCTGGCGATGCTGGCACTGGTCGCGCTGATCCCGCTCGCGGCCGGGTGCTCCCGGTTCGGCGCGGGCGACAACACCTCGCCGAAGCCGACCGAGACGGTCACCGGGCACGGCAACACCGAGACTGGCCAGAGCGTGAGCGGCGGCAACATCTTCGAGGAGCTCGACGTGAGCACCGACGCCCCGGACTGCGGCACCGTGTGGGTCGTCGGCCAGATCCTGCCCAACGACTACGACTGGTGCTGGGACTCCACCACCGGTGTGCGGCAGCCGCGGGCGGGGGTGCGCTCGGGGCCGTGCGAGGTGGTCACCTTCCGGAACGTGCTCTTCGCCATCCCGGGCTTCGCGATCCAGCAGAGCGCGACCGTGAACGAGGTGGACGGCGTCTCGCTGATCGGCGGCGACCCGACGTACAAGAAGCTGCTCACGTCGTGCTTGCGGACCCCGTGCCCCGACGCCCCCGAGGACTCCAACAAGATGCGGATCCCCTACCCGCAGTGCGACCGGACCAAGACCTCCGGCTGACCGACTCCGGCGCCTGAGCGCGTGCGGCCGTCGAGGACGGCCGACGCCGCGGATCCAGGCTCAGGTGCGGGAATTGATCAGCGCCATGGCCTCGGAGCGCGTGGTGGCACTGGAGCGCATGGAGCCGCGGACGGCGGAGGTGATGGTGCGGGCGCCGGCCTTGCGGACGCCGCGCATCGTCATGCAGAGGTGCTCGGCCTCCATCACGACGATGACGCCCTGGGGCGCGAGGATCTCCATGAGCGCGTCGGCGATCTGGGTGGTCAGCCGCTCCTGCACCTGAGGCCGCTTGGCGTAGACGTCGACCAGCCGGGCGAGCTTCGACAGGCCGGTGATCCGGCCCTCGGCGTGGGGGATGTAGCCGACGTGGGCGACCCCGCTGAACGGGACGAGGTGGTGCTCGCACATGGACCAGAACTCGATGTCCCGGACGAGGACGAGCTCGTCGTGGGCGCCGATGTCGAAGGTCGTGGTGAGCACGTCCTGCGGCAGCTGTCGCAGGCCCTGGGTCACCTCCGCGTACGCGCGCGCGACCCGGGCGGGGGTGTCGAGCAGGCCCTCGCGGTCGGGGTCCTCCCCGATCGCGAAGAGCAGCTCGCGCACGGCCGCCTCCGCGCGGGCGTGGTCGAACGACGGAGCCACCCGCCCGTCGTCGGGGAGCGAGACGCGATCGGTCATGGGCGGGAGGTCCTCAGCTCCCGGCCCCGGGAGCGGGCGGAGGCGTCTCGGCGGGCACCGGGGAGTCGGGCACGTCGGTGATGCCTCCGGGCGGGTTCTGGCCGTTGCCGCCGATCTTTGCGTGGGCCGCGGCGGCCGCGGCGACGTCACGGTCGCGGATCCACTGCGGCACCTCGACGGCGGGCACCTCGGAGGGCCGGCGCGTGTCCGAGCCGGTCCACGCGGGACGGAGCGGGCGGCGGCGCAGCGGCTCGAAGATCTCGGCGATCTCCTCCTTGCCGAGCGTCTCCTTGTCGAGCAGCGCGAGGACCAGCGAGTCGAGGACGTCGCGGTTCTCGTCGAGCACGTCGAACGCCTCCTGGTGGGCGTTGGCGAGGAGCTTCTTGACCTCCTCGTCGACGATGCCGGCGATCTCCTCGGAGTAGTCGCGCTGGTGGCCCATGTCGCGGCCGAGGAAGGGCTCGCCGTTGCTGCTGCCGAGCTTGATCGCGCCGAGACGCTCGGTCATGCCGTACTGCGTCACCATCGCACGGGCGAGGTTGGTCGCCTTCTCGATGTCGTTGCCGGCGCCGGTCGTCGGGTCGTGGAAGATCAGCTCCTCGGCGGCACGGCCGCCGAGCATGTGCGCGAGCTTGTCCAGCATCTCGCTGCGGGTCTGGCTGTACTTGTCCTCGTCGGGCATGACCATCGTGTAGCCCAGCGCGCGACCGCGCGGCAGGATCGTCACCTTCTGCACCGGGTCGTTGTGCGGCATCGCCGCGGCGACCAGGGCGTGGCCGCCCTCGTGGTAGGCGGTGATGAGCTTCTCCTGCTCGCTCATCAGGCGGGTGCGGCGCTGCGGGCCGGCGATGACGCGGTCGATGGCCTCGTCGAGGTGGGCCTTGGTGATGAGCTTCTCGTTCGCGCGGGCGGTGAGGAGCGCGGCCTCGTTGAGCACGTTGGCGAGGTCGGCGCCGGTGAATCCGGGCGTACGCCGGGCGACGCTCGTGATGTCGACGTCCTTGGCCAGCGGCTTGCCGCGCGAGTGGACCGACAGGATCTTCTCCCGCCCGGCGAGATCGGGGGCGTCGACCTGGATCTGGCGGTCGAAGCGGCCCGGGCGCAGCAGCGCGGGGTCGAGCACGTCGGGGCGGTTGGTGGCCGCGATGAGGATGACCCCGCCGCGGACGTCGAAGCCGTCCATCTCGACGAGGAGCTGGTTGAGGGTCTGCTCGCGCTCGTCGTGACCGCCGCCCATGCCGGCGCCGCGGTGGCGGCCGACGGCGTCGATCTCGTCGATGAACACGATGGCCGGAGCGTTCTCCTTGGCCTGCTCGAAGAGGTCGCGCACCCGGGAGGCGCCGACGCCGACGAACATCTCGACGAAGTCCGACCCGGAGATCGAGAAGAACGGCACGCCCGCCTCGCCCGCGACCGCGCGGGCGAGCAGGGTCTTGCCGGTGCCGGGCTGGCCGTAGAGCAGCACGCCCTTCGGGATCTTGGCGCCGACCGCCTGGAACTTCGCGGGCTCCTGGAGGAACTCCTTGATCTCCTGGAGCTCCTCGACCGCCTCGTCGGCGCCGGCGACGTCGGCGAACGTCGTCTTCGGCATGTCCTTGGTGATCAGCTTGGCCTTGGACTTGGCGAACTGCATGACGCCCCGACCGCCGCCGCCCTGCACCGAGTTCATCAGGAACATGAAGAGCACCACGATGAGCACGAACGGCAGGATGAAGCTGAGGATCGAGCCGATCAGGCTGGCCTTGGCGACCTCCGCGTTGTACTTCTCGATGGTGCCCTCGTCGACCTGCGCCTGGACCTTCTCGATCAGCCCCTCCTGAGCGCCGTCGACCCAGTGCGTGGTGACCTCGTCGCCGGCCGAGCGGGTGCCCTTGTCGAGCGTCGCCTTGATCTGCTGGTCGCCGTCGATGAAGGTGATCGACTCGACCTTGCCCTCGTCGATGTACTTCACCATCTGGGAGGTCGTGATCTCGTCACCGCCGCTGCGGGGCGCGAGGTACTGCAAGCCGAGGAGCACGGCCACGACCGCGACGATGATCCAGAGCAGGGGGCTCTTGGCGAAACGCTTCACTCAGATTCCTAACGAACAGGGATTCCCTATTGTCCCCTACGGGCCCTACGAGTAGACATGCGGCGCGAGCGTGCCGATGTCGCGCAGGTTCCGGTAGCGCTCGCGGTAGTCGAGGCCGTAGCCCACGACGAACTCGTTGGGGATGTCCCACCCGACGTACTTCGGCTCGACGGGCATCTGCAGGGCCTCCGGCTTGCGGAGGAGGGTGGCGATCTCGACGCTGGCGGGACCGCGGCTCGACAGGTTGGCGACGAGCCAGCTGAGGGTGAGGCCGGTGTCGATGATCTCGTCGACGATGAGCACGTGCCGGCCGTGCAGGTCGGAGTCGAGGTCCTTGAGGATGCGCACCACGCCGGACGAGGTGGTGCCGGAGCCGTACGACGACACCGCCATCCAGTCGATCTCGACGTGGCGGTCCATCGCCCGGGTGAGGTCGGCGATGACCATGATCGCGCCGCGGAGGACCCCGACGACGAGCAGGTCGCGGCCCTCGTAGTCGGCCTCGATCTGCTTGGCCATCTCGCCGAGCCTGCCCTGGATCTGCTCTTCGGTGAAGAGGATGTTGATCAGGTCGTCCTGCACGGTGTCCGCGTCCACGGTCAGGAGCCTAGCCGTCCGCTCGCGAGGCGGCGCGGGTCACCCACGCAGCGCGGAGGCGACGATGCCCGGGATGCGGGCCCAGCTGCTCTTGCCGGCGAACGCGGTCAGCCGCGCGGCCGTGGTGTTGGCGGTCTTCGAGCTGAGGAACCACGGCGCCTTGGGCGAGAGGGAGAGCTCACCGCCGAGCACGGAGCGGGGGAACGGGCGGAAGGGCCCGGTGACGACGGTGCGCTCGGCGTGGGCGAGCAGGTGGCTGTTGTGCACGATGCCGATGCCGCTGCCGACCTCGTCGAGGGTGTTCCCGGGGAAGGCGCCCCACGTCGCGCCGTGGAGCAGGAAGCCGACGGCGGTCCACGCGTTGACGCCGATGACGCCGTAGCGCAGGCTCGCCAGCAGGTCCTGGAGGCGTGCGCCCATCCCGCGGAGGGTCTTCGGATCGGCGATGATCGCCGCCCCGAGGCTGCCGTCGAGCCGCTCGTTGGCGAACTCGACGGCGTTGGCCAGGAAGTCCGCGCCGGCGCCCGGGAGTGTGGTGTGGCCGAGGACGGGCGCGAAGTACTCGGTGGTGAAGAGGTCCTGGCTGGTCTCGTCGGTGACCTCGACGAGGAGACGGCCCGAGGTGTGGATCTCCGCCTCCGGGTACGACGTCGTGGCCTGCTCCAGCTTGGCCTCGCTGCCGGGATACCACGCCGGGCGGGGCGGCAGCTCGTCGAGCACCGCGCGCAGCTCGTCGAGGAACGCGTCGCGCTGGGGCCAGTCGGAGCTGAGGATCAGGGCCTGGCCCGCGATGCAGTTGTGGCCCGCGTTCTGCAGCCGCTGGGTCGCGACGTGCTCGGCCTGGTAGCGCAGGTCCGCCTTGGACCACTCGCCGGGCACGACGATGATCGGCGAGACGCCGCCGAGCTCGGAGGTGATCTCCTTGGTCAGCTTCGGGTCGCCGGCCGCGCGGCGGGTCCGCGCCTCCTCGCCGGTGCCCCAGACGATGGCGTCGTGGGTGAGACCGCTGCCGGTGATGTGGACGTGGCTGATCCCGTCGTGGCCGGTGAGGTAGCCGCCGACCGCGGCGCCCCCGTTGACCACGCGCATCAGGCCCGCGCCGACGAGGGGCGCGAACGCCATGTCGAGCACCGGCTTGAGGGTCGCGAAGGTGGGGTTGAGCTTGAGCACGCTCGTGCGGTTGGCGGAGACGAGCTCGTAGAGCACGTCGAGCGGCCCGATGCTCGAGACGTTGCCGGCGCCGAGGACCACGCCGACCCCGCCGTTCTCACCGGTGCGGCGGGCGCCGAGCCCGGCTTCGGCACGGGCCTGGTCGACGCTCACGCCCGGCTCGAGCCACACCGAGGCGGAGAAGCCGCTGAAGAGCACCACCTCCTGCGCGTCGCTCGGCAGGATCTTGACCGTCGTGCGACCGCCCGGGCCGGTGCCGGTCGGCAGGCCGTCGATCGGGGACTTCCCTTCGGCCAGCAGGCGGAGCGACCGGGCGACGCCGGCGAAGGCGTTCATCGCGGCGTACGGGCCCGCGAGGGACTCCTCGCCCGCGTAGGCGGCCGGGGTGCGCTTCGCGGCGACTGCGACCTCGGCCCACGTCTGCGCGTGCGCGGCGACGGCGTCGTGCACCTGATCGAAGAGGTCCGCGCGCTGGCGGAGCGTGAGACCCGCCCAATGCTCGGCTCCGGCGGTCAGCGCCGCGATGTCGGCGTCCAGCTCGGCGCGGGTCTCATCGGTGAGGTCGACAGTGATGTGCGTCACGAAGGACCATGCTAGGGGCCTGACAAGAAATTGCGTGCGTGTTGCGCGGTGTCGTGGTGCGTACTGGCCAAGGCGGAGGGCCGAAGGCGGCCGCCAGGCCGTCGAGTGCCCGACAACGCGGGCCAGTGCGTGCCACGGCGCCGCGAAACTCCACGTGACTTCTTGTCAGGCCCTAACGCCTGCGGCGGCTCGTCTCAGGGGTCAGACAGAGCGGGCTGGAACGCGATGGCGTCGCCGGTCCGCACGGCACGGAGAGGACCGGGCAGGTCGATCCACCGCTGACCGCGCCAGCCGGTGACCAGGCCGTCGAGCGCGCGCACGTGCTCGTAGGTCAGCTCCGCGGCGATCGCGCCCGCCGCGAGGGCGGCGAGGCGGAGGATGCGGGTGCGGATCGCGTCCGGGAATCCCGCGAGCACGCCGGCCGGCAGAGCCTCACCCAGCCCCCGCCACTCGGACTCGGCGATGGCGTCGAGCAGCTCGGTGTCGGCGCGCACCTGGTCGGCGGTGCGGGCCAGCGTGTGGGCGATGCCGGGGCCGAGCTGCTCCTCGAGCACCGGGAGGACCGTGCGGCGCACGCGGACCCGGGCATAGCCCGGGTCGTCGTTGTGCGGGTCGTGCCAGACCTCGATCCCCTCGACCTGGCAGGCGGTGACGGTGTCGTCGCGGCTCACGTCGAGGAGCGGCCGGCGGAAGGTCAGCGCACCCGCGGCGCCTGCCGTCGGCGCGAACGACCGCCGCATCCCGGCGATGCTGCGCGGGCCGCTGCCGCGGGCCAGCCCCAGCAGCACGGTCTCGGCCTGGTCGTCGCGGGTGTGGCCGAGCAGGACGACGCGGGCGCCGGCGTGGGCGGCGTACTGCTCGAGGGCCGCGTAGCGGGCTCGGCGGGCGGCACCCTCCGGACCGGCCCGGTCGGGGTCGTCGACCCGCACCGCGATGGTGGCGGTCTCGTCGGCCCCCAGGGCGGCGAGCCGCTCGGCGGTCGCCGCGGCGACCTCGGCGCTGTCGAGCTGGAGGGCGTGGTCGACGGTGGCTCCGATGACCCGCAGACTCCGCTTGCGGCCCTCGAAGATCGCCGCCGACGCCAGCGCCATCGAGTCCGGCCCGCCGCTCACCGCGACGACGACGGTGTCCGCGGGATCGAGGTCGGCGAGCGCGGCACGCACCCCTCGGCGTACGACGGCGACGGCGGGATGGAGGGCCACCTGGTCAGTCTGCCCGACGCACGGATCGTGCCTTTGTTTGATGACACCCCGGGCCGTCGCTGCCTGCCCGGGGTGTCATCAAACAAAGGCACGATTGTGGTCAGCGGCCGGGCACGCGCTGGATCCAGGCCTCGGGGTCGTGGATCTCGGCGAGGGTCGGGAGAGCGTCCGGACCGGACCAGACGGTGTTGAACCGCTCCATCCCGAGCGCGTCGACGACGTGGCGGACGAAGGCGGCGCCGTCGCGGTACTGCGCCATCTTGGCGTCGAGGCCGAGCAGCCGCCGCAGCAGCCGGTCGAGGGCGCCGATGCCCTTGCGCCGCTCGGTGAACCGCGCGCGGATGGCCTCGACCGAGGGGATGACGCTCGGGCCGACGCCGTCCATGACGTAGTCGGCATGACCCTCGAGCAGGGACATGACCGCGGTGAGGCCGTCGAGGATGGCGCGCTGCTCGGGCGTGGTGACGAGGTCGATGAGGCTGCCCCCGGTAGGCCCGTCGCCCTTGACGATCTGGGCGATCCTCCCGACGAGGTCGTCACGGATCGTGCCGGCGTCGGTGAGCTGGGCGAGCTCGCCGATCTGGCCGAGCATGTGGTCGCGCAGCCAGGGGTTGGCGGTGAACTGGACGCGGTGCGTCTCCTCGTGGAGGCAGACCCAGAGCCGGAAGTCGCCCGCGTCGACGCCGAGCTCGCGCTCGACGTGCACCACGTTGGGCGCGACCAGCAGGAGCCTGCCGTGTGGCGCCTCGGTGGTCGAGGTGAACGGGTCGAACTGGCCGAGGACCTTGCCGGCCAGGAAGCCGAGGAGACCGCCGACCTCGACGCCGGTCACCTTGCTGCCGATGGCCTTGCCCAGGCCGGCGGGCGGGCGGGACGCGGTGCTGCCGAGCTTGTCGACGACCGGGGCGAGGACCGTCCGGAAGCTGTCGGCGTTGGCCTGGATCCAGCCCGCGCGGTCGACGACGAGCACGGGGGCGGTGCCCTCCGGGGCGTCGAGGCCGGTGAAGTCGCGGACGAGCCCGGTCGAGCGGGCGGCGTCGGCACGCAGCTCGGCGACGGTCGCGTCGGCCTCGGCACGGCTCACCCGCGGCCCGTCGCCCGCCACGCGCGTGCCGAGCCGGACGCCGAGCTTCCAGTCGATCATCTCGCTCGCACCGGTGGCGGTCATGGGGCGACCGTAGCCGACGGCTGGGCGGTCGCCGTCCCGTCTCCGGAGGCGGTCGCGGAGCAGTGGCAGGTCGCCAGGGCCGCGGCCGCGTCGTCGAGGGCCTGCCGGGCCTTGAGCGTGTTGGCGACCGGCACCTCGTCGGCGATGACGACGTAGACGAGGGGTGTGCCGTCGGCGTCGGTGACGAAACCCGCGAGGGCGCTGACGCCGGTGAGCGTCCCCGTCTTCGCGCGTACGACGCCGAGCCCGCCGTCACTCCCGTCGTCGGTGTAGCGCGCGGCCAGCGACCCGCTGAATCCCGCCACCGGGAGCCCGTACGAGAGCACCTGCAGGTCGGGGTCGGTGGTGGCCAGTCGCAGCACGGAGGTGAGGGCGGCCGGGGTGAGCGCGTCGTCGTGGGAGAGGCCGGAGCCGTCCGCGAGCGTCACGCCGTCGAGCGGGACGCCGAGCTCGGTGAGCGCGGCCGTCGTCGCGGTCGCGCCGCCGCTGAAGGAGCCGTCCCCGGCCCGAGCGCCGACCAGGTGCGCCAGTGTCTCGGCGGCGTCGTTGTCGCTGGTCTGGAGGGTGTGCTCGACGATCTGGCGCAGCGGCGCGCTCTCGACCCGCGCGACCTCGTCGCCGGTGCCGGCGCCGTGGCGGAGCTTGGCGCCGACCGTGATGCCGTCGCTCTCGAGCAGCGCGGCGAAGCGCCGCGCCGCGGTGACGGCGGGCGTCAGGTCGCGGCCGCCGCCCTCGCTGCCGGGCAGCAGCCCCTCGTCGACCCGGAGGGCCGACACCGGGGACACGACGTCCTCGGGCACATAGGTGGACGGCCAGGCCGGGCTGGTAGCCGGGCCGGCGAAGAGGCTGTCGTCGTAGGCCAGGCGGACCACGGTGACGCCCGCGGCCTTGAGGGCGGTGGCGGTGGTGGCCGCCAGCGTGGTGAGGTCGGCCACCGGGGTCTGGGACTTCCCGGTCGGCTTCGACGGCTCGGTGGCCAGCAGCGGGTCGCCACCGCCGACGAGCACGATGACGCCGCTGCGCGGGGAGAGGACCCGGGTGGCGAAGGTCGCCTCGGGGCCGTAGACGTGGAGGGCCGCAGCAGTGGTGAGGAGCTTGGCCGTGGAGGCCGGCGTGGCCGAGCCGGTGCCGACCGAGACCAGGGGGTCGCCCGTCAGGCCCGCCACCTCGGCGAGGACATGGCTGCCGAGGTCGGACCCGGAGAGCCGGCCGCGCAGGACCGCCGCGACCTCGTCCGGGTCGGCCGCCGGCGTACGCGCGGTGAGGGCGGCCGGCGTGGGAACGGAGGCGTCCCAGGGCTCCGGCGACGCGGTCTCCGAGGGCTGGGGGGCCTGCGCGGACGTGGTGAGGACCAGTGCCAGCGCCAGGGCGAGCAGAGCGGCGGCGACGACGGACCACCACTTCACGCGTGGGACACTACCGCCATGACTGTGACGTTCGACGTGCTCATCGAGGTGCCGCGCGGCTCGCGCAACAAGTACGAGCAGGACCACGAGACCGGCAAGATCCGCCTGGATCGCGTGCTCTTCACCTCGATGGTCTACCCGGCCGACTACGGCTTCATCGAGGGCACCCTCGGCGGCGACGGCGACCCGCTGGACGCGCTCGTGCTGATGCCGTTCCCGCTCTTCCCGGGCATCGTGCTCGAGGCGCGCGCCGTCGGGATGTACGTCATGGAGGACGAGAAGGGCCAGGACGAGAAGGTTCTCTGCGTGCCGACCGACCCCCGCTTCGACCACATCCAGGACGTCCACGACGTCGACGACTTCACCCTGGACGAGATCAAGCACTTCTTCGAGCGCTACAAGGACCTCGAGCCGGGCAAGTCGGTCAAGGGCTCCGACTGGGTCGGCAAGGCCGAGGCCGAGGCCGAGATCGAGGCCTCCGTCAAGCGCCTGGCCGACGCCGGTCACTGATCCTCGTTCCGTACGGCGGGTGGAGCACGCTCCGCCCGCCGTGCTCATTCCTGGCGAGTCGGCGCCATGTCGCGCGCGAGCTGGAACACCCGGTCGTCGACGTGGCGGATCTCGGCACGGACAGCGGCGAATTCCGCCCGCAGCTCCGATCTCATGTCACCCATCTCGGTCCGCAGCTCCGAGCCCTGTCCCCGCATCTCGGCGCGGAGCTGCGAGCTCTGACTGTCCAGCTCGGCGCGGAGCTGCGAGCCCTGACTGCCCATCTCGACGCGGAGCTGGTCGAAGCGGCGATTGATGCTCTGGTTGAACGCCCACAGAGCGGCGAAGAGCGGCGCGACGGTGCCCACGACGGTGGCGATGGTGTCGAGCGGCACGGTGGTCACTCCCTCATGGTCGGTGGTCGGTGCATGAACCGCAACCACGCTGACACCCGACACCGACCGATCCCGCGGGGCGCGACACTCGCGTGTGGACAGAGCGGACCACGGATCCCGTCAGGGACGGCGGGTGGCCCCGATGGGATCTCAGACGAGGTCGGGAGCGCGGAGGAAGGCGTCCGGGATCCCGAAGGCGCCCACCAGGTCGCGGGCGTGAGGGCGGAGCTCGCGGCACAGCGTGTTGATCTCGACGTCGCGCCCCGCAATCACGGCAAGGTCGATGAGATCAGCGGGCGACCACGGTGATGCTGCGCGAGGAGGCCGCGAGGCTGCTGCTGCCGGGCCAGGTCACCGTCAGGGTCAGCCGGACCTTGGAGTGGCGCTTGCGTATTCTCTTCGGCAGCGCCCGCTTCAGCTTGGCCGAGGACACCGTGACCTTCCCGCTGAAGGCGCAGCCCGCCAGCGGGACGGTGGCCGAGGTGACGAGCTTCGCGCCCCGGCGGACGGCGACGCTCACCCGTCCCGAGCATGCCGACGCGGGGAAGGACCCGGTCAGGCGGCCCTTGACCACGTAGACGTACGGAGCCTTCTTGTCCCGCTTCGCGCCGGCCAGCGTGAGAGCTGTCGCCGCCGCGGGTGAGGAGGCCGGCGGCGCGGAGGTCCGGACGTCGGTGAGGCCGCTGACGTCACCGGGCGTCCCCCGGCAGCGCCGGTGAGCCCCAAGATCGAGGCGACGAGCGGCACGGCCAGGAGGTGCCGCCACCGACGCATGGCACTTATCGTCAGTCAGAGGGACCCGGGCGTCAATGGCCTCGATGGGTCACGTGAGGCCCGGAGCACGGCGTCGTGCGGCCTCGCCGTCGAGCCGGGCGCCGCCGGGATCAAGCGCCTTCCGGCGCGGTCAACGGCTTGAGAGCCGTCGCGAGCTGGAAGACGCGGTCGTCGATTCGCCGGATCTCAGCGGTCAGTCGCTCCTCAACCCTCGCCGTCTCAGACCGCAGGGCAGCGAACTCAGCCTTCGCCTCCGACCAATGGTTCCCAAGATCGGCCCTGATCTCCGACCGCACAGCCGCCAACTCCGCCTTCGCCTCGGACCGATGGTTCCCAAGATCGGCCTTGGTCTCAGCACGGTGGTCGCGCATCTGCCGACTCAGGTCGGCGTGGACGGCGATGTAGAGGCCGACTGCTGCGACGAGGACGCTCGCGACGGTCGCGAGGGTGTCGAGCGGCATGGTGATCACTCCCTCATAGTGCGGTCGGTGGCGAAGATGTGCAACCAGCCTCACCGCGGCCGCCGACCGAGGCCAGGCCCGGATCTTCCCCTGTGGAGAGCCGCTCCCAGGAGCAGATCCGGGAGAGGACGTGGCTCGTCGTGGGACGCACGAGAGGTCAGACGAGGTCGGGGGCGCGGAGGAAGGCGTCCGGGATCCCGAAGGCGTCCACCAGGTCGCGGGCGTGAGGGCGGAGCTCGCGGCACAGCGTGTTGATCTCGGCCGTGATGGCCTTGGAGCGCTGCACGGTGAGCCGGCCGTGCTCCATCCACCAGGCCCGGTCGGCCTCGATGGCCGACAGCGCGGCCAGGTCGGCGACCTTGTCGAGCAGGTCGCGGGCGGCTCCCTCGGGCTGCGCGCGGACCTTCGCGACGAACGCCTCGTGGATCAGCCGCTCGACATGGGCGCGGCCGAGCGCGATGACGTGGTCCTGGACGTGGGAGAAGACGATGCCGGCCGGCGTGCCCCGGTCGATGCCGCCCTTGAGACGGCGGGCGACCCCGGCGAGCATGTGCTCCTCGCGGAAGCTCAGCATGGCGAGGTGGTAGTCGGCGTCCCTGATGTCGGGCTCGTCGCCGTCGCCGCCCGGGAGCAGGTCGCGGACCCGCTCGATGAGCTTGTGCACGCTGGCCCGCTCGACGACCGTGTCGACCGCCTGGGACGCGACGAAGCGGACGAGCTCGAGCTGGTCCATCGAGGAGAACTCGCCGGCGTAGTCGGTGAGCAGGCCCTTCGCGACGAGCTGAAGCAGGACCGTGTTGTCGCCCTCGAAGGTGGTGAAGACGTCGGTGTCGGCCTTGAGCGCCGCGAAGCGGTTCTCCGCGAGGTAGCCCGCGCCCCCGCAGGCCTCGCGCGACTCCTGGATCGCCCGGGTGGCGTGCCAGGTCGCGAGCGCCTTGGTCCCCGCGGCGCGCGACTCGAGCTCACGGCGGTAGACCTCGGGGTCCTCCGGGCCCTGCAGGTCGCCCCCGAAGGACCGGTGCAGGTGGTCGACCAGGACCTCCTGCGCGGCGGTCAGGGCGTAGCTGCGGGCGATCAGCGGGAGGAGCCGGCGCTGGTGCTGGCCGTAGTCGAGCAGCGGCGTCTCGAGCCCGTCGTCGCCGGCGCCGGTGTCGAACTGCCGCCGCTGGAGGGCGTAGCGGGTGGCGATGCTCAGCGCGACCTTGCTGGCCGTGACGGCGGCTCCGCCGACGCTGACCCTCCCCTGGATGAGGGTACCGAGCACGGTGAAGAAGCGGCGGTTCACCGACTCGATGTCGCTGGAGTAGACGCCCTCCTCGCTGACGTCGGCGAAGCGGTTGAGCAGGGCCTCGCGCGGCACGCGGAGGCCGTCGAACCACAGCCGGCCGTTGTCGACCCCGTTGAGCCCCATCTTGCGTCCGTCGTCCGCGATCCGTACGCCGACGACCGGCTCCCCCGCCTCTCGGATCCGGGCCACGAAGGCATGCACCCCCTGACGTTCGCCATCGATCTCCAGCTGCGCGAAGACGACCGCCAGCTCGGCATGGCGGGCGGCGTTGCCGATGTAGTCCTTGTAGGCGTCCTCCGTGGTCGTCGTGATGACGAACTCCCGCGTCTCGCGGTCGTAGGTCGCGACGGTGCCGAGCGCTGCGACGTTGGAGCCGTGGCCGTGCTCGGTCATCGCGAAGCAGCCCATGACGTTGCCCGCCACGGTGTCGGCGAGGTAGGCCTCGTGGTGGCGCGCGGTGCCGAGCTGGAGGATCGCGCCGCCGAAGAGCCCGAACTGCACGCCCGTCTTGACCAGCACCGAGAGGTCGCCGACGGCCAGGGTCTCGAAGGCGGCGATGGACGCGCCGATGTTGCCGGCGCCGCCGTACTCCTTCGGGAAGCCGAGCGCGGTCAGGCCGGAGCCGGCCATCTCGACGACGACGTCGCGGACCCGGTCGCGGAACTCGTCGATCGGGAGGCGCTCGGCGTCCTCGAGGACCGAGGCGTAGGGCTCCAGGCTGCCGAGGACCAGCTCACGCGTGTCGGCGTACGGGCCGGCGAGGAAGGCGCGGAGCTGACGGGCGACGGTGCTGTCCATGAGGGATCTCGTACCCGGGGACCAGGACCGTCAAACCGTGGTGACCTCCTGCTCGGGACGCATGCGGAGCGCCTCCCGCCGTGCGTAGCCCTTGCGCCGGAAGTGCTGGTGACTCACCAGTCCGCCGAGGTAGAAGGAGACCAGGCCGATCATGATCCCGGCGACGTCGTCGCTGATGTAGTGCCAGCCGAAGTAGAGCGTGGCGCACACGGTGAGCACGAGGTTGATCCACGCGACGACCTTGAGCCAGGCCCACGGCAGCGTGTACTGCACCATCAGGGTGATCAGCAGGGTGATGGCGCAATGCAGGGAGGCGAAGCCCGCCACCGTCTGGGCGGTCGTGGACTGGGCGTCCCACAGCATCGACTGCCGCGCGAGGACGAGTGAGTGCATGAGGTCGCTCGTCGGGGTCTGAGCGAGCGTCGCGTAGATCTGCGGGTACTGCAGGCCGGGGCCGATCGTCGGCAGCGCGTAGTAGGAGATCGTGCCGAGGGTCCACGCCAGCGCCTGGGAGCAGACGAACCAGTAGCCGTAGGCCAGGTTGCGCGACCAGACGCACCAGATGGTGACGCAGATCGGGACCAGCGACAGGAACCAGATGTAGACCAGCGACAGCACCCAGGCGGAGACGCTCGTGCCGAAGATGTCCTGCATGAGCACGCCCGGCTCGTGGCCGAAGAGAATGGCGCGGTCGATCAGGTGGAGCTCGTGGTCGTACTGAGCGCTGATCAGCGCGGGCAGCGCCGACTTCAGGTTCCGGTAGGACACGTAGACGATGTAGAACGCCAGGATGCCGACCACGACGAGGGTCAGGCGCTCCCTGTTCCAGTGGGTGCGCAGCCGGGCCTGGGCGACGGGCAGCATGGCGCTCGGCCGGAACCTCGACAGCCACAGCGTCCGCGGCAGGATGTCGAGCAGGATCGCGCCACCGAGCAGCAGCGGAAGGCGCAGCCACGTGGGCCCGAGGAAGCTGCCGTCGGGATCGACGAGCGGCCGGTCCGTGACGATCGAGACGATGACCGCCGCGACCCCGATGCCCACCGCGTTGACGAGCAGCAGGAGCTGGGCACGGCGGTACACGACCGGCAGTCTAGGTGAACGGACGGTGACGGGTGGCCGCGCGCTCGCCGGCCAGCAGCACGACCGTCGTGACGGCGCCGAGCACCACCGACGCCGCGAGCGCGCCGCCGTAGTTGGCGGCGCCCGGGTGGCTGAGGAGGCGGTAGACGAGGATCGGCAGCGTGGGGTGCTCGTCGCGGGCGAGGAAGCTGGTCGCACCGAACTCGCCGAGCGAGACCGCGGCGGCGAGCCCGGCGGCGCCCGCGGCCGCGCCACGGACGAGCGGGAGGTCGACGCGCAGCAGGATCCGCCACGGTGAGGCCCCGAGCGTCGCGGCGGCGTCCCGGAGCTGGTCGTCGATCCCGGCCCACACCGGCACGAGCGTGCGTACGACGAGGGGCAGCGCCACGAGCGCCTGGGCCATCGGGACGAGCCACGGGTCGTCCCGCCACCGGCCGAGCGCGAGCAGGAGGCCGAAGCCGAGGGTCACCGCGGAGACCCCGAGGGGCAGCATGAAGACGGCGTCGAGCGCGAGTCGCAGGCGGCGCTCCGCGCCGGTGCGGGACGGCCGGCTGACGACGTACGCGACGAGAAGGCCGAGAGCCATCGCGGCGAGGGTGGCGACGACGGCGGTGAGGAGGCTGGTGGCGATGGCGTCGCCGGCGAGGCCGGCGAGCGCGCGGTAGTTGGCCGGCGTCCACGCGCCGTCGCGGCGGAGACTGCCGGAGACGAGGGTCGCGACCGGGACGACGATGAGGGCGGCCAGCACGAGGGTGGCGCCGAGTGCCGGGACGTCCGAGCGCCGCACGGCCCGCGGCTGGGCGATGCCGCGCTCGGTGGGAGCCTCGCGCTGCAGCCGGCCGGTGAGCAGGAGGAGCGCGGCCACCACGAGGAGCTGGAGCAGCGACAGGGCGGCGGCGGCGCGGAGGTCGAGCAGGTTGGTCGTGAGGAGGTAGATCTCGGTCTCGACCGAGGCGTAGCGCAGGCCGCCGAGCATGAGCACGATCCCGAACGCGGTGGCACAGAAGAGGAAGACCGCGGCGGCGGACCCGCCGATGGCGGGCCGCAGCGCGGGGAGGGTGACGCGCCGGAAGACGGTGGCCGGGCCGGCGCCGAGCACGGCCGCCGCCTCGGCCGGCTCGGGGTCGAGGCCCTCCCACGCAAGGCCGACCGTGCGGACGACGAGCGGCACGTTGAAGAAGACCAGGCCCGCGATCACGGCGGCAGCGGAGTGGTCCAGGCCGAGGCCGCCGAGCGGCCCTCCCTCGGAGAGCAGCTGGCGGAAGGCGATGCCGACGACCACGCTCGGCATCGCGAACGGCGTCATCACCAGCGCCCGGACGGCGCGGCTGCCCGGCCACCTCAGCCGGTAGAGGACCGAGGCGGCCGGGACGCCGAGCAGGACCGCGATCGCCGTGGCGACGGTGCTCGACCAGAGGGTGAACCAGAGCACGCGGTGCACCCGCGGGCGCGCCAGCACGTCGAGCACCGGCCCGATCCCGCCGTCGAGGCCGCGCCCGATCATCGCGCTCACCGGCAGCACGAAGAGCGTGCCGAGGACCGCCAGGGGCACCGCCGCCAGCACCACCACTCGGACCAGGGCCCCCATGAGAGGGGTCACCCGCCGGAGGGTGCGTCCGCCCTCGGCGTGTGGCCCCACGTTCGTGGGCTCCTCGCCCGCTACTGGGTGGTGATGTCGGTCCATCGCTCGAGCCAGGAGTCGCGGTTCCGGTCGATCTCCGCGGGGTCGACGCTCCACGGCTTCGTCGGCCGCTTCGTGTACGACGCCCAGTCGGCCGGCAGCGGGGTGCCGGCGACCACCGGGTAGACGTACATGGCGTCCGGGAGCGCCTCCTGGACCTCCGGGGTGAGCAGGAAGTCGACCAGCGCCCGTGCGCCGTCGACGTTCTTCGCCCCGGCCAGCACCCCGGCGTACTCGACCTGCGTGAAGCAGGTGTCGAGCAGCGCCTCCGTGGTCGTCCGGCCGTCCTTGACGGTGAACGCCGGGCTGGAGTCGTAGGAGAGGACGAGCGGGCGGGTGCCGTTGCCGCCGCCCGCGGTGAAGTCGACCTCGTAGGCGTCCGACCATCCCTGGGTGAGCTCCGCGCCGTTGGCGAGCAGCGCCTTCCAGTAGTCCGGCCAGTCATCGCCCTTCGCCGCGATCGTGGTCAGCAGGAACGCCATGCCCGGGCTCGAGGTGGCCGCGCCGGGGAGCACGAGCAGGTCCCGGTACGCCGGCTTCGTGAGGTCGTCGAGAGTCGCCGGCGGGGTCAGGTCGTGATCCGCGAACCAGTCGGTGTCGGCGTTGACGCACACGTTGCCGGTGTCGATCGGCGTGAGCTTGCTGCCCCCGTCGCCGGACAGGTCGTAGTCGCCGACCCCCTCGGGCACGCTCGCCGGGGTGTAGTCGGCGAAGACGCCCTCGTCGAGCGCCCGGGAGCCGAAGGTGTTGTCGACGCCGAAGGCGACGTCCCCGGTCGGAGAGTCCTTGGTGAGGACGAGCTTGTTGGTGAGCTGGCCGGCGTCGCCGTTGGCGACCACCTTGAGCGTGTAGCCGCTCTCCTTCTCGAACCTCGCCGTGAGCTCGTCGGGCAGCGAGAACGAGTCGTGGGTGACGAGGGTGACCGTCGAGCCCTTCGAGGACGCTGCCGAGCCGTCGGCGTCGCTGCCGCAGGCCGTCAGGGTGGAGGCGGTGATGGTGAGGAGGGCGGCAGGCACCGCCACGGTGAGACGGTGCCGTCTCCATGCGCGCGAACGCATCATGACTCCCTTCGCCGGTGCTAACCGGAGCAGGTTCGGAGGGTCCGCGACTCCTGTCGCGCTCTCAGCCCGGTTCCAGGGCTCCCCTGTCTGACGCGTCAAGGCTAGCGGCCGAAGATGACCACTAGTAGCCGCCCCCGGGTGCAACGCTCGCGGCAACCGGAGCGTGACCGGCAAGCCGCGCGGCCAGGTCATCCAGAATGGTGCCCGTGGCTGTCGCACCGAAGCGCGTCGCGCCGAGTCGGTTCAACTCAAGCAGGGCGTCCAGGGAACGGACGCCGCCGGCAGCCTTCACGGCGACGTCCACCGCGACCGTCGCGCGCATCAAGGCAATGTCGTGCGCGGTTGCGCCGCCGGCGGCGAACCCGGTGGACGTCTTCACAAAGTGGGCGCCGGCTCGCTCTGCCGCGAGATAGCCAGCCACCTTCTGATCGTCATCGAGGTAGCTGTTCTCGAAGATGACCTTCACGCAGCGTCCGGCCGCAGCCTCGACTACGGCGCGGATCTCAGACTCGGTGAACGCCGCATCGCCGTCGCGCAGTCGGCCGATGTTGACAACCATGTCGATCTCGTCGGCCCCGGCCGCGATCACCCGCTCGGTTTCATAGACCTTGACCTCGCTGGTGCTGCTCCCGTGCGGGAACGCGACCACCGTGCCGACCGCCACTCCGGTTCCCGCCAGTCGCTCGGCAGCGTAGGCGACGTCGGCGGGGCGCACACAGACCGAGGCGACGCGGTATTCGACAGCGGTGGCCAGGCCGCCGTCGATGTCGACTCTGCCCAGTTCGGGACGAAGCAGGGAGTGGTCGATCATCTTCGCGACCGACTCCATCGTCGGCAGTCGTCCGGTCCACACCGGGTAGGCAAGGGTTTCGACGCTCACCAGCTGTCCTCATTTCTTTCATAATCTGTCTAGGTTGTCTAGGCAGCCTAGACTATAGGATGACTCTTGCGCACACAACAGCGAAAGGCCCGCATGCCGTCAGAACCGCTCTACGAGCGCATCGAGAAGGAACTGCGGCGGCGTCTGGCCGAGGCACGTGACGGAGACCCGTTTCCCTCGGAGCCGCGCCTGTCAGAGGAGTTCGCCGTGGCTCGCATGACTGTGCGCGCGGCACTGAATCGCATCGAGAGCGACGGGCTCCTCGAGCGCGTCCCCGGCCGAGGAAGCTACGTCCGCAAGCCAGCCGCCGCTCGACCGGTTGGGGAACTGGTCAGCTTTCACGACCAAGCACTCGCCGAAGGAAGAAGACCTCGGTCGCGTGTCCTAGAGGCGAACATCAGGCCAGCCAGCGAGGGGGAGAGCGCGGCACTGGCAGAGGGTGGGGCCGGCACCGCGCGGGTCGTCGCCATCACCCGGGTTCGTTACTTCGATGATCTTCCGATTGCCGTAGAGCGCGCGGCCTTCCCAGCGCACCTCACGGCGCTGTTAACCGCGGACCTCGAGGGCGGCTCGCTCCATCACGAGCTGCGGCGTCTCGGCCACAGTCCGATGGCGGGCCGCTCGGTGATCAGCGCGCGAGCCGCAGGAGAGGACGCCGAGCATCTTCGGGTCGATTCGGCGACGCCACTGCTGGTGGAGACTCGCACGATCACCGACCAGACTGGACGACCGCTCGAATACACCATCAGTTCCTACGTCGCCGAGCGCTATTCGCTTCGCGTGGACTTCGACGTGGCACAGGCGTAGGCCGCGCGCCAGACACGCCGCGGCGGGTGTCAGGAGGTCTTCGGGCCGACACACCGTGAGCGCGGGTTTGGCCAGGGACAGCCGGGGATCGGGGACCTCCTCAACGGCTGACGCGACGACGCCGAACGGGGGCGGAGAGGACACGAAGGACGGGGAGACGCGGAGCGCCCGCCCCGGTGGTGATCCGGGGCGGGCGCTCGCGAGGTGTCGGCTAGCTGCAGGTGTAGGAGCCGACCTCGTCGCCGTCGGGGCCCTGGAAGATGTACTCCACCTTGGCGTCCTTGACGCCCGCCTGCTCGAGCATCGGGGTGATGGTCGAGTCGCAGGTGGACTGGAACGTGTCGTACTGGTCCTTGAGGCTCGACTTCGCCGCGTCGGCGGTCGAGGCGTCGGCGAAGACGTAGGTGTACTTGAGGGTGTCGTCGCCCTCGGCCTCGATCTTGATGTCGGAGTAGATGCCCCCGAAGGAGTCCTTCATCCCGTCGACCGACTTCTGGGCCTGCGCGACGATGTCCTCGAGCGACCCGCTCGCCGTCGTGTCGTCGGACGAGCTCGACTCGCTCGCGTCCGCCGAGGCGCTCGTGCTGGTGCTGGCAGAGGACGTGCTGTCCGCGTCGTCGCTGGAGGACCCGCAGGCCGCGAGCCCGAGTCCCAGAGTGACGACGGCCGCCAGCGAGGCGACGGCGCGCGTGTTGATTCCGATCATGTTCCACCCCATTCTTGCGACGCCCGATGCGTCGTGTGCGCTTGGAGTCTCTCACTCAGCCCGCCGGGCTAAACCCGACGCCGTCGGCCGACGGCGAGCGGGCCGCCTGGCCGCGCGCCACCAGGAGCTCCAGATGCGCCTTGGTCTCCATCACCGCGAGCGCGGCGTTGAAGCTGTCGAGACGGGAGAACGGGTGCTCGTGCCGGGTCCAGGGCAGCGTCTGGGCGACCTCCTTCGAGGTCACGGGCGCACCGCCGGTCAGGGCGGCGAGGCACAGCGACAGCCGCCGCTCGTGATGGGCGAGCAGCTCGTCCACCCGCGCATGGGTCGACGGTGCGACCGGGCCGTGCGCGGGCAGCAGCCGCAGGTCCGGCAGCTCCCGCATCCGCGTCAGCGAGGCCATGAAGTCGCGCAGCGGCTGCTCGCCGACCGCCGGCTCGAAGCCGATCGACGGGGTGATCGTGGGCAGGACGTGGTCGCCCGCGAAGAGCATCCCGGCGGCGGTGTCGGCGAAGACGAAGTGGCCGCGGGTGTGACCCGGGGTGTGGATGGCGTCCAGGGTGCGCTCCCCCACCGCGATCCGCTGGTCGCCCTCCAGCCACGTATCGGGATAGCGCGACGACCGGTCGTCGCGCCCGTCGTCGAGGTCGAAGCCCTCGAAGAGCTCGGCGAGGTCGTGCGCGCCGGCGTCGCGGAGCTGGTCGAACATCGTCGGCCCACTGACCGACGACGGGTCCAGCAGCATGTCGAGCGTGGGCTTGTCGCCGATCCCGAGCGTCACGTCGACGCCGTACTCGGTGCCGAGGGTGGCGGCGAGCGAGTAGTGGTCGCGGTGGACATGGGTGACGAGGAAGCGCCGGATGTCGCCGAAGCCGCGGCCGATCTGGGCGAGGCCCTTCTCCAGCGCCGTGCGGGACTCGGTGATCGCCCAGCCGCCGTCGATGAGCGTCAGCCCTCCGCTCGCGTCGCCGGACTCGAGCACGTAGACGTTGACCGCGCGCAGCCCGTCCATGGGCAGGGGCAGCGGGATGCGATGGAGCCCGTCGGCCACCCGCCAGGCTCCGGGGGCGCTCCAGTGCTCTCCGGAGTCGGGCGAGACGGCGGCGCCGGTGGAGTCGGGGCTGGCGGACATGGCCCCATCGTGCCGCAGCCGGCGAGCGCCGCCGGGAGGAGGGTGAAGGTCGTCCACCCCCCACCGGTGGACGACCTTCGGGGATGGAACGGGCGCGTTCGCGCTCCATGACGCGAAATGCCCGAACGGTCTAGACCATCGGGGTCAGACGACGAGCGTCCCGCTCTCCGCGTACGCCGTCAGCGCGGCGTCGAAGGGAGCGAGCTCGATCCCCTGGCCGCTGATCCAGGCGTCGTCGAAGTAGGTCGTCCGGTAGCGCTCGCCGCCATCGCACAGCAGCGTGACCACCGACCCCGGCTGCCCGGCCGCGCGCATCCGCTCGATCACCCCGAGGGCCGCCCAGACGTTGGTGCCGGTCGAGGGCCCGACCGGCCGCCCGAGCAGCGACGAGACCCAGCGCATCGTGGCGATCGACGCGGCATCGGGGACCCGGACCATGTCGTCGACCACCCCGCCGACGAACGACGGCTCGATCCGCGGGCGGCCGATGCCCTCGATCCGCGAGCCCGGGCCGGTCGCGTCGGAGGTGTCGGCCGCCCAGCCGTCGAGGAAGGCCGAGCCGTCGGGGTCGGCGACGAGCAGCCGGGTGGGATGGCGCCGGTAGCGCAGGTAGCGGCCGATGGTCGCCGAGGTGCCGCCGGTCCCGGCCGACACGACGATCCACGCCGGGATCGGGTGCGGCTCGGCCGCGAGCTGGGCGAAGATCGACTCGGCGATGTTGTTGTTGCCGCGCCAGTCGGTCGCCCGCTCGGCGTAGGTGAACTGGTCCATGTAGTGGCCGCCGCGCTCCGCGGCGATGCGCCGGGCCTCGTCGTAGACCTGCCCGGCGGTGTCGACGAACGCGCAGGTGCCGCCGTACCACTCGATGAGCTCGACCTTCGCCGGCGACGTGGAGCGCGGCATCACGGCGACGAAGGGCAGCCCGATGAGCCGCGCGAAGTAGGCCTCGGAGACGGCGGTCGAGCCCGACGACGCCTCGACCACGGTGGAGTCGGGCCGCAGCCAGCCGTTGCAGAGCGCGTAGAGGAAGAGGGAGCGGGCGAGCCGGTGCTTGAGCGAGCCGGTCGGGTGGACGGACTCGTCCTTGAGGTAGAGCGAGATGCCGGCCTCCCCCACCGCGTCGGGCAGCGGTGTCAGGTGGAGGTGCGTGTCGGCACTGCGATTGGAGTCGGCCTCCACCCGGCGTACGGCCTCCTCGATCCACGCCCGATGGGCTGATGTCAGAGCAGGCACGAACGCATCCTAGAATCCGCTCATGGCGTCTCCTGCGACCAACTCAGCGACGAAGGACATCGTGCTCATCGGCGGCGGCATCATGAGCGCCACGCTCGGCACGCTGCTGCAGCACCTCGAGCCGACGTGGAACATCCGCATCCTCGAGCGTCTCGACGCGCTCGCCGAGGAGTCCTCCGGCCCCTGGAACAACGCCGGCACCGGTCACTCGGCGCTGTGCGAGCTCAACTACACGCCGGTGGCGGCCGACGGCACGATCGACATCTCCAAGGCGGTCGTGGTCAACGAGCAGTTCCAGCTCTCCCGCCAGCTGTGGGCCTTCCTCGTCGAGAGCGGCGAGATCCCCGACCCCTCGTCGTTCATCCGCACCACGCCGCACATGTCGTTCGTCTGGGGTGCCGCCAACGTCGACTACCTCCACCGCCGCTGGCAGGCCCTGCGCGAGCACCCGCTCTTCGCGGGCATGGAGTTCAGCGACGACTACGACGTCATCAAGAAGTGGGCGCCGCTGCTGATCGAGGGCCGGCGTCCCGGCGAGGCCATCGCCGCGACCTTCCACCCGGCCGGCACCGACGTCGACTTCGGCACGCTGACCAAGGCCCTCACCGACAACCTGGTCGCCCGCGGCGCCACGGTGGAGTTCGGCGCCGACGTGAAGCTCGTCCACCGCACCAACGACGGCGTCTGGCACGTCATCGGCCGCCACCACGACACCAAGGAGAAGTTCCACCACACCGCGGACTTCGTCTTCGTCGGCGCCGGCGGCCGTGCCCTGCCGCTGCTGCAGAAGTCGCGGATCAAGGAGATCAAGGGCTTCGGCGGCTTCCCCGTCTCCGGGGAGTTCCTGCGCACCTCCAAGCCCGAGCTGGTCAGCAAGCACCTCGCCAAGGTCTACGGCAAGGCGGCCGTCGGCGCCCCGCCGATGTCGGTGCCGCACCTGGACACCCGCGTCATCGACGGCAAGCGGCACCTCCTCTTCGGCCCGTACGCCGGATGGACGCCGAAGTTCCTCAAGAAGGGCTCCTGGCTCGACCTGTTCGGGTCGATCAAGGGCGACAACATCGCCCCGATGCTCACCACCGGCGTCCACAACGTGCCCCTGACCTGGTACCTCATCACCCAGGTGCTCTCGAGCTCCTCGCGGAAGTTCAAGGACGTCCTCGACTTCTTCCCCGAGGCGCAGCAGGGCGACTGGGAGAAGGTCGTCGCCGGCCAGCGGGTCCAGGTGATCCGCCCCGACGGCACGCTGCAGTTCGGCACCGAGGTCATCGTCGGCGACGAGGGCACCATCGCCGGCCTCCTCGGCGCCTCGCCGGGCGCCTCGACCGCGACGCCGATCATGCTGCAGATCCTCGACCAGTGCTTCCCGGACCACCGCGAGGCATGGGCACCCACGCTGGCCGAGCTGGTGCCGACGTACGGGACGAAGCTGGGCGACGACGCCGAGCTGGCCACCGCCACGCTCGAGCGGACCGCGAAGGCGCTCCAGCTCATCTGACCCGGAGACTGCCGGGACACTGGCGATTCTCAGATTGAACGTTCATGCTGGACGCATGTTCGACTCCATCGACGGGATCCCCCTCCACCCGCTGGTCGTGCACGCGGTCGTCGTGCTGCTGCCCCTGGCCGTGCTCGGCACCGTCGCCGTGGTGGTCGTGCCGCCGTGGCGCCGGCGCTTCGGCTGGCTCCTCGTCGGCTGCACGGCGGTCGCGACGGTCCTGATCCCGGTCGCGACCCAGAGCGGCGAGGCGCTGGAGAAGTGGGTCGGGGACCCGGGCGAGCACGCCAAGCTGGGCGAGCAGCTGATCTGGTTCGCACTCCCGCTGCTCGTGCTCGACGTGCTGCTCGTCGTGCTCTCCGGCCGGGGCCACCGCGTCCTCACCGGATTCGTCGCGGTGCTGGCGCTGGCCGCCTCGGTCGCCGCGGGCGTGCAGGTCTACCGGGTCGGGGACTCCGGCGCGCGGTCGGCCTGGGAGGGCACCGTCCAGAGCTGACGGCGGGCGGCGGGCCGGTGCCCGCGCGCCCGCCGAAGCGGCTCAGCCCTCGGTCTCGACGACCGTCGCGCCGTCGGCGGCCCGCTGGACCGCCTCGGTGCCCTTCTTCGCGGCCGAGAGCGTCTCGTACGCCTCGCCGACCGCGACCACCTGGCCGTTGGAGGCCTTCAGCCGGAAGCGGAACTTGCCGCCCTTGTCCTCGTAGACCTCGAACTTGCCTGCCATCGGATCCCCCCTATCGTCATGCCGCCCAGCGGTTGGGCGGCTCCGCACATCGTGGACCCTCGCGGCTGACGAGGGGAAGGGTCACGGGCGCGACACGTCGATGAGCCCGACGCTCGTGGTGACCTCGTCGAGGATCTCGGGGATCGGCGTCGGGCCCAGGCCTGGGCCGGTCGGCACCCGCATGTGGCCGTCCTGGATCCGCAGCGGCTCGGTGATGTCGCGGGCGTAGAAGCGGTGCGACGCCGAGATGTCGCCCGGCAGGGTGAAGCCGGGCAGCGAGGCGAGGGCGACGTTGGCCGCCCGGCCGATGCCGGTCTCGAGCATGCCACCGCACCAGACCGCCTTGCCGTGCGCGGCGGCGACGTCGTGGATCCGGACGGCCTCGAGGTAGCCGCCGACCCGGCCGGGCTTGATGTTGACGATCTCGCAGGCACCGAGCCGGATGGCCGCGGCCGCGGTCTGGGCGGAGAGGATCGACTCGTCGAGGCAGATCGGGGTGCTGATGAGCTTCGCCAGGTCGGCGTGGCCGAGCATGTCGTCCTCCTCCAGCGGCTGCTCGATCAGGAGCAGGTCGAAGGGGTCGAGCCGGGCGAGGTGGCGGGCGTCGCGGAGCGTGTACGCCGTGTTGGCGTCGACCTGCAGCGGGATGTCGCCGAAGCGCTCCCGGACGGCTCGCACCGGCTCGACGTCCCAGCCGGGCTCGATCTTGAGCTTGATCCGGACGTAGCCCTCGGCCAGGTAACCGCCGACGACGTCGAGGAGCTGCGCGATCTCGTCCATGATGCCGACGCTGACACCGCTCGGCACGGTCGCGGCGACGCCGCCGAGCTCGCGGGCCAGGCTGCGGCCCTCCGCGCGCAGCTCGGCGTCGAGGATCGCCGTCTCCAGCGCGGCCTTGGCCATCCGGTGGCCCTTGAACGGGCTCAGCACCCGGGCGACCGCGGGGGCGCCGTGCTGGCGGAGGGCATGGCGTCCGGCGTCCGAGGCGAGCGCGGGGATGAGGAAGCCGCGCATCACCTCCTCCTGGGTCGCGATGTACTCCGAGGAGTAGAGCGGGTCGGCGTCGGCGACGCACTCGCCCCAGCCCTCGGCGTCGCCGGTGACCACCTTGACGAGCAGGGCGTCGCGGTCGGTCTGGGTGCCGAAGGAGGTCCGGAACGGCGCGACGAGGGGCAGCGCGATCCGGCGGAGCTCGATCGCCTCGATGTCGACTCCCTGCGTCATCGCCGGATCAGAGCTCCTTGACCATCATGACGTTCGGGTGGCCGTCGACGGTGAGACGGCCGACCTCGGCGTACCCGCGACGGGCATGGAAGGCGAGGCTGCCCGCGTTGGTGTCGACGGCCTCGAGGGTCATCCTCCCGCGAGGTGCCGCGAGCGCCTCGAGCTCGGCGTAGACGTGGCTGCCGACACCGAGCCGGCGCACCTGCGGGTCGAGCGCGATCCGGTCGAGATAGAGGAAGTCGTCGTAGCGCCCGGAGAACCACGCGAAGTTCTCCGACCAGTAGCCCGCCGTCGGCGCGTAGACGACCACGAAGCCCGCGATCCGCCCGCCGACCTCGATCACGTCGAAGCGCTCGGCGATCGCCTGCTTGCGCCGCAGCTTCGCCTCGTCCATGGGCGCGAGCACCTCGACGTTCTCCTCGTTGATGCGGAGCACCTCCGCGACGTCGAGGGCGTCGTCCGGGTCGATCGGGCGCAGGCGCACCGTCTCCGCACTGTCCATGGTCCGGCGAGGCTACCGCGTCCCGCCGGCGGTCGAGACGATGGTCTCGAGGCTGTCGGTCAGGTGCGCGATCTGGGCCGGATGCAGATCGAGCAGGAACTCGCCGAGGGTCTCCAGGATCCGCTCCCGGGCGGACTCGACGAGCTCGCGGGAGTCCTCGGTCATCACCACGACCGTCGCCCGGGCGTCGACCGGGTCGGGGCGCCGTTCGACGAGTCCGCGTCGCTCGGCCCGGTCGATGAGGCCGGACATGGTGGAGCGCTCGAGGCCGAGGTGCTCGGCCAGCTCGGCCATCCGCGGCTCATGGTCGAGGAGGATCCCCATCAGTCGCAGCAGGGTCAGGGAGACGTCGTGCTCGGAGGCGACCTCCGACAGGACGCGCGTGACGGCGAACGAGGCCTGGACCAGCGCGTCGACGGCTCGCTCCTCGTCGACACGTTGCGGCATGCGCTCAGGTTGACATGGTTCGTTTCGCGAATCAAACTATCAAGTAGTTCGTGTCACGAACAATCGACAGGAGATCGCCATGCATGCTGCCCTCGTGACGTCGTACGACGCCCCGCCCCGTTACACCGAGATCGAGGAGCCGACCGCCTCCGCGCGCGGCGAGGCGGTGGTCGAGGTGCTCGCCGCCGCCCTGCATCCCCGGGTGCGCTCCCAGGCGGACGGCTCCCACTACACGAGCACCGACGAGCTCCCCCTCGTGCCGGGCATCGACGCCGTCGTCCGCGACGACCGCGGGCGGCTGCGCTACGCGCTGCT
Organism: Nocardioides sp.; assembly: GCF_047607365.1. Taxonomy (GTDB): domain Bacteria; phylum Actinomycetota; class Actinomycetes; order Propionibacteriales; family Nocardioidaceae; genus Nocardioides. The sequence goes on along the minus strand of NZ_JASGDD010000052.1, from coordinate 11,245 downwards.
GGACGACACCGCGCTCGGCACCATGGCCGAGCGCACCGTGATCGAGCTCGACCGCAGTGTCGTCCTCCCCCGGAGCGTCGACCCGGTCGCCATCGCGGCGGCGATGAACGCCGTGATGTCCTCCTGGGTGGCGCTACGCCGGCGCATCCGGTTCCGGCGGGGACAGCGGGTGCTGATCCTCGGCGCGACCGGCAGCTCCGGGCGGATGGCGATCCAGGTCGCGAAGCGACTCGGTGCCAGGGAGGTCGTCGCCGCGGGACGCAACATCGCGAAGCTCGCTCCGCTCGGCGCGCTCGGGGCCGACCGCACACTGCTCTACGACGACCTGACCCCGGCTGCGGACGTCGACGTGGTCCTGGACTACGTCTGGGGTCCGGTCACCGCCGCGGCGATGGTGCCCCTGCTGACCGCTCGCCGCGACCGCTCGCAGCCGCTCGCCTGGGTCCAGATCGGGTCGATGGCGGGCCTGGAGTCGTCGATCCCGTCGGCCGCCCTGCGCTCGGCCCGGCTCCAGCTCGTCGGCAGCGGGATCGGCTCGGTGCCGGGGCGCGAGTACAAGAGCGAGCTGCCCGCGATCGCCAAGGCGGTCGCCGCCGGCGCCTTCGACGTACGGCCGCGCGCGGTGCCCCTCACCGACGTCGAGCGGACGTGGACGGAGTCGCTCGGCTCGGAGGAGCGGATCGTGTTCGTGCCGTGACCGGTCAGCCTTCGTCGACCGCGTCGATCCGCTGCCGCAGCGCCTCCGAGAGCTTCTCTCCCCGGCGCCTGGCCTCGGCCTGGGCCGCCTCGAGCACGTCGGCGTCGACCCGGAACGGGACGCGCACCCAGTCCTCGGGCTGACTCGTCGGGGCGCCGGCGGCGTACTCCCGCAGGAGCTCCTCCACGAGCCGGTCGCGGGAGATCCCCCGCTCGTCCGCGACGCGCGCGAGCTGCCGGCGCGCGGTCTCGGTGATCGAGGTGTTGAACTGCCTGCGCTCCGCCACGACCGCCGAGCCTAGCGAGCGCTACGGCTTCGGCGGCAGCGCGCACTGCGGCGTGCCGCCGGGCAGGCGCTGGCGGTTGTCGGAGACCCACGCATAGACCCGGCGCGCGAGGGGCACGACCGGGCGGGCCAGGAGCGCGTGGCCGGCGAGGCGGAGCGGCAGTGGCCCGCGCAGCAGCGCCTCACCCCACGCGACGTGGCCGTAGACGACGCTCCCGTCCGGCCGCACCAGCGGCATCTCCCGCTCGGCCCGCTCGGCGTCGATGCCCAGCGCCTCGAGGTCCTCGGCCTGGATCGAGGTGATGTCGAGGTCGAGCCTCAGGAGCGGAAGGCGGCCGGCCACGGTCTCGCAGAAGCCGCAGTCGGCGTCGTACAGGAGGAGCGTGCGCACGCCTCCAGGCTACGCGCGCGACATTCCGATGCTGGAGCCGCCTGTCAGAATCGAACTGACGACCTACTCATTACGAGTGAGTTGCTCTACCGACTGAGCTAAGGCGGCGTGCTGGCCTCGCGTCCGCCGCGGACGGGCCGGGCGGGGCGTGGACAACGCGGGCAAGCATAGCGACGACCCGCCCGAGCGACGAAAACGCGGCGACCGGGACCGCGCTAGACCACCGGTCCGCGGTCGGCACCGATGTCGGCACGGCTCGTTAAGGCGCCGTGATCGTCTCACCGAGGGCACCGCGACGCGCCGGCGTCCGGCGCGTCCTCGTGCGGCTGCTGGCGATCAACGCCCTCGCGGTCGGGGGACTCGTCGCGGTCGGGGTCTCGCTCACGTCCCGGCCGACCGACCTCGTCGTGGTGACCGGGGAAGCGGACGTCGCCGGCGTCGGTCCCGAGCCGAGCGCGTGGCTGCTCGCGCACTACGAGTGCTGGAGCGGCGAGGCACCCGCCGACATGCGGGGCGCGATCCCCGAGCATGTCGTCGTCCGCTCGCCGGGCGGGGGCGCCGAGGGCACCCGCGGCGCCTGGGCGTACGCCGGCGGCGGGGAGCTCGTGCTCGCGCTGGCCACCCGCGGCGGGATCAGCGCGTCGGAGCTGCCCTCGCCCGTCGACTGGGCCGGACTGGCGCTGGCGCAGACCTTCGGCGACCAGGACCACGGCCTCGAGATCGCGGGATTCTGCCGCTAGCGGTCGTCGAAACAGCCGGAGCGCAGCCGCGGGGGCGCCGGCCGACTTGCCGGACGTGCCACCAGGGAGCGTCGCTCAGGCGGCGAGGACGTGCTGGGTGGCCTCGACCTGGGGGGCGCCGCAGACGCAGTCGAAGTGGATCTCGACACCGTGGTCGGTGTTGCGCAGCGCCGCGATGTCGGTCGGGAAGAAGAGGTAGGTCGTGTCGCACGACGAGCAGTGGTGGGTGAACATGCTTCTATGATGAGCCGGATTATTGTATAGAGGTAGACGATCTTTTCTCTGGATCCCATAGGCTTTTCCTATGAGGTTCGAGCCATGATGACGCTGCACCAGCTGCGGTGCTTCCTCACGGTCTACGAGCACGGCTCGCTGACGGCGGCGGCCGAGGAGCTCGGCTATGCCCAACCCTCCATCTCCGAGCAGATCCGCGGCCTGGAGCGCGGCCTCGGCGTCGACCTGTTCCGCCGGGTGGGCCGCGGCGTGGTGCCGACGACCGTCGCCGACGAGCTCCGGCCCCACGCCGAGCGCACCCTCGCCGCCGCCGACGAGGCGAGGCGCGCGGTGCAGTCGGCGAAGTCCTTCGAGACCGGCACGATCCGGTTCGGCATGTTCGGCGCCGGCCGGCACTACCTCAGCGCCAACCTCGTCGCCGACGTGCTGGCGCGCTACCCCGGCGTCCGGGTCGAGATCACCGGGCTGAACTCGATCGAGATCTACGAGGACCTGCGTCACGGGAAGCTCGAGGTGGCGCTCATCGCCGTCTCCAGCCTGGTCAGCGAAGGCCTCGACCTCACGCCGATCGCGCGCGACGAGATCGTCTACGTCAGCGTCGACCCGGCCCGGCTCGCGACGCCGGTCACACCGCACCGGCTCTCGCTGGCGAACCTGGCGCTCTCCCAGAGCTCGTTCAAGGACGTCGACTCCACCCGGATCAAGCTCAGCCAGATGATGGCCGAGCACGGCCGCACCCTGGCGCCCAAGATCGAGGTGGAGGACGTCGAGACCGTCATCGAGCTGGCCGGGCGCGGGGTGGCCGACACCGTCACGACCAAGGGGATCGCCGACGTACTCATCCCGACCCTCGCCCCGCGCGCGGCCTACGTGTCGCTGCGGCCCAAGGTCTACGAGACGTTCGCCATCGCCCATCGCCCCGGCGCCACGCTCTCGAACGCGGCTCGCTTCATGATCGAGCTGGCCACTCGCCGGATGCACGACTACGCCGAGCCGGTGTGACTCCCCAAGGCCCCATTCGGCGTGAGGAAAGGCCCCATTCGCGGGGAGGGGAGGCCCCAGTCGGCGGGAGGGGAGGCCCCGATCGGCGGGGTCAGCAGGAGAGGCCGTCCTTCGGCACGACGCCCTTGATGAGGTAGTCCTCGATCGCCCCGTCGACGCACGAGTTGCCCGCGTTGTAGCCGGTGTGGCCGTCGCCGTCCCTGCTCACGAGTACGCCGTTGTCCAGCTGGGACGCGAGGGACTTCGCCCACTGGTAGGGCGTGGCGGGGTCGCGCGTGGTGCCGACGACGACGATCGGGGCGGACCCGGTGGCGTGCAGCTCGTGCGGCTCGTTGTCGGTCTTGTCCTGGAAGCCGGCGCAGGACGTGCCCATCCACGCGAAGGCGCGGCCGAAGGTCGGCGAGGCCTTCTCGAAGTCGGGGATCACCTTCTCCACCTCGGCGGCCGAGGTGAGCGCCCAGGAGTCGTCGAGGCAGTTGATCGCGTAGATCGCCTCCATCGAGTTGTCGGTGAACGCGCCGTTCTCGCGGCTGGCGTAGGCGTCGGCGAGCAGCTGGAGGATGTCGCCCGAGCCGCTGTTCAGCGCCTGCTTCAGCGCCTGGCTGAGGTAGATCCAGTAGTCGCGGGAGTAGAGGGGCAGGGCGATGCCGAGGAAGGCCTCCCCCTCGGTGAGCTCGCCGCCGCCGGAGGTGGGCAGGGGCTTGGCGTCGATCTGTGCCAGGAGGTCCGCGATCCTCTGCTCGGCCTCCTCGCGGGTGGAGCCGAGGAAGCAGCTGTCGCTCCCGCCGTCGCGGTCCCGGTCGTCGACGTCGCTTGGGTCCAGGCAGTTGTCGACGTACGCGTCGAGGGCGGTCTGGAAGCCCTTGGCTTGCTCGAGGTTCATCGTCGCGGCGGGCAGCGACGGGTCGACGGCGCCGTCGAGGACGAAGCGGCCGACCTTGGTCGGGAAGAGGTCGGCGTAGGTCGCGCCCAGCTTGGTGCCGTAGGACGCGCCGAAGTAGTCCAGGGTCGCCTCGCCCAGCGCCGAGCGGAGCACGTCCATGTCGCGCGCCGCCTCCTCGGTGGAGACGTGGGCCGCGAGCTCGCCCGACCTGGCGACGCAGCCCGCGCCGAACTCGCGCCCGACCGCGAAGGACTCGGCCTCCTCGGCGGGGGTGTCCGGGTCCGGGTCGGTGTCGATGTAGGCGTTCAGCTGCTCGTCGGTGAGGCAGTCGACCGGCGAGGAGTCGCCGGTGCCGCGCGGGTCGAAGCCGACGATGTCGAAGCGCTCGTGCAGCGGCGTGCCGAAGGCGTCCTCGTACTGCGCGGCGTAGTCGGTGCCCGGGGCGCCCGGGCCTCCCGGGTTGACCACCAGCGAGCCCACCCGCTTGCCGCTGGCGGGGACCTTGAGGAGCGCGAGGTCGATCGTCGTGCCTGTCGGGTCGGCGTAGTCGAGCGGGACCGTGAGGGTCGCGCACTGGAACGTCTTGCGGCAGCTCGACCAGTCGAGCTTCTGGCCGTAGAACTGCTGGAGCGTCGCCTCGGGTGCGATGCTCGATCCCGCCTCGGGCGACATGGAGGCGGCTGGGTCCTGGGCGCCCGAGGTGCCCGAGCCGCCGGAGCCGGACACCACCGCCGCGACGACCGCGGCCAGGCCGCCGAGGATGAGCGCGGCGACGAGCACCCACACCATGACCTTGTTCCCGCGGCTCATGCCCGGACTCCCCTCTCGCTCGGCTCGCCCGTCCCTCGCAGGGCGACCATCAGTGACTCCAGCGCGAGCGCCGGAGGGACGTTGAACTCCAGCATCTGCTCGCGCGCGGCGAAGATCGCGTCGATCCGCACCAGGTTGGCCTCGGGCGTGGCGACGCGGGCGAGCGACTCGACCTCGGCCCGGATCTCCTCGTTGACCAGGCGCGTGGGTACGCCGGCGGCGACCGCGATCGCGTCGCGGTAGACGCTCACCAGGTCCATGAGACCGCGGTCGATCACGTCGAGCTGCCGCCGCTTCGCGCGGGTCCGCTGACCCTCCTCCAGGCGGCGCAGCGCCGGTGCGTACTCGCGCGGGCGACGGCCGCGCTCGACGACGCCGTAGGCGGCGTCGAGATCGGCCTTCTCCCGCGCGTCCAGCTCCTGCGTGATCGCGTCGGCCTCCGCCTTGGACACCTCGACGAGCTGGGTCGCGGCGCGCATGCAGGCGCCGAGACCGCTCCGACCGGCCGGGCTGACGAGCATCGCCGGGATCGCGACCACCTCGCGGCGCCGGTTGCGGGTCGCCTCGTCGCGCGCCAGGGCCCGCGCGCGGCCGATGTGGCCCTGGCTGGCCCGGGCGGCGTAGTCGGCGAGCGAGGCGTTCACGTCGTCGACGCGGACGAGGAATCCGGCCACCTCGTCGGTCGTCGGCGTGGACAGCGTGACGAGGCGACAGCGGCTGCGGATGGTGGGCAGGAGGTCCTCGACGGTCGGGGCGCAGAGCATCCAGACGGTGTGGCCGTTGGGCTCTTCGATCGCCTTGAGCAGCGCGTTGTTGGCCTGCTCGGTCAGCCGGTCGGCGTCCTCCACGATCAGGATCTGCCAGCGTCCGCCGGCCGGGGCGAGCGCGCTCCGGCGTACGAGCTCGCGGACCTCGTCGACGCCGATGGACAGCTTCTCGGTGCGGATGACCGCGACGTCGGCGTGGGAGCCGGCGAGGACGGTGTGGCACTCGTGGCACGTCCCGCAGCCGCGGTCGGGGCACTGGAGGGCGGCCGCGAAGGCGATCGCGGCGTTGGAGCGGCCCGATCCCGGAGGTCCGGTGAAGAGCCAGGACTGCGTCATGCCCTGGCCTCCGGCGGCCCGCTGGAGCGAGCCGACGACGTGCCGCTGTCCGACGAGGCCGTCCCAGACCGTCACGAGGCCACCGCCGTGGCGAGGGAGACCGTCACGCCGACTCCTGGGTGGTCATCGCGCCGCCTGCTCGAGCAGCGGGATGGCGCGCGCGAGGATCGCCCGGTGGATCTCCTCGACGGGCGCCCGCGCGTCGAGCACGAGGTAGTGATCGGGGTCGGCGCCGGCCATGGTGAGGAAGGCGTGGCGAACGCGCTCGTGGAACTCCAGCGACTCCCCCTCGATCCGGTCGCGGCCCTCGAAGCGACCCAGCCCGGCCGACGGCTCGAGGTCGAGCACGACGGTGAGGTGGGGTCTCAGATCGCGGGTCGCCCAGCGCGCCACCTCCTCCACCTCGGCGACCGGAAGGGTGCGGCCGGCACCCTGGTAGGCCAGCGTGGAGTCGACGTAGCGGTCCATGATGACGACCTCGCCGCGGGCGAGAGCGGGCAGCACGAGCGTCTCGACGTGCTCGGCCTTGTCGGCCGCGTAGAGCAGCGCCTCGCAGCGGTCGGCGAGGGCGCCGGTCTCGGGCGAGAGCACGATCCGGCGGATCGTCCGGCCGACCTCGGTGCCGCCCGGCTCGTGGGTGAGCAGCGGCGTGAACCCGTCGGCGGCGAGCGTGTCGGCGAGCAGACGGGACTGGGTCGACTTGCCCGACCCCTCGCCGCCCTCGAAGCAGACGAAGACCCCGGTGTCGGCGTAGACCCCCGGGAACCTCACGCCGGACACCCTATGCGGGCTCACCGACAGCGCTGCGCACCCACCCGAGGATCTGGGGCAGCACGCTGTCGGGACGGCGGGCCCACTTGAAGTGGTCGATGCCGTCCTCGTCGAGGTGCTCCCAGGTGACGTCGGCGCGAGGGATCAGGTCGAGCAGCCCGTGCACGCTGGCGTCGCCGGCGAGCCAGTCGCCGGCGATCGTGTAGGCGAGCACCGGCACGGTCAGGGCGTCGAGCTCGGCACGGGTGGCGCCCGGGAGACGGCCGGTCACCGCCAGTCCGGCCCAGTCGCGCATCATGGTCCTGGCCTCGCGACCGGCGAACTTGAAGCGCTTGCCCGGGAAGTGCCCGAGAGCCTGGCTGGTGCCGACGAAGAGGGGCGCCGCGATCAGCGCGCGCCACCCGAAGTCGCGCCAGTACGGCGTCCCCGACCCGATCAGCACGAGGCCGGCGATCCGCCCCGGGTGCGTGGCGACGTACGCCGTCCCCAGCTGTCCGCCCATCGAGTGGCCGAGCAGCACGACCGGCGACCCGGGGAACCGCTCCTCCACCGTGGCCACGGTGGCATCGAGGTCGTCGAGCATGTCGGCGTACCCGAAGTCGTAGGAGTGGCTGGGGATCCGGCCGCCCTCGGCCTCGTGGCCGCGCAGCTCCGCGACGGCGGCATGCATCCCCGCCGCGGCGACCTGCTCGCCGAGGCGGTGGTAGTAGCTCGCGGGCATCCCCATGGCGGGCTGGACGAGCAGCACCGGGGCGCCCGGATCCGCCGCGGGCCAGGTCGTGACGGTGAAGCTGGTGCCCTCGTCGCGAGTGACGACGGTGTGCCGCAGAGTCAACGCGTCGTACTCACTTCTTGGAGGCGGTCTTCTTCGCCGCGGTCTTCTTGGCGGGCGCCTTCTTGGCCGTCTTCTTCGCCGCCTTCTTGGCGGGTCCCTTGGCGCGCCGCTCGGCGAGCAGCTCCGCGGCGCGCTCGAGGGTGAGCTGATCGATGGTGTCGTCCTTGCGCAGGGTGGCGTTGTACTCCCCGTCGGTGACGTAGTCGCCGAAGCGCCCGGACTTCACCACGATCGGCTGGCCGGAGACCGGGTCGTTGCCGAGCTCCTTGAGCGGCGCCGCCGCGGCGGCGCGGCCCCGGGCCTTGGGCTGGGCGTAGATCGCCAGCGCCTCGGGGAGGGTGATGGTGAGCAGCTGCTCCTCGCTGCCGATCGTGCGGGAGTCGGAGCCCTTCTTGAGGTAGGGCCCGTAGCGGCCGTTCTGGGCGGTGATCTCCTCGCCGTCCTCGGCCACGCCGACGACGCGCGGCAGGGTGAGCAGCTTGACCGCCTGGTCGAGGGTGATCGACTCCAGCGTCTGGCTCTTGAACAGGCTCGCGGTGCGCGGCTTGGTGCCCTTGGGGGCGTCGTCGGGGAGCACCTCGGTGACGTACGGCCCGTAGCGACCGGCCTTGGCGACGATCGGCAGACCGCTCTCGGGGTGGTTGCCGAGCTCGATGTCGACGCCGGTCGGGTTGGCCAGCAGCTCCTTGGCGCGGTCGAGGGTGAGCTCGTCGGGCGGCAGGTCGTCGGGGACGTTGGCGCGCTTGCCGAGCGAGGTGCCGTCGTCGTCGGGGCCCTCGAGGTAGGGGCCGAACTTGCCCACCCGCAGCCGGATCCCCGAGTCGGCGCCGCCGATCGGGAAGGTCGCGTTCTCGCGCGCGTCGATGTCGCCGAGCCCGTCGACCAGCGGCTTGAGCCCCTCCTGGCGCTCGGAGCCGAAGTAGAACTCGCCGAGCTCCCCGACCCGGGTGGCGCTGCCGTTGGCGATCTCGTCGAGGGCGCGCTCCATGTGGGCGGTGAAGTCGTAGTCGATGAACCGGTCGAAGTGGTCCTCGAGCAGCCGGGTCGCGCTGAAGGCGATCCACGCCGGGACGAGCGCGGTGCCCTTCTTGTAGACGTAGCCGCGGTTGATGATGGTCGAGATGATCGAGGCGTACGTCGAGGGGCGGCCGATCTCGCGGTCCTCGAGCTCCTTGATGAGGGTCGCCTCGGTGTAGCGGGCGGGCGGCTTGGTCTCGTGGCCGTTGGCACCCAGGCTCGCGCTGGTCACGCTGTCGCCCTGGTTGAGGTTGGGCAGGCGGGTCTCGGCGTCGTCCTTCTCGGAATCGGCGGAGTCGGTGCCCTCGACGTAGGCCTTGAGGAAGCCGTGGAAGGTGATCACGCGTCCGCTGGTGCCGAAGACGACGTCCTCGCCAGTGGCGGCCGCGCCGCCGAGCCGGATCGAGACCGTCTGGCCGACGGCGTCCTTCATCTGGGAGGCGACGGTGCGCATCCAGATCAGCTCGTAGAGCCGGAACTGGTCGCCCGTCAGGCCGGTCTGGGCGGGGGTGCGGAAGGTGTCGCCCGAGGGGCGGATCGCCTCGTGCGCCTCCTGGGCGTTCTTGACCTTGCTGGCGTAGACGCGAGGCGCGTCGGGCAGGTAGTCGCCGCCGTACAGCTCGCTGACCTGGCGCCGCGCGGCGTTGACCGCGGTGTCCGACAGGCTGGTGGAGTCGGTGCGCATGTAGGTGATGAAGCCGTTCTCGTAGAGCCGCTGGGCCACGGACATCGTGACCGAGCTGCTCATGCCGAGCTTGCGGCTCGCCTCCTGCTGCAGGGTGGTGGTGCGGAAGGGGGCGTAGGGGCTGCGGCGGTAGGGCTTCGACTCGACGCTGCGGACGTCGTACGTCGTGTCGGCGAGTGCGCCGACGAGGGCCTCGGCGCGGGTGCGATCGAGGTGCACGACCTTGTCGGACCCGCCCTTGAGGTTGCCGTCCAGGTCGAAGTTGGACCCGGAGGCGACGCGGGTGCCGTCGATGGAGTGGAGCTTGGCCGGGAAGATCCGGGCGGAGCCGGCGCCGGCGACGCCCGAGTCGAAGGTGCCCTCGAGGTCCCAGTAGGAGGCGACCTTGAAGGCCATCCGGGTGCGCTCGCGGTCGACGACGAGCCGGGTGGCGACGGACTGCACGCGGCCGGCGGAGAGGCCGGACATCACCTTGCGCCAGAGCACCGGGCTGACCTCGTAGCCGTAGAGGCGGTCGAGGATGCGTCGGGTCTCCTGCGCCTCGACGAGGTCCATGTCGAGCTCGCGCGGGCTCGCGGCCGCGGCCTGGATCGCGTCGCGGGTGATCTCATGGAAGACCATCCGCTTGACCGGGATGTTCTTCGGCTTCAGCTCGTCGAGGAGGTGCCACGCGATGGCCTCGCCCTCGCGGTCCTCGTCGGTGGCGAGGTAGAGCTCGTCGGCCTCCTTGAGCAGGCCCTTGAGCTTGGTGATGTGGCTCTTCTTGTCCCTGGGGACGACGTAGTAGGGCTGGAATCCGTTGTCGGTGTCGACACCGAGACGACCCCAGGGCTTGTCCTTGATCTTGGCCGGGGTGTCGGCGGCCGACTGCGGCAGGTCGCGGATGTGGCCGATGGAGGACTCCACGACGAAGCCGTCCCCGAGATAGCCGCCGATCGTGCGTGCTTTCGCCGGGGACTCGACGATCACCAACTTGTGTGCCACACGCGGAACGTTAATGGGTGGCGTCAATCCGGGTTGCGCCCGGTTCTGTCGGTGGGCCGTGGTGGAGTGCTCGGCGAGGACGGCGACTTCCACGCACATCTCTTCGCAACGACAGATGAAGGAGACGGAGGTCACCATGAACGACGACACCGCGAGCTGGTACGACGCTGGCGACACGCAGCAGCTCGATCACACGGTCCACCTGTGCCCGGAGTGCCGGGACCTGATGTACGACGTGCTCGCCGCACAGCGGCGCGTGCTCGACGCCCCCGCCTGCGCCGAGCCGCCCGCATGGGTGGGCGCGATGGAGTGGCTCGACGCCCACTGCGGCAGCCGGCAGGCCGTGCTGACCCTGACGCGGGAGCCGCTGACCGGGCCGCTGCCGGAGCCGCCCATCGACCTGGACGCGGCGGGCGGCGCGCGCTTCCGGGCGATCGCCGAGCTGCTCGACGCGGTGAGCGAGCGGTTCTACGACGGTCCGGGAGGCGAGGTGCGGCTGGCACTGCGGCGAGCGCTCCTGCTCGGCTTCGAGCGCCGGCCCGGCGTCTTCGCCGGCGAGCGGCCTGCCCGGGCGGCGCTGGGCGTGGTCTGGGCCGTGGCCAAGGCGAACGGGCTGCTCCACCCGACGACCGCGCTCACGGAGAGGACGGTCCGGGAGTTCCTGGGCTCCGACGCCGCGGCCGCTCCGGTCGGGCGGAAGGTGCAGACCGCGCTGCGCAGCGTCTACAGCTGGTCGGGGTCCGACCGCCCCGGCTGGCGCTGGCCGGCGGCCGGCGGTCCGGCCGACAGCCTGGCGCCGCTGGGGCAG